>URHH01000109.1 GCA_900547615.1 uncultured Blautia sp. | reverse complement strand
AGGCGTACTTCCGTGGAGTACACGTGAGCTTGATGCTGCGTCTCATAAAGAGGAGCTTTCCATTCCTCATTATACCTGGGTGCGTGTCCTTGCAAAGCAGATGGGCGTAGGAGGCGACGACAGCTGGGGAGCACCGGTTCATGAGCAGTACCGCATTTCTTCTGCTGAGAATCTGGATGTTGAATTTTTCATAAAACCGTTGTAAAATAAAGAAAAATAAGACAGTACAAGGTTAGGAATGAAATGGGAAGAGAGTGTAAAGTGCTGATTGTAGACGATGAATTTATTACACGTCAGGGAATCAGCCATATGATCATGTGGGAGCAGGAAGGCTTTTTACTTGTTGGGGAAGCCTCTAACGGACAGGAAGGAATAGAGATGATAGAAAAGTATCAGCCAGACATTGTTCTGGCTGATATTGTTATGCCTGTATTAAACGGAATTGAATTTTCCATGATTTTGCAGGAAAAATATCCGAATATCAAGCTGATCATTTTAAGCAGCTATGATAATTTTGAATACGTGAGAACGACACTTTTAAACGGGGCAGTGGACTATGTTTTAAAGCCGACTTTAAACCCGGAAATCCTTCTTAGGGCTCTTAAGAAGGCAGCGGCAGGCATACCGGGATTTTCTCTTGACAGAAGAGAAAGCGTAGCTCTGGAAACACAGATGGAGCGGTATCTGACAGGGTATCAGGATACCATTTCGGAGACGGAGTATCAGGAAAGATTTCCTCATATGCAGTTTCGCATTCTTGCAGGAAATATGAAAAAAGCCTGCGGAAACAATACACGCCAGTGGGATAAGGTACAGGAAATACTCATAAAGTATCTGTACAAAAACGGATTTGAAAAACTATGTACTCTGTATCTGGAGCAGGAAGTATTTTTCTGTGTCATTAATTATAAAAAACCAGATGAGATGTTTCTTATCGAGAAGCTGAAAGAAGGGGCAGAGAAGGCGGGGAAAATAGCAGAAAATCTTTTTCTTGTGCTAAGTGATGGATTTACAGAGTTCTCCCGAATCCGTGATATTTACGAAAAAGAAATAAAGCAAAGCCTGGAGCAGAAATTTTATTTTGCAGAGAAATTTTTGATCGAACAGGGAGAATATGTGACTGCAGAAGCCGAGCGTTTTCACTATGAGGAGTATGCGGGATTATTAAAAAATCATCAGTTTTCTCAGGCAATGGCGCTTTTGAAAGAGTATATGGAATACCTCTGTCAGTGCAGATACGACGCATACCAGTGCAAAAATCTTTTCAAAAATCTCTTATATAATCTTTTGATGGAAATGGAAAAATGCGGAGTAAAAAGCGAGGAGCTTCGAAGGATTTATTTTAAGAGAACAGACAGAACAGAAAGCGAGAAGGAGTTTCTTTTATGCTGCAGCGAGATTACAGAAGAGCTTGCTTCTATGGTGCCGAACAGCAGCCACAGCGAGGATTTTCGGATAGAAGAAATGAAGGAATATATCAGGACGCATTATATGGAAAAGCTGGAGCTTGCAGATCTGGCAGAAGAATTTTCCTTTAATTATCACTATATTTCTTCTTATTTTAATCAGTATATGCAGGAGGGATTCAGCGGGTATCTGAACATGGTCCGCATTGAAAAATCCTGTGAGCTTTTAAAGGAAAGCTCCATGCCCATTTCCGACGTCAGTATGGAAGTGGGATATTCCGACCACGGCTATTACTGCAGAATGTTTAAGAAGCTGAAGGGAGAGACGCCGAGTCAGTACCGGCGGAAAAGCAGGATGGAGGCAGGACATTGAGAAAGCGGTGCAACACACTTTTTTTAAAAATTATCCTGGCTGTGGTGGCTGGGATTATCTGCCTTACTACAGGATTAAGTATCTTAAATATCCGGGCATCTCAGCAGGCATTTGTAGAAAATTTTGTGGAATCCCAGGATAAGATATTTCAGCAGACAGACAGGAATATTTATAATTTTTTCCGGGATATGACAGCCGTTACTTCCAGTATCAGCAGTTCTTCCACAGTGCAGGCGTATTTTACAGAGACAGACTGGGAATATGCGGAGGAAGCAAAAAATATTCTGGAACTGAAACAGTATTTAAAGCAGCTTCCCATAGAGAAATACAGCGATATGAATCTTGTGCTTCTGGGAATTGACGGAAAAACTCTGAATTATAACGATTCCAGTCTTGTGACAGACGGGGAGACGCTTCTTCATAATTCCGTGGTAAAAAAAGCGCTGGAAAATCCGAAAAAGCTTATTTGTCAGTATGAAAAGGGCGGATACACAGACGTTATGAAAGACTGTCCTGTAATCGTTCTGGCAAAAACGATCAGCAGGGACGGAGGAAAAAATGTATCCGGCGTAACGCTTCTTACAATTAAAGAATCGGATTTTCGAAGATATTACGATGGATTTACAACGAGCACAAACGATCTTTTTATTCTGAATCAGGATAATGAGATCATCTCCTCCAACAGAGAGGAATATCTGGAAGATTCGGGAGACAAAGAGAAGCTTTTGAAGATAATAAAAGAGATGGAAAAATCCGGAATAAAAATCATGAGCCGGGAGGAAAACGGGCAGCTTACAGGATATATGACTCAGAGGCTTCAAAGCACAAATTATACAATGCTTGGCATGATACACCCAGATATGGCATTTGCGAGAGTATATGATTCTCATTATATTATCGGTGTGACAGCCTTTATTACAACGATTGTCGTGCTTGTTATTTTTCTTCTTGTAAGGCAGCAGACAAGACCGCTTTATAAGCTGGTGGATAAGATGCGAGGTGTTCGTGAAGGGCGTCTGAACCAGTTTGTAAAGGTGGAGGGAAGTACGGAAATCCGGGAGCTTTCTTCCACTTATAATACGATGCTGGGAGAAATGCAGCAGTATATCGATAAGCTGATGGAGGTAGAAAAAGCAAAGAGGGAGGCAGAGATCCATTCGCTTCAGATGCAGATCAACCCCCATTATATTTATAATACGCTTGCAAGTGTAAAGTGGCTGATCTGGCAGGGAAACAAAGAAAAATCAGTCCAGGTGATCGATGCTTTTATCCGGCTTTTGCGAAATACCATAAGCAATAAAGAAGAGTTTATCACTTTGAAAGAAGAGATTGAAAACCTGAAAGATTATGTGATCATCAATCAGACAAGATACGGAAATTCTGTGAATGTGGAGTATTATATACTTCCTGACTGTGAGGGGCAGAAGATTCCTAAACTGATCTTACAGCCTTTTGTGGAAAATGCGTTTTTCCACGCGTTTCCTCAGGGACAAAAGGGAACAATCTCCATCTTTGCCCGCATGAGCGAAGGTCAGCTTAAAGTGGAGATCATAGATGACGGAATCGGAATGGACAATCAGACGGTTCGTACACTTCTTGATAAAAATGAGGATGAGAAGGAGCATTTTACAGGCATCGGCGTGAATAATGTAGACGACAGAATGAAACTGATCTACGGGCAGAATTACGGAATCCTTATAGAAAGCGAGAGAGGAGAGGGAACAAAGATCATTCTCTGTTTTCCAGATAAAAAAGAAGCATAAAAAAATTCCGCGGTGCTGCCGCGGAGTTTTTTATACTAGCGGAGAATCTCGCTTGCGAGATTCTTTGTTATGCAGAAATCATTGAGCTGTGAGGGCAAGCTCAAGAGAAGTGTCACTGAAAAAGGTATTTGCATTATAGAGATAGAGGATTTCCTGTACGTTTTCTACCTGAATCAGTTTTTCCAGATCTCCGTAGTAATATCTTGGGTCAACCATAATAATATTCCGGTAGTGGGGAGCAAGAAACGGTACAAAGCAGTTGGCATAGGAATCCTTTAAGATAAGGAGGGTGCGGTTTTCTTCTACAGGCGTGCTGATTTTTACCTGCGGGTGATTTCCGTTAAAGAAGAGCGCGTATTTATCACGGCCTTTTAACTGTTCTGTGGCGTAAAAGCTTCCTGATTTCTTCTGTTCGTCCACGTAATTTACAACAGAGGAAGGGGCGCCTTCTGATGGAAGAAAAACAGAAAGTTCTTCCTTTTTGCCGGAACGGAAGCCGCTTTTTGCAGAGAGCGTTCCCTGAAAGGATTCGGACACAGGAACAGGTTCATATTTGGGAGAAGAGGCGTCTATTCCCATGACTTTTGCAGCTTCCATAAAAGCAAACCATGCGCCCTGGGTTGTCCAGTGGTGGTCAGTGTGATAATAGATTCCCTCGTCTCTGTGCTCGCTTAAAGTATCGCGCACATCAATAAATGTAACACCTGCTTCGTTCAATGTATCTCTTAATGCGTCAATATAGAGATTCTGATCGGCTGCCGGGGCTGCAAAAGGAAGTTTTTCTTCTAATATATTCACAGCATTTGGGGCGATCAGTGCGTACTGTTTGATATTGGAATGACTTTGAGCGAAATCGGTCATTGCATTTAAGGCAGCATCGAGCTGTTTCTGCGGCGGTGGATTAAACGCTTCCATGAGATAGCCGCCTTTTCCAAGATAAACGCCGTTTTCTTCTGTTTTTCCTATAAGACGGTCACAGCCGGCTTTCAATGTAACCCAGGTGTCACGAAGAGGAAACTGGTCATTTACATAAGTCTCATATTTTGGAGAAAACTTTCCGGACGTTATCTGAGAGAGGGTAAGTTCCGGTTTTGATGAGAGAACACGGTTTTCTTTCTGAGAGAAGTTCTTGTCCGGTGTGAAAATATTAATGAGAAAAACAAGAAGCAGCGCCAGAAAAAAGGCAAGTCCCATGTAGTGGAAAAAGTATTTATAGTTTCGTTTTTTCATATGTACCTCCAAAGACGGCAGGCTTCCGTCTTAGAATTTTAAATATAAAAACGGGGTGTAAGAGTTATATACCATATATGCCGTTGCCAGAACAAAAAGAAGAAGATTTATGACAATGGCTGTTTTGGGTTTTCGTTTCATCATTCTTTTAAATCGTGTCTGAAGACCGCTGCTGCAGGAAAGAATACTGATAACGAGCAGGATGAAGGTGGTTTTCAGATAATATAAAAAGGCAGTGTCCGCAAAGGCGGAAGCGCCAAAACCGAGGAGTGTGCCGAAGGTGCTGCCAATACCGGAGAAGGTGGTCTGACTGAAAAATACCCAGCCGATCATGACAGAAAGCATTGTGTAAATCCGGCATACAAAAGGAGGGACACGCTCCAGAATATCTTTTAACAGGAACTTTTCCAGAAGAAGGAGAAGTCCGTAATAAAGCCCCCAAAGGACAAAGTTCCAGCTTGCTCCGTGCCAGATTCCGGTAAGCGCCCACACAATAAGAATATTTCGGATATGCTTTCCTGTGGAAACACGGTTTCCGCCAAGAGGGATATAGATGTAATCCCGGAACCAGCTTCCAAGAGAAATATGCCATCTGCGCCAGAATTCAGAGACATTCAGGGAAGTATAGGGGTAATCAAAGTTTTTCTGGAAATCAAAGCCAAGCATTTTTCCGAGACCGATCGCCATATCTGAGTATCCGCTGAAATCAAGATAAATCTGCAGGGTGTAAAGAATAATACCGAGCCATGCAGTCAGCATGGAGGCGCTGCTTCCAAGTGCATTTATTTCTCCGTAAACGGCAGCAAGATTATCTGCAAGAAGTACTTTTTTTGCAAGACCCTTGATAAAATATTCCGCGCCGATTCCAAATTTTGCAAGACTTACAGGACGGCGTACAAGCTGTTTTTCAATATCTGCATAGCGGACAATGGGACCTGCCGCCATATGAGGAAACATGGTGCTGTAAACACCGAAGGTTACAATATTTTTTTGTGCTTCTATTTTTCCCATATAGACATCAAAAATATAGGAAAGATTTTTGAAGGTGTAGAAGGAAATTCCAATGGGAAGAGGAAGTTCCTTATTGTATTTAAAGAAACAGAGGATGAAAAGATTGATAATAACAGCAAAAATCAGACTCCGTTTCCTGGCTTTTTGATCGAAGACGGATGCTTCCAGATCCAGCCCCATAAAATAATTAAAAACTGCTGAGAAAAGCATGAGCACCACGTACACAGGCTCGCCCCAGGCGTAGAAGAAAAGGCTTCCGATTATCAGCACCGGATTTTGTAATTTCCGGGGAACAAGATAATACAGGAGCATAAAAATCGGCAGAAAGCCGAAAATAAAAAATATACTGGAAAATACCATAATCTTTTTACTCCATTCTATGAAATCAGGGACAGGAGGTCTTCCCGCCATACAGAGGCTTTGGGACCGCACATATAAAAGGCATAGTTTCCGCGGGTTTCCACTACTGCATCGCCGAGAAGCGCCATCTGGTCTGTTCCGTAGCCTCCGAATACGTTTTTCTGACTTTCAAGATGGGCTTCCATGTTTTCAAGGAAAGCAGCAGCCTGATTTTTGTCGCTGCCTTTTACGATGAGGATCTCGTCCACAGACATAGGGGAAACTGCTTTATAAAAGAAGCAGCCTTTTGTGTCTCCGGCTGAAATCTGGTAAAAATGCTTTAAATCTGTCCGATTACGTTTCTGAAGCGCCGTGATGTCGGTATCCTGCTCCATGAAAGCCGCGATTTCTTCCATTGGAATGTCTTTTGCTCTGTCTGCTGTGTAAAGAACAGTAAGATATATAAGAAGAAAGGCGGTCAGTGCAATTTTTATAAAAAGATATTTTTTTGGTTTCATAAGTCAGAGTCCTGCCGTTTCTGCCATATAGGTAAGCCATTTTGGATAGAAATCAAGAACAACGTGCTCACCGTCCGGCTCATACATATTTTCATTGTTTTCTATAATAAAAGAGTTATCAATAAAGGTGCAGCCCATTTCTTCACAGAGAGCCTGAAGTCCTTCATTATACTGGGGATAATTTCCAAGAGCCGGAATCTCATCAATGGCAGACTGCAAGATTGGAAGAATCCCATTTATGTAAATAGGGGAATCAGGAAGTGCTTCCTGAAGTTTTTGTATTTGCTGTCTGTAGGCATCAATAAATGCGCCGGAGTCCTCTCCGTATTCTTCCAGGTCGTTGGAACCGAATGCCATAAAAATTACAGAGGGGTGAAGTCCGATCGCTGTTTCAATCTGTTCGTCTGCGTGGGCAATGGAAAGGCCGCGCTTGCTGACAACAACATCTGTATCAAGAAATCCGTATTCCACAATAGATTCTGTAATAGAATCTCCAAGTATAACGCAGCCCTGGAATGCCTGGCGGATCTGCACTTCGTCAAGAATGGCTCCCTCAGAGGCAATGTCCTCCTGCATCTGGGAAAGCGCTGCATCTTTATCAGAATTTTTAAGCGCCTGGAGTTCCTTTTCCGTCTGGGAAATATCAGCAGATTCCATCTCCTGAAGGCGAGCCACATTTTCAGTACAGGCGTCATCTTTTGGAAGGGAAAGGCGGACAGACATAAAAATAATTCCTGCTGTCAAAAGGAAGGCTGCAGGAATCAGAATCTTTTTCTGGTTCTTTTTCAACTTTTATCCTTCTTTCTTTTTCTTTTTACGCATAGTGACGGTATTATTATAAGGATTAAAAGAAAAAACTGCAAGAGAAAATGTTATGGACGAAGGCGGCGAAAGGGGGTATACTTGTTTTAACTTAACAGAGATGGAGGAATGACCTATGGGAAAAAAGATTGCCGGAATTTTAAGAGGAGAGCTTATCTCTTCAGGATTTTATGTACTGCTTGGACTCTGCCTTGTTCTTATGCCAGCGCAGACCGTGAATATCATCTGTAAAGTGGTCTTCGGCATTGTTCTGGCGGCGGCAGGATTGTATCACCTTTCGATTTACATAAGAGGAAAGGACTCTGCCACAATTCTGGATCTGTTTACAGGCGTGATCGTTCTTGTCCTGGGAGGATTTTTGTTTTTTAATCCTGTGATCGTTGTAAAGCTTCTGCCGCTTCTTCTCGGTGCGTTTGTCCTGGTAGACAGTATCTGGAAGTTAAAGGGAAGCTTTCAGCTCAGAAAGAGAAAAAGAACAGAATGGCAGGTATTTCTTTTTGTCAGCCTAATTTTTATTATTCTGGGCGGAATCATGATGGCAGATCCGTTTGTGAAAACAAAGATAAGCATTCTTTTTGACGGCTGGGTTCTTGTGGTAAACGGAGCATCCGATTTTATCTTCTACTTTTTATTAAAAAGAGGGCTGAAAGCTGCCGATAAGAAAGCAGAAGAAGTGAGTGAGGAAAAGACGGAGCAAGCGGAAGAAACTGTGGAGGCAGCAGAAGATGAAAAAACTGTGCCGGAGGAACAGACTTTAGAGGCAGATGACAGAAATTTCCCGGAAT
>URHH01000108.1 GCA_900547615.1 uncultured Blautia sp. | reverse complement strand
AAAGATTTTTCCCGCCGGGGACCTAAAGGCGGGCCCACCCCCCTGCCGATGATGATGAAGTATACAAACGAAGAAACGGTTGTGTTGTCTGTTATTAACGGTGTGCTTTGCTCCGCAGTTGTGCCTGTGCTGATTCCGTTTTTTATAGGGTGGGGGATTTAAAATCTGCATTTAAAATTTTATTCTTTCACAGACAACTGCAGGTATTCAAACAGATTTAAAGTGACGATAGCAAAAGCCCGTTGTGAAGGCTGCGTATGTGCCGTCATAGAAGCGCTGTTTGAGCGTCAGCGAGTTGCGCTGGTGACGGCAAAAAACGGAGCAGCCGAAACAGGGCTTGCAGCGTGTCACGAAAACTGTTTGAATACCCGCAGTGTCCGTGAACTATAAAATTTTTTCATGCAGTCATCTAACATCTACCGGCTTTTCCGACTTTCAAAATATATGAACCGCTCTATAGAGGTCAGAATATCTTCAAAATCCTCTCTCGGCGCGATTTCTATATATTTTGTAAGAAGTTCTGTTTCCTGCTCTTTATATCTTCCGTAATAAATATCGTAAAGATTATGACCGCGCATATGGATCTTGATTTCCTCCATATGCGCTTTTACGTCTTCTGTTGTCTCGAAATCTTTTCCCATTACTTTCAGAAGAGCTTTTCCGCTCTTGATCCTGTAAAGATATTCCTTCCATTTTTCCAGAAAGATTTCATAAAACTGTTCTTCTGATTCTAAAATCCCCAGTTTTGCCATCACAGTCGGATTGAGAAAATAATTTTCAAAGGAATAATACTTCAGTATCAGCACATTTTTTTCCGTTACTCTCGGAAGCCTGTCAATATCCTCAATATTTCTCTCCTCATAATATTTACAGAGCTGGCGTTTCAGCATTTCCCGGTCCTTTCCGTCCCCATCGCGTATCATCAGGAAATTATCTTTTAAATAAACCTGATTCATGTATTTCAGATTTGCATACGTTTTGATATTTGTACAACTGTTTGTCGTGATGATGGCAACTCTGGAAAGCTTTCCCTCCTCATCATAAATCTCAGAAAAATACTTTCGAAGAAGAAGGGGCAGCCTGCTTTTGTCCTGTTTTCCCTCCACAATAAATACGAAGTTCACGTTCATTACGTCTGTTGCAGAATAGCCCAGGTCATCAAGAACAGCGCTTACATCTGTCCTTTTGCATACATCGGAATACCCCTCCCCATCCAGTATGATCTGGCGTATCTGACGGCTGTTGAAATTCGGCAGAAGATTGGGGGAATGTGTGGAAAAAATAACCTGATTCCGTTTGGAAAGACGGTACAGGATCTCCCCTGAAATTTTCTGAAGTTTTGGGTGAAGAAAAATCTCAGGATTTTCCACGATAATTATGTCTGTGTTCTTTTCCCGGTTTTCCTCGCAGGTTTCAAGAAGCGACAGCATATAAATACTTCTCATTCCCTTTCCCATACAACTTAAAGGTTCTTTTCTGTTCTGTTTTTTATGATAAAGCTCGCCGGTCACAGAAAGCGTCTTTTCCATATCCAGATTCATGGAATATAAAATTTCCTCACGGCCTCCGTTTTTCCTGAAATTTCTGTTTACTTTTTTTGCAAAAGAATCCAGGTTGGAATGATACAGCTTGTATTCCAGAAGCTTTGCCGTTTCAAAAGCATTTAATTCTTCTGTTGTTTTCTGATGAATAAGCCCGATACAGGAAAAACAGTGATTGCATTTCTTTGCCTGGTCAAACATACAGCATTCCGAACGCATCTGTCTTAAAATCACGTCTTCCTGAAGCATAAGAATCACGTCCTGCAGTTTTCCCATATTTCTCTGGGCATCCAGATAATACACATTGGGGATAATCTGCGGAATATATCCATTATTTTTCCGCACGCCGTCCGCATAGCGCACTTTTCCCTCCCTGTTTGCTATATAAGAAAAGCAGAGAACGCCGTTTTGATAAGAAGGAAGCTTCCTGCAAAAATCTCCCATCCAGGAATCGTATCTTCTATATGTACTAACAATACCGTTTCTATGAAAACGCCTTAAATCCTCCTCCTGAATTTTCAGAGATACCACGATCTCAATGTTGGGATAATCTTCAAGAAAATCCTCTTCCCGGATTTCATAATCGCCGATCACTGCGCGCAAAGCCTCCAGAACTGCAGTTTTTCCCGTATTATTCTGCCCCACAAGGATCAGAGCATTTTCAATATCCTGGATGTGCATATTTCGAATTGTTTTAAAGTTTCGGATCCAAAGGTCTGTTATCTGCATGAGCGCTTCCCTCCCTCTGAAAAATATTTATTTCAATGCTGTTCACTTCGTTCACAGTAACTTTACTTCTTACCTTCATCTTATACTTAAGAAACGCACTTTGCAACAGAAAGAGGACAGACACTTAAATTAAGGTATCTGTCCTCTCCCGTCACAGTCCACTCTACAAAATCATACGGTGTAATCTGAAACTTACGCCATTTCCTGCAAATGGTAAGCAAATAGATGTAAATCCTGCCCTGTACTGTTTTAAATTAAATGTTGGAATGATACTGTGAATACAGCATATAAGAAATGAAACTGCAGGTATGCTCCTGCAGTTTCAGTATAAAAGACTTTTTATGGAATTGCAATAAAATCTTTTCGACAAACCACATTCCCTGGCTGTCTCAAAATGAATACGTCTGTTTCTCAAAATCAACAAGAACAGAAACGCCGCCTGCAAAAGTCACCTTCTGTATGTTGATATTTCCATTCACAAATTCATGTCTGAGCATCTCACGTTTTCCCACTTTCTCGTGAAGACCGGAAACAACTTCCGCTCTCTTTATCTGCTCCTCCACGCTCATTTTAATGTCCCCGTCAAAAGCTCCGTCAATATTTGGATATGCCGCGTCCCGCACAAGATAAGGCGCTCCGCCGTTTAACAGTGCATAAAGCATATAGTCTTCCTCTTCGCTTACCTTTTCCATCATCCACGGCTGGATCACACAGTCGTGGTATACAAGATTATAAAGAGGAACCGGTATTCCCTGCTTCGGTATTCCCGGCTTTTCCATCATAAATTCATACGGCGCATAATGACAAAATATCTGACTTCTTACCGCCCAGTCATTCACTTCCTCGGAACTTGATAAGATACCATTTTTCAGAAGATAATCAAAGCAGCGGCAGCGATATTCATAGCAGTCCTTTCTTGTCATGCGGTGCATGGGATTACTGCATTCGTCTCCTTCATTGCAGGTAAATACGTCAAGATATGCACAGTCCAGCCTGATTCCGTGATGGAAAAGCTCCTGAAAATTCCGCTTTACATAATAAGGCGCCTGTGTTCCGCAAAGATAAGACTGAGGACCTCCCGCCCATCTCCTGTGACCGGGAATTGTTCCGTCTGTGAGACGACAGGCAAAATTTTCGTCAAAACTGGGGGCTGACGTATAATAATCTCTGTACTGGTCATGGATTCCAAACAAATATCCGCATTCGTGGATCGTATCTGCCAGAGATTTCATTCCCTCCCAGCCTCCGGCAGCTTCACAGGCAGGACCATAATCCGGATGGCGGTTATCGTAACCCGGCTCTGCCCAGCCGTCCAGATGAAGATACAGCTTTTTTACCCCAAGCTCATGAAACTGACGAATTTCTTCTTCTCTTTGGGCAAATGTTGTCAGATGATTATTTTTTTCCGGATTCTCCGGGTCATAAAATTCGGAATCCGGCTGCACAAAGGTTTTAATCCCTTTATGAAGAAAAGCGCTTCCAATCAGATCATTTACATGGGGATTTTGGATTGCCTTTTCCTCCAGTGTGCGAAGCCTTCCCTGTTCCTCCACATAACTTCTGTATGTTTTACAAATATCATTGTGATCGCAGTCACTTAAAAATGTATATTTCACAATACGACGGTAATCCATTTTCCCAAGACTTGGCTCGAACCGGACTCCCACATGAGTGTAAGGTCCTCCTGCCGGATGCTCCGCCTGATACCCTGCATTCCAGGGCGTCACGCACACCGCAAGATAGCCCTCCCTTCCTTTTACCTGGGCAAACCACGGCATATAAGCTCCCGCTGTCCCGAAAAATCCGTCAAAACACGGCGCTTTCAGTTCCACCTCCCAGGTATTGGGAATCAGCATTCCCTGCCTGTTCGTTAAAAGAGTATACCAGTCCTCTCTTTTTTCTTCAAATTCCACAGGACCCGGCCAGAAAACTTTTTTTACTTCCAGTCCCTCCTCACAGACAGGAATCCATTCACAGTACACTTCCCCTGTCGCAGATTCTGTCCACACAAGAGTCTGGAATTTATAAGGAACCGTTTTCCCTTCTTTTTTAAATCCGCAGTATGTACTTAAAATTCCTTTACCCACTCCTGCGTGAAATGGTTCATGGGTAATTTCCTGTGCATCGCAGAAATAAACCGTTCCGTTTTGACATTCCATGTACGGCTTATAGTCTTTTTTCCATTTCCAGAGACATCCCTCGCCTTTTTGGAAAGTGAAACCAAGTGTGTTTTCATCAAAACAAAGGTGTGTTTCCCTTTCTGTTAAGTTGTCCATATTTTTCTGTTCTCCTTTAGCTGTGAGAAGTGTTAATTTACAAACTCTCTTTTTAACGCCTCCCTCATAATCTCAACCGGCGCCTCCTCGCCTGTCCATAATGTAAAATTCAAAGCCGCCTGCTGTACCAGCATTCCAAGCCCGTTTACCGTCTTTGCGCCTTTTTCTTCCGCCGCCTTTAAAAATAAAGTTTCCGCCGGATTAAAAACAACATCGCAGACACACATATCCTCGAACACTGTATTATAATCAATATCCGGTCTGCTGTTTACATCAGGAGAAAAGCCTACAGAGGTGGCATTGATCAAAATTTCTGTCCCCTCCGGAATCTTCACTTCCTTATCCCAGAAAACAAACTCTGCTTTTGCATCTGTGTTTTTATTTAAAAGAGAAGCCAGCTCCTGTCCTTTTTCCGCATTTCGATTTACAACCGCAATATGCTTTGCCCCGTTTAACGCACATTCCACGGCAATAGCCCTTGCCGCACCTCCGGCGCCTAAAATCGTAACGTTTTTTCCATCCAGAGACTCCCCTGTCTCTTTTAAGGCTGTTACAAAACCCTTGCCGTCTGTATTTTCACCGTAAAGCTTTCCTTCTTTATGAATAACCGTATTCACTGCCCCGGTGATTTCTGCTGCCGGACTGAGCTCATCCAGATACGGAAGAACCTTAATCTTGTGAGGCATGGTAAGGTTAATTCCCCTCATGTTAAATATTCGCACACTCTTCATAGCCGTCTCAAGGTCTTCCGGAAGTACCTTAATTGTCAGATACCTGTAATTCAGATTTTTCGCTGCAAAAGCAGCCTCCTCTACAACACCGGTGGGATTATCGTCTACCGGGTCACCAAAAACACCTGTCAATTCTGCTCTGTAGTTTTTCATTGAAACACCTCTCATTTACTTACCATCTGATTCACTGTATTCCACGTACTGTAGCTCATACCCTTATCTGTCTTTTTATAGCTTCGTATCCGCACATAATACCGTTTTCCCTTTGTGAGATTATATAAACGCTGCTTCTGCACACTGTTGTCAGCAATCATTACGGAGCGGTTCCAGGTAAATTTCCCTGATGTGGAATACTGTACCTCATACCCGTCTGCCTGAGGAGCGCCTTCCCATTTTACCTCAATTTTTCTGCCGGACATATTTTTGCAGGCAGTAAACTCCGGAGCTTCCAGACGGAACAGTGTTTTTCCCACACCGTTGTAAGCGCTGGTATCTTTTCCTTTATATGCCTTTACTGTATAAGCATACGTATTTCCATAATTATTTTTAACAGAGCCGTCTGTATAAGATAATGTATCTGCACCCTTCACTGATGCAATTTTCTTCCAGCCGCTGTTTCCTGATTTACGGAAAATCTGGTATCCGTCTGCATTATTTACCTTTTTCCACTTCACAAGAGCTCCGTTTCTGCTGTTATACACATTGGAAAGAGACGGCGTCATAAGTCTGGTAATTGTTTTTCCCTTTGTATCATATGCGCTCTGCATTCCATTGCCAAACGCTCTCACTGTGTATGTATAAGAATTTCCGTTTCTTCCTTTCACGGAAGTGTCTGTAAAACTTAATGTTTTTTCCTTATAATCCGGCGCAATAACAGGACGTTCATATTTTACAGTACCGATTCTCTCCCATTTCCAGTTTGCATCTCTGCGGAAAATACCGTATTCCCGCGCCCCTTCTGCTTCCTTCCATTTCAGAAGCACACCGGAAGCGCTGTTATATATTCCGGAAAGTACAGGTTTTTCAATAACATTCTGCGGCGAAAAGCAAAATGTGTCGCCAAGTGAATCAAGAAGTTCCTGGTTCACTCCCTTTACTTTATCTATTCCGCTCATATAGTTTCCGTTGCACATCAATATCATAAGATTATCGGTTCCTGTCACGTCAAGCTCTCTCAGATAATTAGCATGACAATATAATGTCTCAAGTTTTTTCAGTCCTCTCACTTTTAAAGAGGTAAGCTTTCCATGTGCAGCCTCTACTGTCTTAAGATTTTTCAAGCCTGTAAGGTCTAATTCTCTGATATTGCAAAATGAAACATCAAGCATTCTCAAAGATGTCAGTCCATTAAGATTCAGGCTGGTAATGGGATTTCCGCCAAGTGTAAGCTGATCCAGCTTAGACAGACCTTCTACTTTTATTTCCTCGATCCCGCTGCCTGCAAAAGATATTAACCTGAGTTTTTTATTTTTCCGCAGATCTACAGTTTTCAGTTCGTCTGCATGTCCTGTAACTTGCTGAAGTTCAGAAAAATATTCAATTCCTTTTACACTTTTTAAATCCTCTTCCTGGATTTCTATAACAGTTGCCGTCTTAATTTCTCCTGAGCTTAATGTTCCGTTTTTATCTGTGTCAAACTTCTCTTTTACATATTCCCGGAAAACCTTATCCGGAAAATGCGCGCTGTCAATTTTAACGGAGGAAGCTCTTGTCTGTGCTTCTTCTGCAATCAGTTCTGTTCCTTCCTCCTCTCCCGGAAGCGCGTCCTCCTGCGGCAGTGCATCTTCGCCCTGCGGAGTCTCTTCTTCTGAAACGCCGGTTTCTCCTGAGGAGAGCATATCGCTCTGTGTTTCTTCATTTATTTCCTGCTGTACGTCTCCGCTTGAAAGTTCCTCTGCAAAGACAAAACTCTGGCTCTGTAAAGTCAGAACTCCTGCCAGAAAAAAAGATAATATTTTTCTTTTCATGCCCCATATCCTCCATTTGTATACAAATTTTTAAGTTTCTGACTTTATATTATACCCTTTTTCCAAAAGCTTCAACAAAATTATTCCGTCCTGAATAAGCGGGCAACTTTTTTTTAAATATATCTTGACAATTTTAGTTTGATATTGTATAGTATCAATATCAGTAATGGTTATTGTTATCAAAGAGAAAGGAGGGTATCATGGCAGCACTGAAATACAGCCGCCAGAGAGAATCCATCAAGGAATTTCTCATGACAAGAAATGACCACCCAACGGCTGATGTTGTATATGAGAATATGAAGCTCATTTATCCCAAAATCAGTCTTGGCACAGTATACCGGAATCTCTCTCTACTTGCTGATATTGGCGAAATTAAGAAACTCGCCAATTTTGACGGCGCAGACCGGTTTGACGGGCGCACTGACCAGCACTGTCACTTTATGTGCAGGCAGTGTCATCGCGTTATTGATATGGAAGACCTGGACTTCTGCCATATCTTGGATGATGCAAGCAAAGGATTCAGAGGCGAAATTCAGGACTACAGCGCCAGATTTTTTGGACTTTGTGAAGAATGTATAGAAAAAAACAAAAATGGTTAATTTATACTTGACAAGTCCAGAATAGTGTGTTAAATTAAAATAGTAATAATTACTATTATCAAAAGCAAAAAATAATTTATATAAAAGAAAAGGAGAACAAAATTATGGCAAAATGGGTTTGTAATGTATGTGGTTACGTTTATGAAGGAGAAACAGCACCGGAGGTATGTCCAATCTGTAAAGCACCGGCAGACAAATTTACAAAACAGGATTCTGAGATGACATGGGCTGCTGAGCACGTTGTAGGTGTTGCACAGGGTGCCAGCGAAGACATTCTTGCAGATTTAAGAGCAAACTTCGAGGGCGAGTGCTCTGAAGTTGGTATGTACCTTGCAATGGCAAGAGTTGCTCACAGAGAAGGATACCCGGAAATCGGATTATACTGGGAAAAAGCAGCTTACGAAGAAGCAGAGCACGCTTCTAAATTCGCTGAGTTATTAGGCGAAGTTGTAACAGACAGCACAAAGAAA
>URHH01000107.1 GCA_900547615.1 uncultured Blautia sp. | reverse complement strand
CCCGCCGCAGGCGGAGAATCTCGCAAGCGAGATTCTTTATTCTGCTATGGGAAATTTTTTGCTGTCGTGATCTGAGAAGATGAAAAAATAGATGGCGAAAGCTACTAAAATATTGTATAATTTCAATGTGAAATATTCGAGAAAAGATGTGTATAATGCACAAAAGCATGAAAAATAGAAAATATTTGCGGTGAATTGAGGAGGGGAAAGCTGTGAAAGAGAAGAAAAGAATATTTTTATCTTTGAAAAGAAGAAAAATTAATATTTTATTATTTTTTATACTGCTTTTTATAATGGTTTTATTTATAGTTTCTATGGCCATATATGGAATAGCTGTGAAAAATATATTAGATATAGAAGAAACATATGGAAGTTCTTTTAAATTCAGAGTTCTTATGGATACGTCAAATCCGGATGTTTGGGAGCAAAAACAGATAGAGACAGGAGGAAAAAGTTATAGTTATCAAGCATATGTCGGACCAGATATAGATATTGAAATGCTAAAGAAGATTTCAGAAGTGGAGGGTATAAAAGAATTTGAAACAGGCAGGGATAGTTATATATTATTGGATAATTATAAGCTAACATCAGGAGCGAATGATTCTGCTTATCTGAACAGAAAGGAACACCCGGAAGATGAGGAGCTTTTTGGAAAAGCAATTATGTATAAAAAAAGAGCGAAACTTACAATGGCTAACGCAGTACGTAACAGTAAATATCATAAAGAATTTTATGAAGGAAATATGAAAATTGTGGAAGGACGGCATATAGTACCAGAAGATGTTCACAAGGTAATTATATCTAATACATTTGCTCAGTCCAATAATTTAAAAATACACGATACTTTAAAAATTAATGCAAGTTCATGGGGGATTATAGATGAACCTGAAGGTCCAAACTCTATGGGAGAAATAGATACGGAAATCATCGGGATATTTGAACCTACATATCAACAAACGGTATCAGAATATACATTAGAATATGATATTTTAAATAATTGGATTTTTGTAGATAGTCAGACAGGGTGGGAACTCGATAAAATAGGAGGTGTGGAAGATCAATTAAGAAGTGCAACTTTTTGGGTAAATACTCCATCTCAGATAGAAAAGGTAATGGAGCAAGTAAAAGCGCTCGATTGGATAGATTGGAAATATTATACATTGGAAAAAGATGCTTCTTCATATAGTAGCGCAATAAAACCGCTACACACAATACAGGTAATCATGATGGTTGTTATGGGAAGCTTAACAGTAGCAGGAAGTTGTGTTCTTATTCTGGTTGTAGCGTATGCAATAAAGAGACGTGTCCGCGAAACAGGAATCTTAATGTCGCTTGGAATCACAGGAAAAGAAATTCGGAGGCAGTTTTTGTGGGAACACCTGCTGATTGGAATCGCTGCATTTTTTCTGGCTTCGCTTGTGAGTTTTGCAGTAACGCCGATAATTGGCGAGCAGATTTATGGAACAGTGCATCAGGAGAAGGAACAGAAAATATACACAGAGAAAGAAATTGAGGCAGCCATTGCCCGCGGGGAGCAAAGCAAGGTATCAGAAATGGCGAAGAACCAGAAAACAGGCGTGGAGCCGCCGAAAGAGCTGCATACAAAGATAAGCGTAAAAATAGTTGTGGTTGTGTTTGCTTCAATGCTTCTTATTATTTATTTCTGTGTAAACGGGGTAATTAAGAAGACGCTCAAATTGGAACCCATACGGGTGCTTTCCATGATTGAGTAGAAGGTGGTGGGCAGAAAATGGATTGGAAAAGAACGTATATTTCACTAAAAAGGCGAAGAAGCAATATTTTATTATTTTTTATTCTGCTTTGTACCTTATTGCTTTTTATCATTTCTTCTGTAATATGCCGGGCCTCTCAAAAAAATATATCGGAAATTGAGAGGACATATGGGAGTACCTTTAAAATAGAAATGTTTCGCGATGAAACGAATCCTGATCTATGGGAACAGAGAACCTTGCCAGATGGAACCGGATATAAGGCATATATGGGACCATATATCAACCAGTCTATGCTGGAGCAAATTTCTGAAGTGGAAGGGATGCAAACGTATGAAGCAGGAAATGACTGGGAAGTGTTACTGTTGGGATATGAACTGACTCACGGAGCATATTATGAATATTATAAAAATCTGGAAGCACACCCGGAAGAGGTAACCGATGTATCAGCAGAAGACTATAAAAACATGGCACATATAGCCTATACTTATCCGGTGCGAAACAGTCAGAATCACAGCGCATTTTATAATGGATCCCTGCGTCTGACAGAGGGACAGCATATCACAGAGAAGGATACATATAAAGTTCTGGTTTCTGAAAAGTTGGCAGAAACAAATCAGTTAAAGGTGGGCGATAAGATACGTCTGGACGGCTTGTCCCTGTATATGGGAGGCGGTTATCCGGCAGTATCGATAGGAAAGGTAGAAGCGGAAATTGCAGGATTGTTTGAACCCACTTATCATCAGGCAGTATCAGAATATACGCGTGAGGAAGATATTTTGGATAACTGGCTGTTTATAGACAGCCGAACAGGTATGGAACTGGATACGATATACGAAGAAAAAGACAGATTAAGAGAAGCTACATTTTTTGTGGAAAATCCACGGGAGATAGATGATGCGATAAAAGCGGTAAAAAATCTTGATGAGATAGACTGGAAATATTTCACATTGGAAAAAGACGACTCTTCCTATAGCAGTGCTGTAAAACCCCTTCGGATTATGCGTACTATCATGATGGTTTTTATGGGGATTTTCGTGGCAGCAGGAGTCTGTCTTCTGGCACTGATGATTACGCATTCTGTAAAAAAACGAACCCGTGAAGTTGGAATTTTAATGTCTGTCGGATTAAACAACAAGGAAATCCGAAAGCAGCTTATAATAGAATATTTCATAATTGGAATTGCTGCTTATGTCTGTGCCGCTGTGATTGGGACTTTTGTTGTACCGGCTGTGGGAGATCAGGTGTATCAAAGTATAAATAAAGAAACAGCACAGAAAGTATATACAGAGGAGGAAATAGAGGCGGCTATTGCAAGAGGAGAGTCCGGAAAAGTGAAAGAGATGGCAAAAAATCAACAGACAGAAATTCAGGCGCCGGATCATATAGACGCAAAAGCAGATATAGTATTTTTACTGGGGATTTTTGTATGTGAAATGATAGTTCTTTACTTCTGTGTAAGCAGTGCAATAAAAAGAACTATGAAACTGGAACCCATACAGGTTTTATCTATGATTGAGTAGCGAATAAAGAAAAAATGTATAAAACATTGTGCCGGAAATCATTGAAGACTATAAAAAATGATGATATAATTTGCATATAAAAAATAAAAGTGTGCAATATAGACAAAAAAGATTACTGCGTACATTAATGTTATGCCAATGGGAAGGAGGACATATGGGAAGAACTATCCTTAAAACAATGAAAACACACAGGGGGAATTATGTGTATGATAGAAATACGCATACTGTTATGCCAGTAGATGAGGAAAGTTTTGAAGAATTAAGGGCGTATGAGCAAGGTAAACTGGATGAGGAACATTGTCATGCTCTTCAAAACTTCAGGAGTATGGGTATTTTAGAGGAAAATGTTGTAAAAGAAATTCGTCACCCCGATACAGATTTTCTGGAACATTATGCGGACTGCAGGGTACGACAGGTTGTTTTACAAGTTACGCAGCAGTGTAATCTCCGGTGTGCATATTGTGCGTATTCTGGTAATTACTTTACAAGGGAACATTGCGATAAAAAAATGACATTTGAGACAGCGAAAAAAGCGATAGACTTTGGAATACAGCATTCAAATGAGACAGAGGAAATGTGTTTCTCTTTTTATGGGGGAGAGCCGCTTTTGGAAATCGGTTTGATACGTCAGTGTGTTTCTTACATAAAAGAACAAATGGGACAACGAAAATATAAATACACGATGACAACGAATGGAACACTTCTGACTCCGGCTACAGTGGAATTCCTTTCCGATAATAATTTTTCAATATTTATCAGCTTAGATGGACCGAAGGAAGAACATGATGTCAATAGAAAGTTCCGTACAGGCAAAGGATCTTTCGATACAATTATGAAAAATATTACCTATATTAAGGAACATAATTATGAATTCTGGAAAAATTTAGGATTTATGATCACTCTGAACCCCAAGGTAGACTTGAAAAAAGTGACAGAGTTTTTTGACCATACAGATATTCTTCCACATCAGTTGATACAGTATCATGAAATTGAAGAAACAAATTTAAAAAATAAGGATTGGATCCATTATCAGGAAACATATGCTCTGAATCGCAGATATATGTATCTTAAAGTTTTGATGTGTCTTGCCGGTATGTTAGAAAAAGATAAGATACATCAAATGTTCGGCGCAACTCTTACTATGAAACAGAAATTTTTTGAAGGACTAAAACATGGTCAATATATGAAAAAAACGGTACATCATGGCGGACCCTGCATTCCGGGAATCAGGAAAATTTTCGTATCTGTTGATGGAACATTTTACCCTTGTGAAAAAGTAGTGGAAAATGCGACAGAGTTTTCTATAGGAAATATAAGAGATGGTTTAACCGTTTCCAAAATGGAGCCGTTATTAAATTTAGGACGTTTAACAGAAAAACAGTGTATCACTTGCCCTGCTTTGCAGAGATGTAATATATGTATCGCAAGAATTAATGGAGAAGAAGAAAAGAATTTTATTACTGCTGAAAATAAACTGGAAATATGTAAAGAAAGCTGTCAGGAATTTATAAGTGAATTATATGAGTATTGTGTTATTAATGAATGCCGAATAGAAGAGTCGTATTTTACAGAAACAAAACAAAAACATCAGGGTGAATTCAAAGCAGAAAACCTTTCTTATTACAGTATGGAGAAACTGGAAGTTCCTGTGCTTGCAATTTTAGGGCAGGGAGAACAGTGTTCCAAAACAGATACTCTTATAAAAACATGTAAGAGTATTCAAAAGAAAGGGTATCGTGTTCTTGGAATTGGTAGCATTTCAGAGAAACAAGATGAAATGATAAAAAAACTGCCTGATTTTTTCCTGGATGCCAAAGAAGGATTTGAGAAAAAAGTTGTCAATTTAAACAAATTTGTAAAGGAACTATGTGATCGGGAAGAACCGGAGATCATAGTTATTGAGATTCCGGGAGGAATTTCTCCGGTAAGTGAAAAAGAACATTTTCATTTTGGGGAACTTCTAAATGTTGTTTCCTGTGCTTTAGAGGTAGATGCAGCTATTTTTAATTTATATTACAACGTATGCCAAATGGATGAAAAATCCAGGAAAGAATATTTGAATTTTGTTCAGGAACATTGCATGGGCAGATTTCAATTTCCAATAGACTTTTTCTGTGTGAGTTCCAATTACATGAAATTGGATTTGGAAACAAAGCAGGCAGATTACTTATACTTAAAGAAAAATTCTTCTATATTAAAGAATACAAATACAACAGATGACCTAGTCTATCTTTGGGAAAATAATCTGAAATTAGAGAAAAAATTAAACCAGCTTCTTTTGAGATTGGAAAATAATACGGAAGTTATTTGAAGAAGGGGATAAAGAAATGGAAGAAAAAAACAAAAGAACAGAAGATGAAATTTATGAAGAGATTCAATGTATCATTAAAGAGTGTACAGGAGTTTTTATTGATAATACGGAAGCAAACCTTCTTGAAGATACATGGGGAATCCCGACAGTAGACTGGCTGTATGTGATTCAGGAAATAGAAAAAAGATTCCGGATAAATCTTTCAGAGATCATTGCGGAGGAATCTTTTGAGTTCTTTACAATCAAGAATATTGCTAAAAAAATTTTATAAGGAGGTGCAAAAATACAATAGCGGCGGTACATAACCTTATCATGTATCCTAAATTTGGGAGGTATACTTATGAGAAAACTTAAAAAAAATTATAATAGAAAAAATAACAGTATTTTATCAATGTCTGTATGCTGGTGTCCTTGTCAGGGGGCAAGTTGTGCTTGCTGGGATGCACATACAGAGAATTATGCCAATTATAAACATTTAGCAGATATTTCACGAGAATCTACTCAAATGGCAAATTATCAATAAAAGTTATTAATTTTTGAAAAATAACTGATATACCGCCGCTATTGTATTTAATATATGAAAGAGAAAAAAAGAATATTTTTATCTTTATCCCGGAAAAAAAGTAATCTTCTTTTATTTGGAATTTTGGTTTTTCTTGCATTTTCTATGCTGGTGTTTCTGTCTATATATGGAACATCAAAACAGATGATGAAAGAAGTAGAAAAGAAGTACGGGGCAAGTTTTATGCTTCTGCTTTATCGGGACAAGTCCAAACCGGAACTTTGGGAAGAGAGAGAAGTGGCAACTGTCGGTACACTTAGCTTTTATATTGGTCCTGGCATAGATGAAGAAATGATGGATTATATTCTGGAAGAGGCTGATGGGGTTACAGATTATGAAGGCGGAGGGAACTATAGCGTATTACTTTGCAATTATGAATTGATTCCGGGATATTACAAAGCCAGATACGAATACGAATTGTTACATCCGGATCCTAATGCAATGTTTTCTGTTGAAGATACACAAAATATGAGATTTCAGACTCGATGCCAGGCAATGCGCAAAAGTGAATATTTTGAGGAATTTCAAAATGGAAACTTTAAATTAACAGAAGGAAGGCATATCGCTCCGGAAGATGAACATGTTGTTATGATTTCGGAAGAGTTTGCCAGAAGAAATAATTTACAGTTAGGAGATACGTTTAAAATCCAAGGGGATTCTCTGGTTTTAGGTACAGGTTATCCGGTGCTGCCTTTGGGATTAATAGAAACAGAAATTATTGGCATCTATGAGATGACCTATCAACAAAGTGTGACAGAATACACGGATGAACGAGATATACTGAATAATTGGATTCTTGTGGATAATGAAACGGGATATGATTTAGATAAAATTTATGGAAATCCTCCGTCTTTATGGGTATCAACAATTTATGTAGAAAACCCGGCAGAACTTGACAAAGTGATGAAGGAGGTCAACAGTCTTGAGGGAATCGACTGGCAGTATTACGAATTGCGAAAAGACGATTCCATGTATAAAGATGCAGTAAAACCACTTGATACCGTAAAAAAGATAATGTTTGTATGCCTTTGCGTTATATTGATGGCTGGTATTTTGCTTCTGTCATTGGTGATTACTCACTCTATGAAAAAGCGTGTTCGCGAAACAGGAATCTTAATGTCTCTTGGAATCACAGGAAAAGAAATAAAAAAGCAGTTTTTGTGGGAACATCTGCTGCTTGGAATAGTTGCATTTCTTCTCGCTTTGGTTGTGAGTTTTGCGATAACGCCAATTATGGGAGAGCAAATTTATGGAACGGTGCATCAGGAGAAAGAACAGAAAGTTTACACAGAGAAAGAAATTGAGGCAGCTATTGCTCGCGGAGAACAAAGTAAGGTATCAGAAATGGCAAAGAACCAGAAAACAGGTGTAGAGCCACCACAAGAACTCAATACAAGAATGAACGCGAGAACCGCTCTGACAGTATTTATTGTTATAATCCTCATAATTTATACATGTGTAAATGCGGTAATTAAGAAAACATTAAAGTTGGAACCCATACGGGTGTTGTCCATGATTGAGTGATGCTGAAGGAGGTGTAAAAATACAATAGCGGCGGTAGATAACTTTATCATGTATCCTAAATGGGAGGTATACTTATGAGAAAACTTAAAAAAAATTATAACAGAAAAAACAACAGTATTTTATCGATGTCCGTATGCTGGTGTCCTTGTCAGGGAGCACAGTGTTTGTGCTCTGATGTACATACGCAAAATTATAAAAATTATCAAAAATTAGCAATTACCTCACAGCACTCTACTCAGATGGCAAATTACAGCTAACAAAAAATGCGCGACAACTGATTGACCATCGCCGCTATTGTATTTAAATATATGAAAGAGAAAAAAAGAATATTTTTATCCTTATCCCGCAAAAAAAGTAATCTTCTTTTAGTTGGAATTTTGTTTTTCCTTATATCATTTATGATGATGTTCCTGTCAATATACGGAACCTCAAAGCAGACGATGAAAGAAGTAGAAAAAAAGTACGGGACAAGCTTTATGTTACTGCTTTACCGAGACAAGTCTAAACCAGAACTTTGGGAAGAGAGAGAAGTAGAAGGTGTAGGAACACTCAATTATTATATCGGTCCCGGCATAGATGAAGAAATGATGGATTATATTCTGGAAGAGGTTGAAGGGGTCACAGATTATGAAGGAGGGAGAGAGTATGAAGTAATATTATGTGATTATGAACTAATCCCGGGATATTGGAAATATATGTATGAGGATGATTTAATACATCCAGATCCAAATGGAATGAACCCTGTGGAGGAGATAGAAAATTTAAGATTTCTTACTCAATGTCAAGCATTACG
>URHH01000106.1 GCA_900547615.1 uncultured Blautia sp. | reverse complement strand
CGGCTTCACGGGGTAATTTTTCCCGGGGCGCCTGGACGGGGGGGAGCCAGTATAGACGCAGTAAAACTTGCAGAAGATGTGGAAAAGAGCGTGAAACTTGGAGCAGCAATGTGCCATCTTCATTGCAGAAAGCCAGACGGAAGTCTTACCTCTGATATTTCTTATATGTCAGAGTGCTTCGAGGAAATCCTGAAACGTACTGATGTAGTAGTACAGGCATCTACAGGCGGTGTTTCTGATATGAACATTCAGGAGCGCTGCAATCCTCTCGACTATCAAAAGGTAGAAAGTGCATCCCTGAACGGTGGAACCACAAATCTTGGCGAAAGCGTATATATCAATTCCTTTGACGACATCCGCTACTGTGCAGAAGCCGTTTATAGAAGAGAAATAATTCCGGAAACAGAGGTTTTTGACATCGGAATGATTAACAACATGGAAATCGTAAGAAAAGAGCAGCCATTTGCAGAGCCGATGCTGTTTAACCTGGTATTCGGACATAAAGGAGGTATGCAGCCCACAACAGAAATGCTGGCAGCTTTCCGCTCCTTTGTACCAGGTGATGCGCTTTGGGGAGTTACCCATTTTGGCCGTGATAACTGGACATTCCTTGCAGCTGCCATTGCAATGGGTGCAACGGTAGTGCGTGTTGGATTTGAGGACAGCCATTATCTGGATGAAGATGTAGATGCAGAATACAACTGGCAGGTTGTGGAAAAGCTGGTCAATTTGATCCGGGCAATGGGCCTTGAGCCTGCAACACCGGACGAAGCAAGACAGATGCTGAATATGTATAAACGTTGAAATAAACGAGGGAGTTACAATGCTTACAATCAATAAAATATATATGGATTATGAAACTGCACCTGTTGGTGTGGCGCATATGCCACAGTTTGGATGGGAGTTTGGAAGTGACAGGAAAAATGTAAAACAGGAATCCTATCAGCTCCAGATTGCAAAGGATAAGACCTTTCAGAACTTGATTTTTGACAGTGGAAAGGTAGAGTCTCAGGAGTCTGCTCACATTTATGTGCAGGAAGCTTCTCTGGAAAAAGGAAAGCGCTATTTTGTGCGTGTAAAAGCTTCTGACAGTCATGAGGAAAGTGAATGGAGCCAGACTGCTTCCTTTGTAACTGCGCTTGCAGGAAAAAATGGAGAGTGGGAAGAAGGTGCACCTGCGTGGAAAGCATCTTTTATATCTGCAGAAACAGATGATTCTTATAAAAATGTTTCCAAGGGAACCTATGTAAGAGGTACCTTTGAAATTAAAAAAGAAGTAAAAGAGGCGTATGCTTTCACAACTGCGCTTGGTTTATATCAGTTTTATCTTAATGGAAAAAAGGTTGGAGAGGACGAGATGACTCCGGGTTGGACTTCCTATAGAAGACATCTTCTTTATCAGACCTATGATGTAACAGAATATCTGCAAAAAGGAATCAACGGAGCCGGTGCAATGTTGGCTCCGGGCTGGTATAAGGGAGTAATGGGACTTACAAAGGCTCGCAATAATTACGGTGACCAGACTGCATTCACCATGGAAATTATAGTTCGCTATACAGATGAAACCACAGAATCCATCTGCACAAATAATTCCTGGACAGGGTGCGATTCACCTATCGTTTTTGCTGAGATTTATGATGGGGAAATCTATGATGCAGCACTGGAAATTCCAGACTGGTCCAAGGCAGATACTCCTTCTGGAAACTGGAAACCAGTACAGCAGGTATTTTTTGATACACAGGTAATGCGTGCTCAGCCTGCTGCAAAGGTTCGTGTAATGGATCGTATTCCTGCAAAACGGATTTTCCAGACGCCAGCAGGAGACACAGTAATCGATTTTGCACAGAACATGGCAGGCCGTATTGAGGTAACTGCTTCCGGAAAACCGGGAGACGTGATTGAACTTCACTGCTTTGAGGTTCTGGACAAAGACGGAAATGTTTATCTAGACAACCTTCGTGAAGCAAAAGCTGCAATGAAATATACATTTGCAAGAGAAGAGACTATTACCTGGAATCCTACGTTTACCTATATGGGATTCCAGTACGCTCTTATTGTTTCCTATCCAGGACAGCCCAAGGTGGAGAACTTTACTGCGTGTACCCTTCATTCTGATATGTCATCTAACGGAATGCTGGAGTGCTCTAACCCGCTTCTCAATCAGCTCCATCACAACTTCCTGTGGGGGCTGAAGAGTAATTTTCTGGATGTGCCTACCGATTGTCCGCAGCGTGATGAGAGACTGGGATGGACCGGTGACGCGCAGATTTTCTGTCGCACAGCCACTTATCTTATGAATACCTATACATTTTACAAAAAATGGCTTCGTGACCTGGAGGTGGATCAGACACCGGAGGGCGGAGTTCCTCATGTAATTCCAAATATTGAGGAAGGACGCACAGACGGAAACTGGCTTCTCAGCCAGGGTGCCCATTCTGCTGCAGCATGGGCAGACGCAGCTATCATCAATACATGGACTATGTATCTTATGTATGGAGACAAGGCAATTCTGGAAAGACAGTATAAGAGCATGAAGGGATGGATTGATTTCATGCATGCTCATGCAGTTGATTATATCTGGAATTATAAGCTTCAGTTTGGTGATTGGGTTGCGCTGGATGCAGAGGAAGGCAGCTACTTTGGTGCAACGCCAAATGACCTAACCTGTACTGCATATTATGCATATTCTACCGGACTTTTTGCAAAGATGGCAAAGGTTCTGGGAAAAGAAGATGTAGCAGCAGAGTACGAGGCACTTTATCAGAAGATTGTAAACAAATTTCAGGAGATTTTTTTTGATGCAGAGGGAAATATGACAGCACAGACCCAGACTGCTCACATTGTGGCTTTATATTTTCAGCTTACACCAAAGAAATATATTCAGAAAACAGTGGAAGGTCTGAAACGCCTTCTGGACAAAGAAAATGGACATCTTGTTACCGGATTTGTGGGAACGCCATATTTTTGTCACGCATTAAGTCAGAATCATTGTCTGAATGAGGCTTATGACCTGCTTCTCAAAGAGGACTTCCCGTCTTGGTTATATCAGGTAAAAAAAGGTGCAACCACGATTTGGGAGCACTGGGATGGAATGAAAGACGATGGCTCCATGTGGAGTGCAGACATGAACTCATTTAATCATTATGCTTACGGTGCCATTGGAGAATGGATGTATCGTGCAATGGCTGGAATTGAGGCTGATTCGGAGAATCCCGGATTTAAGCACGCAATACTTTATCCAAGAATTGGGGGAAATCTGAAGTACTCAGAGGGATCCTATCATAGTATTTATGGAAAGGTTGGTGTAAGATGGGAGACAGATGGAAATCAGATTACTTTAACTGTTGAAATTCCAGTAAATACAACAGCAGAAATTCGATTGGATCAGGCAAAGGCTGTTAAGGAAAATGATGGCCTTGTGTTTAAGGCAGCAGAGGATTATATGTATGCAGAGACTGGAAGCGGTGTTTACAAGATAGTATTTGAGCAGTAACACCAACTGTCGTTGAAGCAAAAGAACCTCTGCCAGATAAGGAGAAAGATCAGATGGCATGGGTGAGAGCAGCCAACCAGCACAGAGTGATTGCGGAAGAGATTATTCTCAAGGAATTGATTTATGTTTAAATGATGGTGATGAGGTCGTGGATTGCGACCTCATTATTATATGTGAACATGAAATAGCAGTAGGCAGAATGAAAGAGTTGGGGTAAAATAAGAACATAGATTTTGGAGATTTAAAGAAATCGTTTTGAGGTATCAATCTGGAACTTCAAAATGGAAAAGTTGCGACAGTGTCGCAACAATTATCGAAAAGGAGGTTGCTTTGATGGAAAAAAAACATTCTGAAAAAGAAAAAACAAGTTTGGATTCACCGAGTCCAAAATTAAATAAAAGTATGATTGCTTACCATGAAACAGGAGATTTATTTGCTGATACATGTGAAATCGTGGAGAGTGCACAAAGTATTGCGTATGCGGCTGTCGATACAATTCTGGTTCAAAGGAACTGGTTGTTGGGAAAACGAATTGCTATAGAGTGTCTGAATGAAAATGGAAAAGCGGACTATGGCAAAAAAACTATGAAAAAGCTATCATCAGAATTAAAAGAAAAATATGGCAAAGGCTTTGACTTTAGTAGTCTTTATAAATATGTGAAATTTCATCAGGAATTTCCTCAAATTTTGGACTCACTGCGTCCAAAGTCTGGGCGTCCCTTGTCATGGACGCATTATAGAATTTTGCTTCAGGAAACATCACCAGAGGCACGAGCATGGTATGCAAAAGAGGCACAGGAGCAAGCATGGTCAGTTCGGACTTTGCAACGGAATATTTCTTCACAGTATTATTACCGCATGCTCATGTCTCAAAATACAGAACCTGTAGAAAAAGAAATGAAAGAACTAACAGCTACTTATCAGGCTGATAAGCTGGAATTTATCAAAAATCCAGTAATAGCAGAATTTCTTGGACTATCTTTTAATACATGAAAGAGTGGGGAGTAATCTCGGATAAGGACAGCGTTGTTTCAGGCTATGATTATATTGGTATTTTTTCATCAGGAATGCCTGATTTGAATTATGAGAGTGAAGCACTTCGGAAAGAAATGAAAGATGTAGCTGATTTTTGGATGGATGCTGGGGTGGATGGTTTCCGACTGGATGCAGCACGCCATATTTACGGTGATTATTATTCCAATATTTATTCGGATTATACTTTCGAGAAAAATATGGATTACTGGAAAGACTTCCGTGCATCTCTGGAAGCAGAACATCCGGATGTTTATCTGGTAGGCGAAGTATGGGAGAAAAATGTAGATAATGTAGTTCCGTTCCTTACAGACGGTGGATTGCACAGCGTGTTTGATTTCAATCTTTCAGGAAAAATTTACGAGGCAGTTTCTAATGAAACAACTGCCTATGATCCGGAACAGGCTTCAGAGACAAACCGTTTGAGTGATACGAATGATCTTGATATCGTAAAGGGACTGATCAGCTATTATGACAAGCTGGGCGAAGGTTCAAATTATGAGTTCATTGACTGCCCATTTATTACCAACCATGATCAGAATCGTCTTATAAGTCTTTTGAGGTATAAATTTGATGAGAGCACTGATGACATTCTGACCGCGCCTGTTCTTCTGGATTCGAATGGAAATCCGGTGCCGCAAGATGATGCGGAAAAAGCGGAAAGTCATGCAAAAGTAGCGGCAGATCTTCTGCTTACACTTCCAGGTAAACCATTCCTGTATTATGGAGAAGAGATTGGAATGAATGGCGCGAAACCGGATTCCAGTATTCGTGAATGTATGGCATGGTTTGAGAATCCTTTTGAAGGTGGAATGCCGAAAGATGGTCTGGCAAATTATGATACCGTACATTACAGTCTTGGAGGAAATGCATCGGTAGAAGCGCAGAAGGATGACCCGGAATCAATGCTGTCACATTATAAAGAAGTAATAAAAACAAGAAAAGATATTCCGGCTTTGATGAATGGTGATATTGATGAATATGATTTAGGTACACAGGAGCTGATTTCTTATATTCGTATGACAGAGGATCAGCGTGTGCTGGTGGTTATTAATCTGACAGGAAAAGAGCAAACACAGGAAATCGCTGCAGATCCGAATTATGGTGAATTTACACAGAGTGTATATCAGTCTGCAACAGATGAGACAAGCAGCTTTGACGGTCAGACGCTGACATTGGCTCCATATTCTATGATGATCCTGAAATAATTGCAGAGAACTATATAAAAAATAAGAAAAGTTCCTCACCGGATGCCTGATAGGGCACCGGTGGGGGACTTTTCCTGTTCAAAACCTGATAAACAAGAAATTGCAAAAAAACAGAGGCGAGATTGACGATCTTGATAGTTTGTTGCATGAAATAGTAGAAATAGTGCAATTTTCTCATGATATTATACAAGAAATACATAGAAATATATCGTATTATTGTTATTGGCAATATATGTTATATTTCTATGTGAGGAGAAAAACATGGCAGTTGAAAGAAAAACATTAGCGCAATTATCTGTGCCAATATGTCTGGAAACTCTATTTTATATGCTTTCAGGTATGGTCGACACTCTTATGTTGTCGTCTGTAAGTGACCAGGCTGTGGGAGCAGTGGGAACAGCAAACACATATATAGGTGTTTTTATCGTTATGTTTGGAATAATATCATCGGGTATGGTGGCTGTGATGTCACAAAATATTGGAGCAGGAAGACCTGGAATTGCATATCAGGCCAGGCAGCTTGGAATGATATTTAATGCGGTCATAGGTATCCTGATGTCTGCCGTTCTTGCTGTTTTTTCCGGTGGAATACTTAGAATGGTAAGTATTGCTCCGGCTCTGTTTGAGCCAGCTGAAACATACCTTAAAATTGTTGGAGGTACCTGTTTTTTAAATGCGCTTATTCCAATTTTTTCCAGCTATTTGAGAGTGTTTGGATACACAAAGCATTCTCTGATAGGGACTATTGTTGGAAACATTCTTAATATAATACTTAATTCTGTATTCTTATATGTGTTTCACCGGGGAGTGATGGGAGTTGCTGTTGCCACAGTTATTTCCAGAATTGTAAACCTTATTATTGTAGCGATTATGGGAGCTGTACTTATAAAAGCAAAGCAGAGCCCTGAGCGTATTTCACCACAAAAGATACTTGCTCAGATTGTTAAAATAGGTTTTCCCTCTGCATTAGAAACAGCACTTTATAATGTAGCAATGACATTTATAGTGCGTTTCATGAATCAGATGGATGCCAATGGAATGAATGTTACGGCTCGCTCATATGCTATGCAGATCGCAGATTTTTCATATTGTGCAGGAGCTGCACTTGCGCAGGCGAATGCTATTATGACAGGATGGAGAATTGGGGCAAAGGAGCTTGAAGAATGTGACAGGGGTACGAGAAAAGCTGTCATATATGGTCTTGTAACAGCTACATGTTTTTCTGTGACATTTGCACTGTCAGGACGTTTCATAGTGCATATCTTTACGGATAATACACAGATGATAAGTCTTGTGGTAAAGCTGTTAATCATAGATATATTCCTTGAATTTGGCAGGGTGACAAATCTTGTGTATAGCCAGGCGTTAAAAACCAGTGGAGATGCGCTTTTTCCAGTTATAATGGGTGCCATATTTATGTATCTGTTTGCAGTTGGTGGGACATATTTTCTTGGAATACATATGGGACTTCTGGCAGTAGGGGCATATATTGCCATGGCAGGTGATGAATGTGCGAGAGCCGTTGGAATGGTATTTAGATGGAAAAGTGGAAAATGGAAAAGTAAAAGTCTTGTAGAATTATAGGAGAGATTATGTACTTTGAATTAAAAGAAAATAAGCCACATGGTACAAAGGATGATCCATTTAGTATATATCATATAGCGAATGCGAAGCGATCATTTCAGATACCGATACATTGGCATGATGAATTTGAAATTATATATGTAAAAAGTGGCTTCCTGACTGTAAGTATATCAGGAGAGAACTATATTGGGAAACCCGGGGATGCTTTTGTAGTGTCACCGGGCAATTTGCATTTTATGGGTTCACAGACTGGCAATGTGGACTATTTTACCTTCCTTTTTCCGTTAAAATATATATCTTTTCGTACAGATGACATATTAGATGATAAATTACTTGAACCATTAAACAGTGGTCATCTGATAATAAATCCGGAAATAGAAGATACGGTAAAAGAACAGTGCGAACAGTTGGTTGAGATATATGGGGCAAAAAAAGAGGAAAGCCAGTCAAAAATAACTGCTCAGATAAAGACAAAAATAATTCTTTTACAATTTATTCTTGAACTGTGGAAGAGGGGATTTATAGTAGAAAATGATACAAGTGGTAAAAATACGGTAGAAAAAGAGATGGTTTCTTATATACAGCAGAATTTCACAGGGAAGATATTGTTAAAGGAATTTGGGGAGCAGTTTCACCTTTCGGAAAAATATATATCACGATACTTTAAGGAACATTTTCATATTACGATTTCACAATATGTGACGTATTTACGGTTAGAGCATGCAAAACATCTGTTACAGGACACCAATATTCCTGTTACAGAGGTAGCAATGCAGAGTGGTTATCAAAATGTAAGCTATTTTATCAGAAGCTTCAAAAAAATGTACGGAATGTCTCCGCTAAAATACAGAAATAAATAAGCTGACTATATCATTTATGTTACTAAAAGTAAATAGCAGCTTGATTTGTTTGCTGCAACTACATATAATTGTTACGTAACGAAATTTAAAACTTACATTTTGAAAATATAATCGTAATATCAGATAAAAAACAGGAATTTATGGAGGAAAATGAGAATGTCAAAAGATGAATATGTGGTATAAACCATAAGCCGTTGTCGTAAAATGTGGTAAGAAAATCAGACGAATATATTTTTCCAAGAATTTGTCGTAAAAATGTGGTCAAATCAAGAAAATTGAGTGCGAAAG
>URHH01000105.1 GCA_900547615.1 uncultured Blautia sp. | reverse complement strand
AAGCATACGCTTTGTTCCTTCACGGCACGGCACGCATTTTCCGCAGCTCTCCCTCTGGGTAAAGCTCATAAAGAAACGCGCCACCTCTACCATACATGTATTTTCGTCCATGACAACAAGTCCGCCGGAACCCATAATAGCGTCCAGCTTCTTTACAGAGTCAAAATCAAGGGGCTGGTCAAGCTGATCAAGTACGAGACAGCCTCCGGAAGGTCCTCCGATCTGTACGCCTTTAAAGGCTGCGCCGCTTTTTAAACCGCCGCCTATATCATAAATAATATGGCGAAGGGTCGTTCCCATAGGAACCTCAATAAGACCTGTATTTTCTATGGAGCCTGTAAGAGAGAATGTTTTTGTTCCGGGACTTCCCTCTGTTCCGATCGTTTTAAACCAGTCTGCGCCTTTTAAAATAATTCCCGGCACATTTGCATACGTTTCCACGTTATTTAGTACGGTTGGTTTTTCCCAGAGACCTTTTTCTACCGTACGCGGCGGTTTTACACGGGGCATTCCTCTGTTGCCCTCAATAGAAGCTGTAAGTGCGGAACCCTCTCCACATACAAAAGCGCCTGCGCCTCTGTTGATGTGAAGATGGAAGTTCACGCCGGAACCCATGATATTGTCTCCTAAAAGGCCATATTTCTCTGCCTGCTCAATCGCCATGCGGAGGCGTTTTACAGAAAGAGGATACTCTGCGCGAACGTAGATATAGCCCTCTTCCGCTCCCACTGCGTAAGCGGCAATGATCATACCTTCTATCATCTTATACGGGTCACCTTCCATCACAGAACCGTCCATAAATGCACCCGGATCGCCTTCATCACCGTTACATACCACATAACGGACTTTTTCCGGCTGCCTTGCCACCTGTGACCATTTCTTTCCTGCCGGGAAACCGGCTCCTCCTCTTCCCCGAAGATTCGATTTTGTAATTTCGTCAATTACTCCCTCAGGCGTCATTTCTGTAAGCGCTTTTACAAGAGCGGAAAATCCGCCGGAAGCTATGTACTCTTCTATGGATTCCGCATCGATTTTTCCGCAGTTTTCCAGAACGATCCTCGTCTGAAGATTTAAAAAGGGAATATCATCCGGATGCGGACAGACCTTGTCTTCATAACGATAAAACAGACGCTCTACGGGATGTCCTAAAAGTACGGTTCTTGATACGATCTCCTTACAGTCTTCTACCTGAACGTGCACATACTGGTAGTCATATGGCTCGATCCGCATAAGAGGTCCCAGCTCGCAAAGCCCCTGACAGCCGGTGCGCACCACTCCTACGTGAGGCACATCTTTCTGCATTTCTATCTGTACCCCTTCAATGTCCTCGCACAGTTTCACCATCTCATCATAAATTTTCTGCGCACCGGACGCCATACATCCTGTACCGGAGCAGATCAGTACACGGCAGGTGTAACTTTTTATCTCTTCACGGATTTCTTCCTGTTTTTTTAACAGATCTTCTTTACAGCCAATACTCATAAGCTTTCACCTCTCAATTCATTTAAAAGCTCCACCGCTTTTTCCGGGGTCATTTTCGGATGCACTTCATCATTTACCGTAAGAGTGGGGGCAAGCCCACAGGCACCAAGACAGGATACTGTCTCCACCGTAAACAGCATATCGTCCGTTGTATGCTTTTTATGACTTAACCCCAGTTCCTTCATCATTGCCTCTTTTACAGGCATGGATTTTCGTACATGGCATGCCGTTCCGTCACATACCTTTATGACATATTTTCCTTTTGGCTCAAAAGAAAAGTTCTCATAAAAAGTTGCCACACTGTAAGCCTTCGCTTCGTTTACCCCGATCTGTTCCGCCACATAGGTGAGAAGCTCTCCCGGAAGATAGCGGTACTCTGCCTGAATATCCTGCATGATCGGAATCAGTGAAGCCGCCTTTTTTCCATAATGTGAAATAATCTCGTCTGTTTTTCTGTAATAAGACTCGTCTAACATTCGGTTCCCTCCTTATTTCGCAGTATTGTGTTTTGTGCAAAATTACCTTCTTTTCTTTTTTCGTTATAAAGTTATGTTCTAATTATACATGAATACATCTCTTATCACAAGCAATTTATATATTTTTCACTATTTCATCCCATCTATAAACCCTTGTAAAAAGGCACTTTTTTAGATTGTACAAAAATAAATACAAAATATTTCTTATAACAATCCTGTTAAAAATTATACATTGCTTTTTCTGCTCTTTTCTTATATGATATAATTTATACAGTGCGTGGAAAACGAAAAATAAAGGAGATGTAACATGAGGAATCTTGATACTCCGGTAAAACAGATCCGCCGGAAAATTTTTACAGAAATTGCAAAAGCGGGTTTTCAGTCTACTGACGAATCCCTGATTCACGACATTGAAGCCATTCCCTACAATATTGTACAGGAACAGGCAAAATACAGAGACAGCATTTACAGGGAACGGGCTGTTGCCAGTGAGCGTGTCCGTCTTGCTATGGGACTTTCTCTCCGCCCGGAAAACAAAGCCGTTCATTTGACAGACGGCGTACAGGCAAGCAATATTGACGAAAAATATTATGAACCGCCTCTGATGCAGGTCATTCCTTCCGCCTGTGCAGCCTGCGCTCCAAATAAATATGAAGTCAGCAATATGTGCAAAGGCTGCGTGGCACACCCCTGTCTTCTCGTCTGTCCAAAAGACGCCATTTCTATGGTAAATGGGAAGTCTCATATTGACCAGGAAAAATGTATTAAGTGCGGAAAATGTAAGGCAGTCTGTCCTTACGACGCCATTGCACACAAGGAACGCCCCTGCGAACGCGCATGCGGTGTAAAGGCAATCACAAGCGATTCACAGGGACGCGCCGCCATCGATCAGGAAAAATGCGTATCCTGCGGAATGTGTATGGTAAGCTGCCCCTTTGGAGCTATTTCTGATAAATCTCAGATTTTCCAGCTTGCCCACGCTTTACGAGAAGGAAGAGAAGTCATTGCAGAGGTTGCGCCTGCTTATATCGGACAGTTTGGAGACGATGTCACACCTGGAAAATTCCACGGCGCTTTAAAAGCACTGGGCTTCACTGCCGTTCATGAGGTTGCGTTCGGCGCCGATGTTGGTGCTGTTTCCGAAGCGCACCATTACGCAAAAGAAGTTGCAACCGGAAAACTCCCGTTTCTTCTTACCTCCTGCTGCCCTTCCTGGTCCGTTATGGCAAAGAAATTTTTCCCGGACATGATTGACAACATTTCCCAGGAACTCACCCCTATGGTGGCAACCGCACGAAAGATCAAGCAGGAGCACCCTGGCGCTCACGTTGTCTTTATCGGTCCCTGCGCCTCAAAAAAACTTGAAGCAATGCGAACAACTGTAAGAAGTGACGTAGACTTTGTGGTAACCTTCGAAGAGCTCTGGGGTATGTTTGATGCAAAAGGCATCAATCCGTCTGAGGCGGAAGATGCAGGAGATCTTCACGATGCCACAGCAGCAGGAAGAGGATATGCCGTTGCAGGCGGTGTGGCAGGAGCGATCGAAGCCTGCCTAAAAGAATATTATCCCGATGTACCGGTCAACATTGAACACGCTGAGAGCCTCGCCGAATGTAAAAAAGTCCTGACTCTTGCAAAGGCAGGCAAATTAAAAGGCTGCATGATCGAGGGTATGGCATGTCCCGGCGGATGTATGGGCGGCGCCGGAACAAACGCACCATTTGCAAAATCATCAAAAGCCCTGAAAAAATTTGTGGCAGAATCCACTCCTAAAATCCCGGATAAAGAATTGGAAAATATGGAGTTAAAGTAATTTAAGTCCCTTTTCAGAAAAACAAATCCCCCGGTACAGAAATCAAAAACATTTCTGTACCGGGGGATTCCGGTTTTAATCTTCTGCCGCTTTCAGGGCAAACTCTCTGGCGTCAAGAGCGGGAAAATCTGAATTTTTTGCACACACGTCCAGCCAGTCCATGTGTTCCAGGATCTCTTCCTTATTTAATCCCTGTTTCTTTCTGTATTCTGTCAATTCCTGAAGCCCTCTTCCTGTCAGCTCCCTTGCACACCACTGCGCCATGTGATAATATCGGAGAATCCTTATTTCCTTTTCGTCCTGCCTTTTTCTTTTTTCTTCCCATAATTTAGAAAAGTCATCATAACAGTGAACTTTATCCAGTTCAGGCAAAATATACGTTCCGAAATCCTCCTCTATCTGACTGAAAATTTCTTCAAGAGGAGTGTCAACAGGCAGATAGTTTTTATACCCGTCTATTTTATACTCCCCTCCGGAACAATAAGGAGAAAGCATTCCCATATATGGAAGGAAATCAACATGCAGCAGATCCTGTCCCTGGTTATATATCCACTGGCTGGAAAGCCTGCCTCTTATCTCCTCCTTTTTTGATGCGCTGATGTGAAACCGGAAACTTGCCCCTGCAGCAGTTCCGTTAAACCGGGAATTTAACATGTGGATCATAAGATAAGAATCATCTTCCAGACTGCGTCTCCAGTCAATTCCGGAAACAGAAAATCCGTGTTTTTTAAGAAGCGGCTTTATGACCTTCTTCACAACTTCATTTCTCTTCTCCACAGGTTTTAAGCTCAGTTCTTTTTCCCTGTATTTCTCTCACATCATCATCAGATACGCCAAGTTCTTCCTGAAAATGGCTGGTGTCATATCGGCTGTACTTAGCCGCCAGCTCCAGATATTTTACTACCCGTTCTTCTTTTGTCATATACTCATCCTGCATACTCAGCATTTGCAAACAGGCGGTTTTCTTTCTCTTCATATCCTTCCTGTGCTTCCAGCCACCCGATGGTTCCATCATAGGAAACCTGAATATACATGGAATGATTTACCATCTTGCAGCGAAGAACCGATACAACTCCGCCTTCCGGAATCGTAAGAAGCGCTTCATTTCCGCCAGGGGCGCTGTATAATAAGGTATCTGCATTTAAAATACCTCTGTTTCTCTCTCCGTCAGCAACAAGAGAAGTATAAGCGTATGTTCCCACACCGCTGATTGGCTGCAAAGTTCCATTCATATATCCATAATCAAAATCTATTTCTGAAATACCGGTAGAATAAGACATCATACTCTGACGGATTTTCATGGTATTTCCCTTTACGGACACCATCTCGTTTCTGTGAGCTCTTCCGTAATTTCCAAAGAATCTCATAAAATCAACTGCACACTCCAGTTCCTCGCCCTGACACTGATAAAGCGCTGATATTACAGGATAATCGTTATCGGAGCAGGCATATAGCTCTAAAAACGGTTTTCCGTTTTCCAGTGTATACAGAGTGATTTTTACAGGAGAATAATAATACATGTCATTGCCTTCAAGAAGAGACCATTTTCTGCCGTTTATGTACAGATCAAGACCTCTGTATATCTCTTCTCCGTAATTTGCATACCGGTCTGTCTGCTCTACGAGAATGGTATCTTCCTTTTGATCTCCCGTTATATCATAGGCAGTATATTTTTGTCCCGGCTTTAATGTTACTTCTACAGGATTCATCCTTCTCACATAAACTGTAATCGTTTTTGTTGCGGAAGTATATTTGCTTGTTGCCTTTGCATTGATGCGTACCGTTACGGCTCCTTCTTTTTTCGGAGTAAGAACGCCCTTTGAGCTTACTCCGAGAATGGAAGGATTGGAACTTTTATAGCTCATAGTTGTTTTTGCTTTTGCGCCAATCATTTTGTCTGTTTCGCCCATGCAGACAATCATATCTGACGCCTGAACCGTCTGACTGGCTCTTAAAACTTTTACCGTCACATCTTTTTTTGCAGAAAAGTATTTTGTGGTACCTTTCGCGTAAATGGTAACTTTAACGGTTCCTCCTTTTTTTGGAGTAAGAACACCTTTTGCGCTCACGCCGAGAACAGAAGGATTGGAGCTTTTATAGCTCATGGTTGTTTTTGCTTTTGCGTTCAGTCTTTTATTCTTCTGGTCCACTTTTACAGTCATACCTGATGCCTGAATGGTCTGTTTTTTTCTTCCGTCTGCCTGTGCGCTTACGGGAAGCGCTACAACTGTCAGAAGAACTGCAAGAAGAACGCAAATCTTTTTCATACTTTTTTTCATTTTTGGTCATCTGCCTTTCTTTTTTTTATATTCCAAACATACCACAGGCACATTTCTGTTCTGTAAAATTCAGTTTCCATTCTTTTCCTTTTAATCCGTTTTACCTTTTAATTCCGACAGAAGATTTCTTAATTTTTCTCCGTAATCTTTTCCTGCCGCCCAGCCCATACCGTAAGGGTTCTCCTGGATTCCCAGCCATTCCACATAAGGAGCGCACTCTCTTGTCACAAGAGAAAAGCGTTCGTCTACGCACTCCTGATTCAATTCCTCTGAGGAAGCATACGCCTTTAAGTGCTGCACCTGGGCACGGATCCCTGTCCGCACATCAGGAAAGGAATTTCCAGGCTCGTCTCCTCCTGTTGCTCCAAGCCCTGCAAAATTAAACTGGGAAGGCTCGCATACACCCTGGAACTGAAGCCACCCGGTTTCCAGCATTGCCTGTTCAAAAACAACCTCCCCGCGGACGCCTTCTGCGTCGGCTTCCTCCACCATGATCTCACAGAAGGTTTCAATATCCGGAGCTCCTCCCTTGGAGAGGGCATCTGAAGGATATTCCAGGTTCTGCTGGTTAAAATGAATCACCATATCTTCTGCTGTAACTGTTGTATCTCCCATCACAGTATAATAGTCATATGTGTTATCTGTAGCATCATCGACTGGCGTTTCTTTTCCCGTGTTTTCCGGCGCTGTAATCTGTCCTTCTCCGGAGTGGTCCGCCGATTCACCGGATATGGAAAGGGGTGCCCCGATTCCCAGGACACCCACAAGCATCAGAGCGCAGAAACATCTTATTTTCTGCGTTTTTCTCATGCGTTTACTTTTCTCATTGCAGCTTCTACCACATGTCCCACAAGAACAGAAGTTGTTACGCTTCCTACTCCTCCCGGAACCGGTGTGATCGCATCTACGATCGGCTCAACCGCTGCGTAATCTACATCGCCGCAAAGCTTGCCTTCTGCATTTACGTTGATTCCAACGTCAATGATCGTCTGGCCTTCTCTTACGTATTCCGCACCGACTACACCTGCGCGTCCTGCTGCTACGATCACAATATCAGCCTCTCTTGTAACAGAAGGCATATCTACGGTTCTTGTATGGCAGATCGTCACAGTTGCATTTTTCTTAACAAGCATCATGGCTGCCGGTTTTCCTACTACAAGGCTTCTTCCTACTACAACGGCTTTCTTTCCTGTGCAGTCAATTCCGTAGTGATCCAGGATTTCCATACATGCCTGTGGTGTACATGGCGGGAAACCGATCTTCTTTCCTGTGAACACGCCGGACATGGAAAGGTCTGTCATACAGTCTACGTCTTTTTCCGGTGCAAGTGCGTTTTCAATTACAGCCTGGTCCAGATGTTTTGGAAGCGGTCTGAATAACAGTACGCCGTGAATGCTGTCATCTTTGTTTACTTTGTCGATTGTTGCAAGAAGCTCTTCCTGCGCTACGTCCTCAGGAAGAAGGATTTTTTCACATGCAACGCCTAAAGTCTCGCAGCGTTTTGTTGCGCCCTTCTCATAAGAAATATCACTTGGATTTTCTCCCACACGGATAATGCAGAGTGTAGGATTTACTCCTTTTGCCTGTAATTCTGCAACATTTCCTTTGATTCTTTCATTTAATGCTGCAGTTACTTCTTTACCTAATAACTGTTTTGCCATGATTTGGTTCCTCCGCTTTTTATTTCAGTCTTCCAAGAACACTGTCAAATGTTTCATCTGCAATTTTTGTATATTTTTCAAGCATTGCATCTGCTTTTCTGTTAAGCTCTTCCGCATACTCTCTGTCTGCCATAGATTTTGTGTTAATGTACACATTTAAGCTTGCGCCTTTTAATGCAGCTTTACAGAACGCAGCACCTACTCCTGCATCGCTGATGGCAAGCTTGGATCCTTTTGCGCCGAATTCTACGATCAGCTCGATTGCTTCACAGCATTTTTCCATGATTTCCATTGGTACGGAGCAGGCATCTTTCAGCACGATTTCCATTACTCTTGCTTTTTCTGCCTTTTCCTCCTCTGTTTCACGCGGCATTCCGTAAGCTTTGGAAAGCGGCTCAAATACTTCTGCATCGCGCTCGATGAGACGAAGAAAATCTTTCTGAAGCTGGTCGCATTTTGCTTTCAGCTCATACATTTCTTCCTCAACATCTGCATATTTTTTCTTGCCGACTGTGAGGCTTCCCACCATGTTTCCAAGAGCGGTTCCCACTGCTCCGACAAGGGCGGACGCACCGCCGCCTCCCGGAACAGGAGCCTTGGAAGCGAGAACCTCAACGAATTCTGTACATGTGCTTGTTGAAAATCCCATTTCTCATTTCTCCTTTTCTTATCTTTAGAACAGTCCTGTGATCTTTCCTGTTTCGTCTACATCGATTTTCTCTGCAGCCGGAACTTTTGGAAGACCTGGCATTGTCATGATCTCGCCTGTAA
>URHH01000104.1 GCA_900547615.1 uncultured Blautia sp. | reverse complement strand
GCAAAAAGAAGGCGTCTGCTGAGTAAATAGGGCTGGAAGCCACAATACCTGCAATACCGGCAAGTACACCGCAGATTACATATGTTAAAAACTTAATCATTGTAGAATTTAATCCTACAAGGCGTGCTGCTTTTCCGTTGATACCAACACTCTCTATGTACAGTCCGAGAGCTGTTTTTTTCAGAATCACTGCAACGAGAATGACTGCGAGCACAGCGAAGAAAACAGGAGTTGGAATCGGGCATTTCCCAATATAGCCCCCTGCCATTTTATAGGAATCTACACGAATGTAAGTAATCTGTCCGTTTGTAATAAGCTGTGCAATACCACGGCCTGCAGTATAAAGAATCAGAGTCGCAACCATAGGCTGAATGTTAAGCTTTGCAACAAGAAATCCGTTAAATGCTCCGCACAGAGCAGAAGCAAGAAGCGCTGCAACTACTGCAAGAATCAGGGGACTTGCATATTCTGTAACGGAAACTTCTCCGCCTGAAAGCACCTGACAGCATACTGCGGCTGCCACTGCCATAATTGCACCTACACTGATGTCCTGTCCGCCGGAAGCCGCTGTTACAAGGGTCATGCCGACTGCAAGGATAACAAGCTCTGACGCACGGTTGATTACGTCAATAATGTAACCGTAAAGTACGCCGTTCTGGATAGATACGTTGAAAAAGTCCGGTGTCTTAATCACATTTAAAAGAAGAACTGCAATGAGACACACAACGGGAAGAAACAGGCGCGCACTTGTGATTTTCTTTACTTTACTCATTACTTATCGTCACCTCCTGCGATTGCCTTCATAATATTGCCCTGAGAGAGCTCCTGTTCATTCAGCTCTCCCACTTTTTCGCCGTCTCGGAGAACTGCCATACGGGAACAGGTACGAAGCATTTCTTCTACCTCGGAAGAGATAAAGGTTACTGCCATTCCCTGGTCTGCAAGGTCGAGTACAAGTTTCTGGATCTCTGTCTTTGTACCAATATCAATACCTCTTGTCGGCTCGTCAAGGATCAGGTATTCCGGATTTGTGAGAAGCCATCTGCCAAGAATTACTTTCTGCTGGTTACCGCCGGAAAGACTCTTGATCGGCGTCTCACGGCTTGCTGTCTTAATCTGGAGAAGCTCGATATATTTGTCTGCCGCTTCCTCCATCTCTTTTCTGCTTAACGGGTGGAACATTCCTCTTTTTGCCTGGAGCGCAATGATAATGTTCTCTCTTACAGAAAGGTCTGCAATAATACCCTCTGCTTTTCTGTCCTCCGGAAGATACGCCATTCCCAGCTTCATCGCATCAAGAGGACTGTTGATTTTTACTTCTTTTCCTTTTACTTTCAGAACGCCTGCGTCTGCCTTGTCTGCACCGTAAATCGCACGTACCAGTTCAGAACGACCGGAGCCTAAAAGTCCTGTAAGGCCAATAACCTCACCTTTGTTAATGGTAATATTAAACGGCTTAATCGTTCCCTTATGTGCAAGTCCCACCGCCTCAATTACCGGTTCTACTGCTTTTGCACCTTTTCCTTTATGCTCGCCTTTGATGTCTGCAAGATCGTCAAAATCCTTACCCATCATCTTTGCTACAAGCATAACTCTCGGAAGGTCTTTCGTCTCATATTCTCCTACAAGCTCGCCGTTTCGAAGAACCGTAATTCTGTCGCATACGGCATATACCTGCTCCAGGAAATGTGTAACAAAAATAATTCCGACGCCTTCATCACGAAGTCTTCTCATAAGAACAAACAGCTTCTCTACCTCATCGTCATCAAGAGAAGAAGTCGGCTCGTCAAGAATGAGGACGCGGCACTTCATATCGACTGCACGGGCAATGGCAATCATCTGCTGAATTGCCACCGAACACTCGTCAAGCATCTGAGTTGGAGGCACATGAATGTCCAGGCTCTCAAGAAGCGCTCTTGAACGCTCATTCATCTGCTTCCAGTCAATCATGCCGAATTTTCTTGGTTCTCTTCCAATAAACAGGTTTTCTGCCACCGTCAGGTTCGGGCAGAGGTTTACCTCCTGGTATACGGTACTGATTCCGTTATCCTGAGCTTCCTGAGGAGAATGATTGATAATCGCCTTATCGTTTTCCTCCATACGGATACTTCCGCTTTCAAATTCGTGCACACCTGTAAGCACCTTAATCAGAGTAGATTTTCCGGCTCCGTTCTCCCCCATCAACGCATGAATCTCACCCTTACGGAGAGTAAAATCCACATGGGAAAGGGCACGGACACCCGTAAAGTTCTTGGTTATGTCCCGCATTTCCAATACTACGTTCTGTTCCATATTCCTTTCACCTGCTTTCCTGTAAATTCTCTGTTTCGGAATAAAGAGAGCGTGGCGCAAACCCGGATTTTCCGAATTATCCACCACGCTCCGGACTCACTCTTTATTCATCTGTACATATATTTCTGTTAATTAATATGCACGTCCGTCAATGATTTCCTGTGTGATTGGTGTTACTGCAAATGTTCCTTCTTCTTCAAGGCTGTTTACAGCGGTAACTTCTTTAACTGTATCATCAACTGCAAAGATTTCCTCGTCTACGTAGTTCAGTTTCTCAACTTCTTCGCCTGCTTCCAGAGCTTTGATCAGTTCCTCAGCACGTGGTCCGTGTAATGGGTTACACTCTACGTCACATGCGATTTTGCCGTTTAATGTATCTGTAAGACCTGCGTTTGTTGTATCGAAGGAGATTACAAGGATTTCGCCATTTGCAATGTCGGAACCAACTTTTTTACCTGCTGCTTCGATTGCATCGATAGCGCCAAATGCTTCGTTGTCGTTCTCACAGTAAACTACGTTGATGTTGTCGTACTGTTTCAGCATGGACTCCATAACTTCCTGTCCTTTAGCCTGTGTAAATTCACCGGACTGCTGTGCAAGTAAATCCCAGCCGTATTTCTCAACGCCTTCTTCAAGACCCTGTGTACGTCCGATCTGAGCTGTAGAACCGATAGTTCCCTGAATGTCTACAATGTGAAGGTCTTCCGGTGCGATTTCTTTTGCTGTTGCAAATGCGTTCAGCCACTCTGCTGCTTTACGTCCTTCCAGAAGAGCGTCTGTTCCGATCCAAGATGTGTAAAGGCTGTCGTCAGATACGTCAACCATACGGTCTACGATGATAACCGGGATTCCTGCGTCTTTTGCTTCCTGAAGAACTGTGTCCCAGCCTGTCTCTGTTACAGGAGCAAGGAGAATATAGTCAACTTCCTGCTGAATGAAGTTACGGATTGCTGTAACCTGGTTTTCCTGTTTCTGCTGTGCATCGTCAAAAATCAGCTCATAGCCATTCTCTTCGCTGAATGTTGTTTTCATAGATTCTGTGTTGGCTGTACGCCAGTCAGATTCTGCGCCAACCTGTGAGAAGCCGATTGTAAGTGTGTCTGCCTCTTCTGCTGCTACACTAACTGCTGATACTGCGCCCATGCTGCATACCATAGCAGCTGTTAATAATGTTGCAACTAATTTTTTCTTCATTTTTGTTTCCTCCCGATTCATTTAAGATGTTTTTATTATAGTAAATTCACAGAAAAACTCCATAGAATTTTTTCATAAAAAAGTTTAATCTTCTATGAAAAATCTACGGAGTTTTGAAAAAGTTTATTTTTTTATTATAGAAGTTTAATTTTTTAAGAAGCGTCTTCGTTCTGAATTTTTTTCGCCAGATAAAGCTCCATCACTGTACCCTCTCCTTCTTTTGAAGAGATTTTAAGACCATAGCCAGACCCGTAATAAAGACGGATTCTCTCAGCCACAGCAGCAAGACCGAATCCTTTTCTCTCCCCTGTTTCTATGGAAGTCTGCACCTCTTTGAGGCGTTCCTTCGTCATTCCCCGTCCTGTATCTGTCACCCGGAGGATCAGATCCTCACCCAGATCAATTCCTTCTATGAGAATCTTTCCTTTTCCCCGTTTATTCTTAATTCCATGATAAAGGGCATTTTCCGCTAAAGGCTGAAGCGTAAGTTTCGGAACAAGAATCTGTTTCAGACTTTCCGGAATCCGGATTTCAAAATCCAGAATATCACGGTAGCGGAATTGCTGAATTTCCAGGTAGCTTAAGGTATGGCGTTCTTCCTCCTCCAGTGTAATAATATCCTTTCCTTTAGAAAGAGACGTTCTGAAAAACACGGAAAGACTTGTAATCATGTTCAGGGCATCTTCATCCTGCCCTCCCTCTATGAGCCAGACAATTGTATCCAGTGTGTTGTAAAGAAAATGAGGGCTGACCTGCGCCTGAATAAGCTGAAGTTCTGTCAGATGCTGCATTTCCTGTTCTTTTTTTACATTTTCAAGAAGAATCTGAATACGCTCTGCCATCTTTCTTGTTCCTGCGTGAAGCTCCTGGATTTCCAGACTGTCCGCCTCCACTTCCCTCATATCGAAGTTCCCTTTTCCTACAGCCTTTACGTTACTTAAAATTTCCGTAACCGGCTCTGTGATCTTGCGGGAAAACCAGAAAAACCGTCGCATCAGAATAAGGACAGTGAGAAGGATAAGGACTGCCATTCCCATAACAAGCATTCTTCCTGTATCAGTAAGTTCTGCCTCCACCTCCACAAGATTCATGGACTCCTCATAAATATAATTCTGCATTTCCTCCACAATAAGGGAAGTGCACATATAAATATAATTCTCCAGAAGACTGATACGGTCATCATATTTCTCTGTTTCTGTAAGCTGATTCATGTAGTCTTCAAGATTGGAAAGGTAAGATTTCAGATTATAAATACTTCTCTTACTTTCTTTCCTGTTTGTTGTTTTTTCCAGACGTTCTACCGTATCTACCGCTTCAAGAACAAGATAATAAGGAAGAGTTTCTCCTCCCTTACTTCCGATCGCCACATAATAAATCCGTTCGTCTATATCATCCTTAAAGCTTAAGTTAAATTCGCTGCTCACTGCCAGATTATAAGAAAGCTCACTGTATCTTTTTGTATACTGCCAGAATATAAACAGAAGAACTGCCATAATAAGGATCACAGGAATCATGGTCGTAAGAAGAAGCGTCCGCATTTTATCCTCAAGCCGTCTCTTCTTTTTTTCAGTTTTCCACATTTTCGTTATCCTTCTTCCCGTTTCAGCTTCCTGTATTCACTTGGAGTCATTCCCTGTGTTTTCTTAAAAAGATAACTGAAATAGTGAGCGTCCTTATATCCCACTTCTCCTGCAATCTCACTGGAACGCTTTGCCGTACAGCGGAGAAGCTCCCTCGCCTTGCTCATGCGAAGTGATGTAAGGTATTCAATAAATGTCTGACCCATATTCTGGCTGAAAAGAGCGCTGAAATGATTGGCGCTTACATTTGCCACATGAGCTGCCGTATTTAAAGAAAGCTCCTCGTCCATATAGTGGCTGTTAATAAATTCCACAGCTCCCTGCAGAACGTTTTTCGTCTGATTTCCTGCGTTTTCATCCCGGATTTCAATAGCTTTCTTAATCAGATCCTGAGCATAGGAAATAGCTGCCTCTGTGGATTTACTCGTTTCCTCCATAACTGCCTCTGTTTCCCTATCGTCTGTATCTGTATAACTGCAGCCCAGTTTTTTCAAAAAGGAAATCACAGAAAACCGCACATTTAAAACTACATAATTTCGAAAAACAAGAGATTCCATCGGTTCTTTTCCTATGGCATAAAAATAATCTCTGACAAAACCTTCCACCTCTTCCATGAGACCGTTTCCGAGAAACTTCTGCAGAATCGCCGGATTCAGGGCATTCACATCTACATTTTTCAAACACTCCCCGTCTTTTCTGGAGGAGCTGTCCTGCTTTTTCTCAAGATTACTGTATCTTAAAATATGCTGTCCGTCACAGAGATAGCGGAAAGAATACGCTCTCATGGCAGAATAATAACACTGCTTGATCAGACTCAGCCGGCTTGCAGGCTCTCCGATGGCAACCACCCACTCCATGCCCCGGCCTGTTTCTTCCATAATATTCTGTAAGGCTTCCACGCAGGCTTCTGTACGTTCTTCAATATTGTCCACAGTGCCTTTTATCAGAACTGCGTAGCTGAACACCTGATGGCGGAATAAAAGTGCATACTGATGATTGATAAAATAATTCCCTATTTTTTTATGTACCTCCGCTTCCCAGTCGGAATATTCTGCGGAATCATACGGATTATCATTAATATCCGGGGTAAAAATCAGAATATTGTACGCCTCGGACACAATATCAATGTTCAGTTTATCTGCACGGCGGTATATCTCTTCCACATTCATATTTCCCCGCACAAGATTTTCAAAAAAATCACGGCTTGCATACTGCTCATATTCCTGCATTTCCATGCGGAATTTCTCGTAATATTCCTTCTGTGTTTTTTCGTCCTCGCAGTGATTCCTGATTTCTTCCAGACGTTCTAAAAGAGCGTTTTTGGTAATGGGCTTTAAAAGATAATCTTCCACTCCGATACTGATAGCCTGTTTCGCATAATTAAAATCATCATATCCGCTCAAAATTACAATTTTTATGTTTGGTATTTCTTTTTTTACAAGTTTGCTTAAAGTAAGACCGTCCATAAACGGCATTTTTATGTCTGTTATTAAAATATCCGGGCGGCTTTTCCGAATAAGAGGAAGCGCCATTTCACCGTCCGCAGCTTCCCCTACAAGTTCAAATCCATATTTTTCCCAGGGAACCATCCTTTTAATGTTCTCCCTTATGATTACTTCATCCTCCACTAAAAAAGTACGCAGCATTTTTCTTCGTCCTTTCTGTATCATATACGAGATGCCGGAAGCAAAACAAAGTCCGGGCATTATATAATTACTTTAATACTTGTCAGAGGAGAAAACAAGTTATTTTTGCAGGTAATTGGGGGAAGATATTTAGATTGTTCAAAAATTCAACAGGAATATCACGGCGCGATTTGCCCGTGAAAGCGCAGAAACGCGCCTGATATTGAACGTTGAAGTGTTTGAAAATATAAATAAAAGATGATTTTAAAATCTAAATAGCAGGGTTGTTAAAAAGCAGTCAATCCTGAGATCAACTGCTTTGTTTATATAAGAGATGCAATATTCCTTATTTTAAAACATAATTACAATTCCCGTTTGACAAGAACGATTATCATAGAATGATTGTATTTGTCCCCACTCATAGTGATATTCGACACCTGTTATACTCTTTTTACTGGGAATGCCTAAACATTTTCTTAAAAATCTATTATCTTCTTCTCGCAACTTTTTCAGGGTTGTATCATTCATTGTCTCATATTTCGTAGAATACTTTTTATCTGCTCGAACCAATTCAATCTTTTTTACTTTTCCATGCCTTCCATAGATTGTAACATAAAACTTCTTATAAAGCCATTTTAAAGGTTTCTTAGAAATCAATATTGTATAAGAATACTCTGTTTGAACAAACTTAAAATCAACTTCTTTAAATTGGGAAATACTTCCTTTGGGAGTAATTTTATATCCCCCTATTTTTAACATATCTTCCTTTAGCTCATCTTTTATTTGGATAATCTCCATACTTACTATAAAAACAACATAGCCTTCACACACTACAACGGTAACTATTTTTGCCCATAGTACATCTGGAACAAACATATTCCAAGCTATAAAAGGAAGCAAAGCTACTCCTACCGCAGTCACCAGTAGAAGCACTCTCCAAATATAATTTTTCTTTCTTTTCCCTTCATTAGTTAAATTTTCATCATAATAAAGATGACCTGGGGATTCGAATGAGTTTAATAGAAATTCCTTTAAAAATGACACCAGAACCGCTCCCCAAGAAGATTTCTTTTGTTCCTTCATATTACCCAATCTCCTCTGCTATATGGTTATTTTTCATTCCGTTTTCAAGCCAAATGGACATTCCTCATTTTCTTCTTCCTCTCCAATGCAAATTAGAATTCCGAATTTGGAATGAGGCAAATATTTTACGGTCAGAATATCACCTTTATGTATTCCTTTTGAATAAGGGAACTCTACATACTCCTCATGTCCATCTTCCATACTGATAATTACAACACTTCTGTCGTTTCCCTTTCCACATGCATTGTCCCTGGCATAACCGGTGATGGTTTCAAATTGACTGTTTCTGTAACAGGGAATATCTAAAATGATTGGAAGAAACATTTTATACAGGAAAATGAATACAAGAATAGTTGCAATTACTTTTAAGACAGCATCTTCTCTATTTGTTAGTTTCTTGTGGAACTTTTTTCTCTTTATGAGAAAGAAAAGCAAAGTTATTATCATTGCAATGATAATCATGCTTCTGCTAATCATTTTAAATAATATAGCACCCATTCACATTCCTCATTTTTTACGTTCTAATTTCTTCTTGTCCTTTTTTATTTCTACCCATACTATAACACTTCCACAGAACACCTAATCAAACTTGTTAATTGTATACAACTTTTTAAAAATATCCCATATGATACTTACTGTTATTTTAAAGATTACCAACAAAAACCGCGTATCGTTTGTAACCGATATAAAAACCGGAATTTCTTTATCAACTATATCTGATGCAAAATTAGTTTTGGATTGCCATTTTTGCTAATCGGGTATCTCCCCAGGGTGTTTTTATCATTGGTTCCCCATCAATAATCCCCGCACGTAAAACCTCAATCACTGTATCTGTATTAAAAAGTTTAATTCCTCCAACCTCAACACCCTCTGCAAATTCTTCATAAGTATCATACTTGTTGTTGACCTCATAAATTATCAAAATACTGATTTACTTGCCTGTCTCTGAATT
>URHH01000103.1 GCA_900547615.1 uncultured Blautia sp. | reverse complement strand
GGCTGCCACTTTTCCCATTTCTCCGTTTCCGATTACCATACAGGTTTTTCCACAAACAGAATATCCCTGACTTTTCAGCATTTTTACTGCCTGATGGATCACAGAAGGATTTCCATGAGCAAAAGGAACTTCTGTCTTTATTTTTTTCCCTGCTGTCACCGCCATACGGAAAAGCACTTCCATTACGCTGTCTGTAACAAAGCATTCCCTCGCAAGGCTTAATGCATCTTTTACCTGGGTGAGAATCTGGTCTTCCCCCAGGATCTGAGATTTCAACCCGCTTGTAAGATAAAAAAGATGCTCCACGGCTTCTTTTCCCTCACGCTCCGTAAAGTATTTTTTTAAAGAAGCATCGTGGATTCCTTTATAATCGCAGAGCCAGTCATACAGGGAAATTTCTGTATCTTCCTCCATACTTGCCCAAAGCTCCAGACGGTTACATGTAGAGAGCAGGATGCACCCGCTGATCCCCGGACAGACTTTTAAGGCTTCCACTGCTTCCCCTGCATTTTTCTTTGTAAAGGCAAACTGGGCACGAATGTCCACAGGCGCCATATTGTGGTCAATTCCAATCATGGAAATACGCATTTTTCTTCCATTTCCTCCAAACACTTTTTATCACAGAAAACAGCCCCGAAAACAAAAATCCTGTTTCCGGAGCTATTTCGTATGTTTTTTTTTTAAAGAAGCTTATCAAACTCTTCTCTGATTGCAAGAATAAAATCTCTGCTGTTTAAAACAACCGGATTCTCGATCGAAGTGATCAGGGCAAGGTCCTTTGTCATCTTTCCGCTTTCGATTACAGAAAGAGTAGCTTTTTCCAGTTTGTCAGCAAAACTTACAAGCGCTTCTGTGCCGTCCAGCTCGCCTCGTTTTCTCAAAGCACCTGTCCATGCAAAAATTGTTGCAACGGAATTTGTTGAAGTTTCTTTTCCTTCCAGATGACGGTAATAATGTCTCTGCACGGTTCCGTGAGCCGCCTCGTACTCATAATATCCGTGAGGAGATACAAGAACAGAGGTCATCATGGCAAGAGAACCGAATGCAGAAGATACCATATCACTCATAACGTCTCCGTCATAGTTTTTACATGCCCAGATAAATCCGCCTTCTGCCTTCATAATACGCGCTACAATGTCGTCGATCAGGCTGTAGAAGTATTCCAGACCTTCCGCCTCGAATTTTTCTTTAAATTCTGTCTCATATACCTGGTTAAATACTTCTTTGAATCTTCCATCGTATGTTTTGGAGATGGTATCCTTGCTTCCAAACCATAAGTCCTGATGCGTATCAAGGGCATAGGAGAAGCAGCTTCTTGCAAAGCTTTCGATGGAGGCGTCCACATTGTGAAGCCCCTGAAGAACGCCGCTTCCATCAAAATGGTGGATCAGCTCCCTCTTTTCTTTCCCGTCCTCTCCCTGGAATACAAGATAGGCATCTCCCGGTTTCTCAATATAAAACTCTGTATTTTTATAAACGTCCCCGTATGCGTGACGGGCAATGGTAATCGGCTTTTTCCAGTTCTTCACGCATGGTTCGATTCCTTTTACCACGATCGGCGCACGAAATACAGTTCCGTCCAAAATCGCACGGATCGTTCCATTTGGGCTTTTGTACATTTTTTTCAGGTCATATTCGCTCATGCGCGCCTTATTTGGGGTGATGGTGGCGCATTTTACAGCCACCCCGTACTTCTTTGTTGCCTCTGCCGCATCGATCGTAACCTGGTCGTCCGTCTCATTTCTGTGTTCCAGTCCAAGATCGTAATATTCTGTTTTTAAATCAATATATGGAAAAAGCAGTTCCTCTTTAATAATCTGCCACAGGATTCTTGTCATCTCATCCCCGTCCATCTCAACAAGCGGTGTGTTCATTTGAATTTTATCCATAATCATCCTCCGTTTCTCCCTTTTCTTAAAGAGAAATGTTTAAGCGGCTGCAGGACTCTGCAATCACTTTTTCAAGTTCCTCGTCTGTGAGCACTGTGACACGGCCTTCTTCATACTGCCGGTCTACCCATACCTTTATCATTGTAACAAGCTCAGAATTTTTGTCAATCTGTTTTTCACCTTTTAAATGATAATGACGGTTCATCCAGTGAGCAATTCCCGCTGCACCGGACGTATTTGACACGGCAACCTCCACAGGACGGTTTAAAAATTTATCCGTATCGAATACATTATAAATCTCCTCATTTTTCAGAAGGCCGTCCGCGTGAATGCCGGCTCTTGTCACATTGAAGTTTTTCCCTACAAAAGGAGTGCGGGATGGGATTTTATACCCGATTTCTTTCTCATAATATTCTGCCAGTTCTGTGATCACCGTAGTATCCATTCCTCCCAGGTTTCCTTTTAACTGGGCATACTCAAATACCATTGCCTCAAGCGGCGTATTTCCCGTCCTTTCTCCGATTCCGAAAAGAGAGGTATTCACGCCGCAGGCTCCGTAGAGCCAGGCAGTTGTGGAATTGCTTACTGCTTTATAAAAATCATTATGACCGTGCCATTCGATCAGCTCTGAGGGAACTCCGGCATGTACCATGATACCGTAAATGATCCCCGGCACAGATCGCGGAATCACAGCGCCCGGATAATTGACCCCATATCCCATTGTGTCGCAGCAGCGCACCTTTATCGGAATGCCGTACTGCTGGCGAAGTTTCATAAGCTCCAGACAGAAAGGAATGACATATCCGTAAATATCCGCCCTTGTAATATCCTCAAGATGACAGCGCACAGAAACTCCTATTTCCAGACATTCTTTTACAATACTTAAATAATGCTCCATCGCCTGTTTTCGTGTCATTTTCATTTTATAAAAAATATGATAATCGGAGCAGCTTACAAGAATTCCCGTCTCCTGCATTCCCATATCCTTTACAAGCTGAAAATCTTTCTTATTTGCCCGGATCCAGCTTGTAACCTCCGGGAATTCATATCCCCGCTCCATACATTTCTCTACGGCATCTCTGTCTTTTTTACTGTAAAGAAAGAATTCGGATGCACGGATTTTTCCTTCCGGTCCTCCCAGCTTATGGAGATAATCAAAGATCCTTACAATCTGCTCTGTAGTATAAGGAGCACGTGACTGCTGCCCGTCCCGGAATGTGGTATCTGTGATCCAGATTTCGTCCGGCATATGATGTGGCACAATACGGTCGTTAAATGCAATTTTGGGAACCTCCGAATATGGGAAAAGATTTCGAAACACATTTGGGGTTTCCACATCTACCAGAGGATACATATGCTCTTCCAGCTGAAGAAGATTTGTCTGTTTGTTCATTTTTACACGCCTGTTTTCCATTTTTCTTCCTCCTATGACACTGACTGCTTCCATTTTACTCAAAAAACTTCCATTCGTCAACGCTTTTTCACTTTACCATAAGAAATTTTTTGTTTTTCTTTTTTACAGGCTCATGAAAGTTTCCATATTAAACTGTCCCCAGCCCTGCTGATTTCTGGGAAGTCCCAGATCATCACAGCTTTCTCTCAGCATCATTTTGATTTCCACATTTGTAAGAAGCGGATCTTTTTCCAGCATACAGGCAGCTGCCCCAGATACCACCGGAGTGGACATGGACGTGCCGCTTTTGATTCCGTATCCGTCCGGTTTTCCCACTGCACAGGAAACAATCCTGTTTCCCGGAACTACAAGATCCGGCTTGCAGACGCACTGAAAAGTCGGTCCCCGCCCGGACACCGCTCCTTTTCCCTCAAGAAGATCACTGGAACCTACCGTGATGACTTTTCTGCTGCAGCCCGGGGCGGTTATACTGCCCGGAGCAGGTCCCTGATTTCCTGCTGCAGTCACAACAACAAAGCCATCATCCCACAGCTTTTCCACCCCTTCTATTAATACATCATGGTCTGTTCTTGTTTTATAAGTCGTTCCTACTGAAATATTCACTACACGAATATTGTATTTTTCTTTATTTTTTATCAGCCAGGAAAAAGCATGAATGACATCTTCTTTATTTCCATTTCCCAGGCTGTCAAGAACCTTCAATGCAATAATATTGCACCGGCTCGCAACACCTCTGTGCTTTCCCCTGGAAGCCTTTCCGCTTCCTCCCAGAATTCCGGCAACATGGGTTCCATGTCCATTATCGTCATAGGGCTTCTGTCTGTATGCCAGGAAATCAGAAAAAGCGCAGATGCGGTCTTCGAAATCTACATGGCTCCAAATGCCAGTATCTAACGTTGCTACACCTACGCCTTTTCCGGTATATGTTTTCTGATCCATAATATACTCCAAAATCTTATAGGATTCTGGTATATTCTATTCAGATATACTCTCTGTGTTGTATCTGTCTGTCACAGAGGAAATTATTTTTCAACTACTTTTTTACAGTGGATTTTTCCCTTTATGTACTGAGCAAACTCCTCTGGTGTTCCCACTTCAAAATCCGTTTTCTTGATCCAGTAGGAAAGATCCTCCGCTTTAATATAAAAAGCTGTGGGAAGATTCCAGAATTCCTGCACGTCCATGTATGCGATCGTCGCAAAATGATTTCCCCATCCATACTGAAATGTTTTTTCATAAAAATAGTAATTTCCCTTTATCACGCCCCCCGGCGCTTCCTTTATGGTTCTGCTGGCTTTGTGATACGGCATGCTCAGCATCATGACAAAAGTACAGATTACTGTCACCACAACGATCATCTCCAGCACACTTGCCGGAATAAGAAATGCAAGGACAATCTGTCCTGTTTCCTGTACGGACGTCCAGAGAAGAAGTCCTACATAGAGGAGCAGGACAATCCCTGCTACGAGCATACTTCTGTGACGCAGTTTTCTGGTCGCCATTTTTTCCATCTGCACAATGTCTTCTTTTGAATAAACACTGTGCACCTTAAACATTGTGTTCTTCATAGTATCCCCTTTTCCTGTGTTATAATCAAATAAAAAGTATATCAAAATTTTATGCAAATTTCTACTGCATTTTCATAAAATGTATAAACTTCTGTTATATGGAAACACTGAAATCATAATTTCAAAAGTATTTTTATTGAGGAGGCATTTATGATTTTATTTCTCATACTGTTTTTTGTCCTGCAGGGATTTGTGCTGTTCTGCTGTGCCGCAGCAGGAAACGATCCTGTTTCCCAGAAACTTTCTGATGAAGAACAGATGAAATTTCTCTCTGACTGGAACAGGCGCCAAAGCGAAAACGCCTGACGTAAAACGAGGACAGCGCCATGAATTTCACAGCTCTGTCCTCTTTCATTTATATGATAATACATACCAGTCCGCCCTTGCTGTCGTTTACGATTTTCTGCATGGTATCCTGAAGCTTTACCTGGCTTTCCTCGCTGATCGCCGCAATCTTCGTGCGGATTCCATCCTGCACAAGCTGTTCAATGGATTTCCCGAAAATATTTGTCTCCCAGACGCTCTCGCCTCTTTCCCCGCTCTCTCCAATATACGTGATCAGATCTTTTGCCTGCTGTTCTGTTCCCACAATAGGCGCAATTTCCGTCTCAATATTTGCCTTTATCATATGAATGGACGGGCTCTTGGAACGGATTTTCACTCCAAATTTATTGCCCTGCCGGATCACTGCCGGCTCATCAAGCTGAATTTCTGAAAGCTCCGGCACTACCACGCCGTATCCTGTTCCACGGACTGCCTCAAGCGCCGCCTGCACTTTTACATACTCTTCTTTCATGGCCGCCAGCTCCTTCATGGTACGGATCAGTTCGTATTCACTTTCCATAGGAACTCCGCTTAAAGCGCTCAGCATCTTATAATAATACCCGTCGTTGATCTGAATCCGTACACGGACAATTCCCGTTGCAAGACTCGCCTCCTCAAGAAGAACCTCCTGCACATACGGTCCCTCCAGATGAAGGGCTTCCTTTGTCACATGACAGATGCGCCGTATATTTTTACATATTGTCTGTATCTGCGAAAGGATCTGTGCTTTGATCTCGTGGTCTGCCGGAAGGATCTCCACCCATTTTGGAATAAAAAACCGTATCTCGCTTACGGGAAACTCATAGAGAACCTTTTCCAGTATGCGGCTTACGTCTTCTTTTCGAAGCTGCTCGCAGTTTACCGCCATTGCGGAAACTTTATATTTTTCCTGAATTTCTTTTACAAGCTGCTGCGTTTCTTCTTTATAGGGAATCTGGGAATTTACAACTACAATAAAAGGCTTCTCCTGTTTTTTCAGAGCTTCTATTGTCCTCTCTTCTGCAGGAATAAAATTTTCTCTTGGAATTTCTCCGAAGCTTCCGTCTGTAGTCATCACAATGCCGATTGTGGAGTGCTGGGAAATTACTTTCTCCGTTCCGATCTGCGCAGCCTCATGAAAAGGAATCTCCTTTGCAGACCAGGGCGTTTTTACCATACGCTCTTTTCCGTCCTCCACATGACCTGCTGCATCTTTTACAAGAAATCCCACACAGTCAATTAATTTTATCCGCACCTTCTGTTCTCCCCCGAGAAGAACCGGGACTGCTTCCTTTGGGATAAACTTTGGCTCCACTGTGGTGATCATTTTCCCGGAACCGCTTACCGGAAGCGCATCTCTTAATTCATCCTGTTTTTCCTCACGGATTCCCGGCAAAGCCGCAGTTTCCATAAACCGTCTGATAAATGTGGATTTTCCTGTACGGACAGGTCCTACAACCCCTATGTATATATCGCCGCCGGTGCGTGCCTGAATATCCCGGTAAACCTGAAAATTTTCCATATTAAAAGCCCCCCTGCCTATATTCACACAATCCCATGTATTGCTACAATATATGCAGGAGAGCCTTTTTCTATGTCTTATTTTTTAATATGTATCATTATGAAGAAGCTCGTGCTCCTTTCCCTTTAAAAGACCTTCGTACAGCTCGATCACCAGCGGATTTTCATCTGATTTTTTAATGATCATGGTATTATCTGCATTGTAAAGTCCCTTCGCTCTTGCCGCCTTTGTTCTGGAACCGGCTCTTGTAGGCTGTCCGCCTCCCATGATACAGCCTCGTCGACATGCCATCACCTCTATGAGATGATACTCTGCTTCCCCGTTTTTCACTCTTTCCATTACCGTTCTCGCATTTGCAAGACCGCTTGCCACGCATACCTTGATCTCCATTCCCTTATATGGAACAGAAAATTCTTTGATTCCCTCGTCTCCACGGACGCCGCACTCGGAAATCGCCTGCATTGCCTCTTTTGTATGTTCCGGAGAAAGACGACGGAGAACCGCTTCTGTCACACCGCCCGTCACACCAAAAATAACGCCGCCGCCGGATCCAAATCCAAACGGCATATCGCAGGCTTCCGGATCAAGAACTGCAAAATCAATACCAAAATTATCGATCATGCGGATAAGCTCTGTCGTGGTAATTACAATGTCCGTATCCTGTTCTCCCTTTGTAAAACTGTTTGGACGGATCGCTTCCGCTTTCTTTGCTGTACACGGCATAATGGATACCATAACTGTCTTCTTTCCGGCAGCATGTTCCGGATCACGGAAATATTCCTTAATAACAGCAGACATCATCCCCTGCGGGGAACGGCAGGTAGAAAGATTCGGAATATAATCTTTATACTGGTCTGTGATAAATTTTACCCATGCAGGACAGCAGGAAGTAAGAAGGGGCAGCTTTTCTCCCTTTTCGATCCTCTCCAGAAATTCTGCGGATTCTTCCATGATCGTCAAATCTGCGCTGAATGCCGTGTCATAAACCTCGTCAAAGCCCATTCTGTGAAGAGCATTTACAATTTTTCCCATTACGCTTCTTCCCTTTGTAAGACCGTAATGATCACCTACTGCAACGCGGACAGCCGGTGCGATCTGCGCCACAACACGGGTATCTTTATCTGCAAGAGCTTCCCATATTTCGTCCATATGAGTTTTGATGGAAATGGCTCCTGTAGGACAGAATACGCGGCACTGTCCGCAGTTGACGCAATATGTTTCTGCGATTTTTTTATCAAAGGCAGGCATAACCATCGCCTCTGTTCCCCGGAATGCAAAGCCGAGCGCGCCGATTCCCTGAAGTTCTTCACAGGCGCGCACACAGTCTCCGCAGAGAATACATTTATTCGGATCGCGCACAAGAGAAGGGGAGCTGTCGTCGATGGGGCGGATTTCTCTTGTATTTTCAAATCGGATATTGCGGACGCCCAGGCGGTGTGCAAGTTCCTGGAGCACACACTCTCCGCTTTTTACACAGGTAGTACAGTCTCGGCAATGTGCTGCCAGGAGAAGTTCCACGATCAGTTTTCTGTATTTTTTGATTTTTCCGGAGTTGGTATAAATCACCATTCCATCTCTCGGCTCTTCTGAACAGGAAGCAAATGTTCTTCCTCTGTCATCCTCTACCGTACAGAGGCGGCAGGCTCCAAAAGTGGAAACCTCTGAATGATAACATAAGGTAGGAATATTAATCCCTGCATTCCGAATGACAGAAAGAACATTTTTTTCATCGGTAAATTCTACTTTTCTGCCGTCTATTGTCATAAATCCCATAGTATTTCCCCCTTCTATGCCTCTACATAAATGGCATCAAAGTTACAGTTGTCCTTACATGCACCGCACTTGATGCAAACATCGTTGTTAATCGTGTACGGATGTTTGATTTTTCCGGTAATGGCTCCTGCCGGACAGTTCTTTGCACATTTTCCGCAGCCAATACAGAATTCCGGATTGATGTGGAACTGACGAAGGGCTGTACAGACTTTCGCGCGGCATTTTTTATCTACAATATGCTCCTCATATTCTTTCCGGAAACGCTTCAGGGTACTTAAAACAGGAAGCGGCGCGCTTTTTCCAAGGCCGCATAACGCCATGCTCTGCACCATATTCGCAAGCTCCTCGAGCTGGTCAAGGTCAGAAAGCTCTCCTTTTCCCTCCACGATTTTTTCCAGAAT
>URHH01000102.1 GCA_900547615.1 uncultured Blautia sp. | reverse complement strand
AAAAAACTTTGGGATGTCCTTTGGAACAAGGGCTTAGTTTTTTGTACCCAATTTAAGAATACTTTTGCCTTATTTATATTGACATGGCAAGAAAAGTGGCAAGTACCTATTGGTGCGTGTCTTTTATGTGTATGTCCACAGATTGTATCCCCAGTGGTAAAAGTATTTTACTGCTGGGGATTTTTATGCCTTTTTTGGCTGTGAATGGAGGACGACATATGAAAATAATTAATATCGGCATTCTTGCGCATGTTGATGCAGGAAAAACAACACTGACAGAAAGCCTGCTGTATACAAGTGGGGCAATCATGGAACCAGGTAGTGTAGATAAAGGTACAACAAGAACGGACTCTATGGCTTTGGAACGTCAAAGGAAAATTACAATTCAGGCTGCCGTTACATCTTTTCGCTGGAAAGGGTACAAAGTTAATCTTGTGGACACCCCCGGACACATGGACTTTTTAGCAGAAGTGCATCGCTCCTTATCGGTTCTGGATGGAGCAATTTTAGTAGTGTCCGCAAAAGATGGTGTACAAGCCCAGACCAGAGTGCTGTTTCATGCGCTAAGGAAAATGAAGATACCAACAATCATTTTTATCAATAAAATAGATCAAAGTGGTGTTGTTCTTGAGCAAACTTATCAAAATATCAGAGAAAAATTGACAGAAGATATGATTGTTATGCAGGAAGTTCATTTCTGTTCAGAAATAATACTTTCTGATGTTGCAGATTTTGAAAAGTGGGATGCTGTAATTGCTGGGAATGATGATATTTTAGAAAAATATCTTTCAGGAGTCCCTTTGACACTGTGGGAACTGCAAAAAGAAATAAAACGAAGGGTACAAAGGGGAACGCTTTTTCCGGTATATCATGGAAGCGCAAAAGACAATATCGGGGTAAAAGAATTGCTTGAAGTGATTACAGAAGTTTTTTCATTGGAAACAGACGACAGTCAATCGGAATTGTGTGGGTATGTATTTAAAATTGAATATACCGAGCAGAAAAAACGACGTTGCTATTTAAGGCTCTATAGCGGTACGCTTTGTTTACGGGAAACGATTCTTTTGTCAAAAAAGGAAAAAATTAAAATTACAGAGATGTCAATTCCATTTGATGGAGAAATCGTCCCAACAGACACCGCTGATTCCGGGGAGATTGTTATTTTATCTGACAATACATTAAAACTAAATGATGTTCTGGGAGATGAAAAACTATTGCCACGCAAGGCGTGGACGGATAATCCCCTGCCGTTTTTTCGGACAACGATAGAGCCAATCAAAGCAGAGCAAAGGGGAGTATTACTGGATGCCCTTACAGAGATCGCGGATACTGATCCGCTTCTGCATTTTATGATTGATTCTATCACTCATGAAATTATTCTTTCCTTTTTGGGAAAAGTACAATTGGAAGTTGTTTGTTCTTTATTAAATGAAAAATATAGTGTCGAGGTAGCAATAAAAGAGCCTACCGTTATTTATCTGGAAAGACCACGAAAAGAGGCTCATTATACAATTCATATTGAAGTACCGCCAAATCCCTTTTGGGCGTCGATTGGTTTGGCTGTCACTCCTCTTCCTGTTGGAAGCGGAACAGAATATGAAAGTAAAGTGTCTCTCGGTTATTTAAACCAAAGCTTTCAAAACGCAGTTATGGAAGGGATTCGGTATGGATTAGAGCAGGGAGTGTATGGATGGGAGGTAACAGATTGCAGAATTTGCTTTGAATATGGTGTTTATTACAGCCCGGTCAGTACTCCGGCAGATTTCCGCTTTCTTGCGCCTGTTGTGTTGGAACAGGTATTAAAAAAAGCGGGAACGCAAGTTTTAGAACCCTATCTTTCTTTTACCCTATTTGCGCCGCAGGAATATCTTTCACGAGCTTATCATGATGCTGTGAAATATGATGCGGTAATTGAAACAACTTCGTTAAAAAATAATGAGGCAATTTTAACTGGAGAAATACCGGCTCGGCGGATCGGGGAATACAAAAGTGATTTGAATTTCTATACAAATGGAAGAAGCGTTTGCTTGACAGAATTGAAAGGGTATCAGGAAACTTCAGGGGAACCTGTAGTACAACCTCGCCGCCCAAATAGTCGGTTAGATAAGGTTCGCCATATGTTTCAGAAGATAATGTAACGTCTTGCGCAATGCAAGTGTTCATTGCTGGCTATTGCGAAATATCATTGATAAAATCAGTATCAGAGAGACTAACTATTAAAAGTCAATAGTTTTTTGGGAGATTTTTCAATTCCCTGAAACAAGTCTCTCAGTAACAAATGCACATTGAAAATCGCATGACAAACAGAGCATCGGTTGTCGGTGCTCCAATGGAGTGTTTTATATCAGAAAAAGATCACGCAGCTTTTATGTAAGGTTTACCGGATTTCTCCATTGCATAGATGAGCCGCACAAGTTTCTTTGTGGCATGGGTAATGGCAACATTGTAATGCTTCCCTTCCGAAATCTTCTTCTGGAGATAGGTACCGAAGCTTTCATCCCAGTGGCAGACATACTTGGCAGCATTGATCAGAGCAAAACGCAGATATCTGGAACCACGCTTTTCCATGTGGGAGTACGAGGATTCCAACTGGCCGGATTGATAAGTCGAGGGTGATACACCTGCATAGGCAAGGAGCTTGTCTGGGGAATCAAAGCGGGAAAAATCGCCCACTTCTGCAAGGATCATAGCACCCATGCGGTAACCAATACCTGGAATGGTCAGGATTGGAGAATTGATCTCATCCATGATCTTTTTGATTTCGGATTCGATTTCAGCAATCTCAGAATCTAACTCGCCGATGAGTTTGAGAGTATGTTTTAATTCAAGAGATTTGGCGGGCATTCTGGAGCCAATCGAGGTTCTGGCAGCATCTCTGATCTCAATGGCTTTCTCCCGGCTGTAGCGACCTTTTGAAGCTGTTTGCAGAAGTTTTGTCAGATGTGTCAAATGGCAAGAGGCTATCTGGTCGGCAGAGGGAAGTTCACCGAGAAGTGCATATACAGAAGCCAAATGAAGGGTAGGAACGAGCTTTTCCAGTTCCGGAAACAGAATGGTGACCAGTCTGGAGATGGACTGTTTGAGCTGAGCCCGTTCCTGAACCTTATCAAAACGGTAACGAGTGAGTGACTTTAGCTCCTCATTGTGATATGATGTAACTGAGTAGGACTTTAAGTTCACATCAGACATCAACAACATAGCAATGGTTCGGGCATCCACCTTATCCGTTTTCGTCTTTCTAAGGCTGAGACTTTTTCTGTAAAGATTAGTGTGAAGCGGATTGATAACGTAGGTCGGCAAACCTTTATCAATGAGATAACCGAGTAAGTTGTAGTTGTAGTGTCCAGTGGCTTCCAGTCCTACTTTTATATTGGACATATCGACTTCAACGAAAAGTATCTTTTGATATAGTTCGTCAAAGCCTTCCCGGTTGTTTTGGATAGTGAAAGCATTATAGAGGATTTCGCCATCAGAGTTAGAGATAAAGCAGTCGTGCTTATCTTTGGCAACATCAATTCCAACGTAGATCATAAGAATACTCCTAAGTAATAGATTTCCCTAAAGGGATTGTAATGATACTGTTTAGGACCACAGGGTTCTTTGCGCTTGTAACCTCGTACTAAATAAACCGTCATGCGGTATCTAACTGATTAACAACTATACAAAGAGACTGTGGTTGGAGCCTCTCTGCAACCATCAAGTGGTAGGAGGAATGTACCAATCCACAGTATCTTCAAACAGTATAGCACACAGTCCTTGGAGAGGGACTATAAATACTACTACTTTATAATACGAGGAGGAACTATTTTGAACCAGGAACAGACGGATATTACAACAGGAAAGCAAATACGTCATCTGCGAACACAATCGGGAATGACACAGGAAGAACTAGCCGGGGAATTGAATGTTACCCGGCAGGCACTATCGAATTGGGAGAGAGATGTTAATGAACCCGATTTAAATATGTTGAAAAAAATTTGCTTTCTTTTTGGAGTCAACATGGACGATTTTGCGAAGGAGGTAATAACAAAGATGGAAACATATGAAAAAAAGGAGAAACGACAATTTAATAAGTACGATATGGCAATTGGACTTTTTTATGGTGTTGGTATATTTCTTGGCATTGGTATTTTCTTTGTTGGCGGTTTTATGACAATGTCGGGTGCAGGGTGGGGAGCATCACTATTTGGCGGTGGCTGTTTTTCTCTTGTATTTGGCTTGATATGCCATGCAGTTATTACATTGAGAAGAAATGACAAATGATGACATATTCTGCTTCCTTAAAAAGAAGCGTTCTGTACAGCAAAACAAGCCACAGTTTTGCAGAGGAAGGAGGTAATTAGGCGGCTAAGGGTGGCCGCCTTTGTTTTAGAAAAGAGATAGGAGAGGGAGTGGATTTACTTTGAAAAATTTTTATATGTCCGAAGATAGGCTTCCACAATAGCGAGAATTGTTGTAATCTGTTCTTCTGTACATTGTGACAGGTAAACCAACAGCCGCTGGTAGTCGAGGTTGTCTGCCGGGACAGTTGGATAAAAAAACGGATCGGCGGAAATATGTAAGGCTCGTATGAGCTGCCCCAGCTTTTCAAGGCTTGGCACGTTTCCATGATTTTCGATTTCCTTGATATAGCGTGAGGAAACGCCGGATTTTTCAGCCAGTTCTTCATAGGTCAGTTTTTGTTCAGTCCTAGCCTGTTTCAAACGAAATCCCATTTCCTTGTCAATTTTCTTTTTTCTTGCCATATATGCACCTCCATGTATAGTGTATATTGCACATTTTACTTTTGAAATGCACTAATAATTCACTTTATCAGAGGGGCATAATACATAATAAAATAGAATGACTTTGGATATTGCATATAAAAAAACGCAGTATCCAAAGGTTTTTTGCGTGGTTTTTATCCTTTGGGTACGTTTAGGGGAATTTATGTGTTCTGAACGGTCTGAGGGATATTTTTTTGACTTCGGGAACCTGTCCGGCTATTGGCGTGGGAAGGTTCTTTTATAAGGTGTTTTACTGGAAGTGAAGCAGAATATACCTTAAAGAGTGAACTATACACGCTCGCAGATTGTGGAGAAAACAGAATAACAGATATGAATAACGTCCAATGGGCATTGAGCCTGTTCGGGCGTTTTTTATATACAAAAAAATTTTTCAAAAATTTTTACTCCTACCCGAACATCAGCCTATCGCCATTTGGCAGATACAACGGAAAGGGAAAAGGCGTATGCCTTTGTCACGTCACAACGGGGGAGGAGGTGAACTCTTATGAAGAAACCTTCTTGCCATGATGAACTGACAATCAGGCATCGCTTTGACCGCCTGTGCCAGATGTCGCTGAAAGGTGAAGCGATTAACTATTATCGGCACATGGATTACCGCAGGGAGCATGAAGCCATGTTTTCTGAACTGTCTGAAAAGGAGCTGAGCCAGTTGTCTGTTATGGATGAGTATGGAGTAGAGAACAGTCATTTTACAGTGCATGGATATGACATTGAAGTAAAGGACACCCTGATAGCGGAAGCGTTGCAGGCACTTTCGGAACGGAAGCGGAATGTAATACTGCTTTCGTATTTTCTGGAAATGAGCGATGCGGATATAGCAAGGGAAATGAACCTTGTACGCAGTACGATCCACGAACACCGGACACGCTCGCTTGAGATTTTGAGAGAGATTATGGAGGAAAAAGCAGATGAAAAAGAAATGTAAGAATAGTGAAGAAAAGAATTTGCTGCCTTTCCATATCATAAAGGCAGCATCAGAAGGCGATGTAATGGCAATCAACGCAGTTTTGAAACATTACGAGGGATACATAATCACTTTGTCCACCCGGAAAATGTATGACGAGGGTGGGCGGCTGCATTTTTGTGTTGATGAAACGCTGCGCCGGAGGCTTGAAACAAAGCTGATTACGAAGATACTGGCGTTTGAAGCGGTATAAGGGCGGTTTGCTATCCTTTTCCATAGCTGATTATCAGCGGTGTACCTTGAAAACTGAATACTGTATTGCATACAGGACGTGAGGATATGCGGAGCCACTAGGCAGATGCGCCATGACATACCTGTCCTGCCTTATGGCGGGGTGAACGTGAGGAAATGCTAAAAAACTGCATTGAAGCAAAGGTAAGGAGCGAGTGGAATCTGGCAAAGTGTGTAGCGGTTACAAGGGGCGATGAAGCATATCTGTGATAATGATACTTCCGGGTTGCAGGAAATCTGCAATCCGGTCAATTTGAATGACGGTGCAAGACCGATGTGGGCAGTGTAACGAGCTGCCACCTGTATTGCAGTTTTTATCTGCTAATAAATGGGGAGAAGTGTATTCTGTCTATTTATTAGCAGATAAGGCTGTGCAAGCAAAAAGGAGGACTATTTTAATGCAGAGAATACCGAAAGCAATTAACAAAAAGAGGTTAGTCAGATATAAGGACGGAGCAGAAATGTACAGTATGGGTATGAATAAATTTCAATCTTTAGCGAAAGATGCAGGCGCTATCTTGAAGATTGACAGAATGGTATTGGTTGATTTAGATATATTTGACCAATATCTTGAATCATTTCGTGTGAAATAGGTAGCTGGTGTCTTGGTTAAGAAAGATTTTTCGTATAACTGAAAATAAGTGTTGACTTTTGGTTAAACTGAAAGTATAATGATTATGAAATGGATGGAGGTGTATATTGTGGCAAGGACAGGCAGACCAAAGTCGGACAATCCGAAGAAGAATCTTATCGGATTAAAGCTGACAGAGGATGAAGCCGCAAAACTCAGAGAATATGCGTCCAAACATGACATGACCATAACGCAGGTGCTACAAAAGGGGATTGATTTGCAGTATGCAATGGAAGAAACCCTGAGTAGCTAGTACGAGATCTCTTTCCTTGAGGAAGGAGCAGAGATGGCAAAATCAAGAAAGGATAATAAAGGGAGGGTTTTAAGGAAAGGCGAAACGCAGCGCAGTTGTGATGGCAAGTATGTATATACTTATACTGATCCGGAAGGAAAGCGCCGAAGCATATATTCTAAGGACATTATGGAACTGCGAGAGAGGGAAGAAAAGCTGATTAAAGACCAGTTAGACGGATTGGATACCTATGTGGCTGGAAGTGCGACGGTCAATTTTGTTTTTGACAGGTATATATCTACAAAGTCAGAACTCAGGGGAACAACCATGAGAAATTACAAATATATGTATGACCGTTTTATCAGGAATGGGTTTGGAAAGAAGAAAATCGCAGCGATAAAGTTTTCTGATGTGTTGCAATTCTACCAGCATTTGATAAAAGAGAAGGAAATGCAGATTAACACGTTGGAAACAATCCATACGGTGCTTCACCCAACATTCCAGTTAGCAGTACGGGACGATATTATCCGTAACAATCCGAGCGATGGAGTTATGGCGCAGATAAAGAAACAGCCGGGAAAAAATCATGGCATAAGACACGCTTTAACTCTGGAACAGCAAAGAGCCTTTATAAACTATATAGAAAGCAATCCCGCATATTACCGCTGGACTTCTTTATTTAAGTTCTTATTAGGTACAGGGTGCAGGATTGGGGAAGCAATCGGGATAAGGTGGGAAGATGTAGATTTTGAAAAACGTGTAATCAGCATCAACCATAGTCTTGTTTATTACAGCAGGGAATTTAAAGAACACCCGATGTGTACGTTTTCTATATCACTCCCAAAGACAGAAGCGGGTATACGCAGTATTCCAATGATGGATGCAGTTTATGATGCGCTCCGGGCGGAATTTGCAGACCAACAGGAAAATGGATTCAACGAAACGGAGATTGATGGGATGAAAGGTTTTATCTTTATGAACCGTTTTGGCTATGTCCATAATCCGCAGTCTATTAACCGGGCAATCAAGCGTATATACGAATCGTACAATGCAGAAGAAGTGGTTAATGCTTCCAAGCAGCACCGGGAGCCTGTGCTAATACCACATTTCTCATGTCATCATTTGAGGCATACCTTTTGTTCGAGGTTTTGCGAAAATGAAACAAATTTAAAGGTGATCCAGTCGATCATGGGACACGCCAACATTGAAACCACGATGGACATTTATGCGGAAGTCACCGATGCAAAGAAGCAGGAAGCAATTCAAAACTTAGCACACAAATTAGATGTATTTTAGGAAAGAGTCCGGCTGGGACTGACAGAGAGTACGACAAATTGTGTGCCATACGACAAGGGTACGACAAATTCGGGTGCTTTAATCAGTTTAAAAGTGTTATTTGACTGATTGTAAGATACCGAAAAGTGGCTTAATAAAGGGAAAAAAGTCATTTTAAAATAAAGTGATAAGAAATCCCGACAATGAAGTCACAGGGCGCTGCTAAGAACGAAGCAAACAACGCAGGACAGAAGGCTGCGCCGGCTGCAGAAGAAAAAATCGATTTTTCCAAAGTAAAAATCGAGCCGTTATTTGAGGAAGATGTTGATTTCGAGACATTCTCAAAATCTGATTTCCGTGCAGTAAAAGTTAAAGAGTGTGTTGCAGTACCGAAGTCTAAGAAACTTCTTCAGTTTACTTTAGATGACGGAACAGGAACAGACCGTACAATCTTAAGCGGAATCCACGAGTATTACGAGCCGGAAGAATTAGTTGGAAAGACTCTTATCGCTATCACAAATCTTCCACCGAGAGCAATGATGGGTATTGATTCCTGCGGTATGCTCCTCAGTGCTATTCACGAAGAAGAAGGCGAAGAAAAGCTTCATCTTCTGATGGTTGATGATCACATTCCGGCAGGTGCAAAGCTCTATTAAGATGATGTAAAGATGTACCGTTTTACCAAATAGACGGGACATACTTCATTTGATAAAAAACTAAAAAAACAGCGATTTACATCAAACTTACATCAATTGATGCAGAAATCGGTGCAA
>URHH01000101.1 GCA_900547615.1 uncultured Blautia sp. | reverse complement strand
GACAGCTTATTCAAGTGCGCCAATCTATGGCTTTCCTCTACTTTCTTTCACACTAATCCCTCCTGATTTTATGCAGTTTTGTGTTTCCCTATAGCCCCTGCCACAATACAAATAAGGGCATATCCCGCTATGGCAATTATGGAAGCTTCCATTCCAAAACCAGCCCCTGTCAGCAAGATATTGTCTGAGGAGATGATCATTGAAAAAAGAGGTTCTCCGTAAATCCCTTCTTTTGTTGTAATATGCAAAATATCTGTTATCATAACAAAATTCCACACACCATGAAGCAGCATACTGTTTGCCACGGATTTTCCTGCATACGCCGCCAGGGAAAACATGATTCCTACTAATGTGCCACTTATGATCAGAAGCATCACACCCTCCACAGTAAACGTCTCCATAGAGGGAATATGTACCAGACCGAACAGAAAAGACGGCACAAAAATTGCCACATATTTATTCCATCTGCTTTCCAGAAGTTTCATAATAAAACCACGGAACAACATTTCTTCCAATATTCCTGATTTTAAAGCAATCATAGCAGAAGCGACTACAATCAATAATGTTCTGCCAAACGTAAATTCATTCACTTCTACTTTTGCTCCTGTCATCAAAAACCCAACAATGGCAAACACAGGAAGTAAAACAGACAGCACAATTCCCCAGCTTTTCATTTTGAATGTAATTCCAAAATCACTCAGTTTTAAGTGAAGATGCTTTGTTGTATACAGCCAAAAAAGCACAAACGTAAGAATAAAACAGCCCAGCATTCTTAAAATAATATATAACTCACTGCACGGCAATGTTATAAAAGAAAAAACAAAATCAAACGGCAGGCTTCCAAATAAATCCCCTGCCAGAAACAGCAAAAAATATACAAAAATTGTAGTGATTGTTTTTGATGTCGTAAACTTATACATATTTTTCATTCCGTGTAATCCCTCCTATATCAATTCCTTTATCTTCGTATAGATGTTTACAGTATATCACTTTATCACAGCATAATCTATTTAAAAGTCAAAAAATTGGAAAATATGTAAAAAAGATATTGCACACTCCATGATAGCGAAGTATAATAACACCATAAAAGACATGCAGAGTAGATTCATATGCGTAAAGTGCTTTCCGGATAGAGAGTTGCCGGAAGACGAAAAGAGAAATCTTGCGGTATATGAATTGCATCTCGCTGCAACAGAAGATAAGTACATATGATTATCTCCTATTGTGGTCAGATATCTGCGAAAGGAGGTAATTTTTTTATGAAAGAAACAAAAAATATGTTTCTCAATTCAGCAAAAGAGCTGAAAAGTGTTCCGGCACTTGCCATGAGCGCAATGCTGGCAGCCCTGGCACTGATTCTTAATTCAGTGGCAACCATCAACCTTGGACCTTATATTAAAATCGGATTTTCCGGCATTCCCAATCAGATTGTGGATTATCTTTTTGGTCCTGTTACAGGAGGGCTGTTCGCAGGAATCCTGGACATTGTAAAATATTTTATGAGACCGGACGGTGGATTTTTCTTTGGCTTTACCTTTAACGCCATGCTGGCCGCCTTTATATACGGCTGCTTTTATTACCGTCAGAAACTGACTCTGAAAAGAGTCCTGATTGCCAAGCTGGTCGTAATTCTTATTGTGAACGTGCTCTTAAACACATTATGGCTGGATATGCTGTACGGAAAAGGATTTCTTGCAATCCTTCCTGCAAGAGCACTGAAAAATCTGATCATGTGGCCGATTGATTCCATTATTTTCTTCACAATCACAAGACTGCTTGAACAGACCGGCGTATTCCAAACCTTTAAAAAATCATTTGCCAGACAGGTATAAACTGCTTGCCGATTAAAATAATAAAAAAACAGTTTTGAAGTGACAATAGCGAAGCTTCCCCAGGAGCTGGAGCGTGTCACAAAAACTGTTTTTTTTAATTATCCATTATACGTCCTATCCCATCTCTGCGACAGTTTTTTCTTCTCCTTTGAGAGACTGTAAAGCTCTATAAGCTCCTCCGGCACTTCTTCTACTGCCTCCCAGAACAAACGATTCAGTCGTGCAACAGGAATAGAAGAACCCGGAACCGGTTCTTTCTTCATAAAATGCTCCAGAAGAGACATGGCGCTTTTGCTTTCTGTCAATTTGAGAAGCTTCTCTATTCTTTTTCTTCTTTTTTCTCCATCATTGCACACCATCAGATTTGTAAGAATCTTCATCATTTTCATGGAAATGTAAATATTTATTGTTTTTACCGTTGGAAGGACTTTATGGATTTCCTTCGCCCACTGATACCTCGGAACAATGCAGTCAGAAGGACGGTAAATATACGGATTTTTTCCGGATTCCTCCATAAGAAAACGATCATATTCCTTTTCCAGAACAGTATGAGAGATTACTCCCGCTTCCGCCACTTCATCTACATAGGGGTGACAGTAGGAATCAAGAAGATAATGGCAGCCAAAGCCCAGAAGATAGGCAAGAAGCGCCTGATCTCCTGTACGTCGTACTGTCTCCATTCCCTGCTCAAAAAACGCCCTTCCCTTTTCCCTGTGCATATTAATTCCAAACTGTGTCACAGGATTTTTCGACACCATATAATAAAACAGAATATCCGGACCGTGAAGTCCGATTCTGTAAAGCTCCCCGTTTTCTCTTATGACGCGTTTCATCTCTTCCGGAAGCTTCTGATAAACTTTTTTTCCAAAATAATCATGGGTATACGTTGTCGGCATCGCCATTCCCTCCTTCTGTTTATACATCCAGTTTTAGCTGGATTTCCTCTTCTGCCTCTGCCTTAAAATCTTCTATCTGAACCGGATCCGGAACAGGAAGCTCATCAAGCGCCTGCACTCCAAAGGAACGAAGAAACTCTTCCGTTGTTCCAAAAAGGATCGGTCTTCCCGGAGCATCCAGTCTTCCCAGTTCTTTTACGAGCCTGTATTCTACAAGCTTATTGATGGCGTGGTCGCATTTCACGCCGCGGATTTTTTCTATTTCCACCTTTGTAACCGGCTGTTTATAAGCAATAATGGAAAGCGTCTCCAGCATAACGTCAGAAAGCGCCGGCTTCTTTGGCTGCATTGCAATGCGGATCAGATAATCATAGTATTCTTTTTTTGTACACATCTGATACGACTGTTCCAGTTCAATAATCTGTATCCCTCTGTTTTCCTCCCGGTAACGGTCCATCATATTATGTATGATTTTTTCTGTTGTGGAAGGGTCCTGTTCAAGAGCTTTTGCGATCTGTGTCAGCTCTACCGCGTCTCCCATTGCAAAAAGAATTGCCTCAATGGCTCCCTCTGCTTCTTTTATATTCATGAAATTCTCCGTTTCTTTTATTCTTCTGCAAATTCCGTTAAATTTTTCCAGGTATCCGGCTCCGTCAATACCTCTATCTCAATCTCGCCGAAAAGCGTTTCCTGATCCACATGAATGTGCCCCATTTTCATCAGCTCCAGCACAGAAAGAAAGGTTACGATCACCTGGATTCTGGAACGCTGATTTTCCAGAAGCGCCCGGAAAGAAAATTTTTTATGCGTACCGGCAAATTCCTTTAACTCCAGCATTTTTTCAGAAAGACTGACTTCTTCTTTCTCGATGGTTCCGAACCGGCTTCTGATTGGGTCGATTTTATCTTCCTGCCTGCGGATAACCGATTTAAAAATCGCATTCAGCTTTTCAAGTGTCATACCGCGGAGCAATTCCGCCGGATCTACAGGCTCTTTATATTTCAGCACCTCTTTTGGAATATCTGCCTCTCTGTAGTACACATTGGCTGCGGCGTCCATTTTATCCTTCAGTTCATAGGACATATATTTGTACATCTTATATTCCAGAAGCTTCTGCACAAGCTCTGCACGCGGATCCTCTTCTTCACCCTCTTCATTGACTTCTTTCGGAAGAAGCATTTTACATTTAATATCAAGAAGAGTGGCTGCCATTACCATGAACTCACTCATGATCCCGAGATCTTCTTTTTCCATAGAATGGATATACTCCATATACTGATCTGTGATCTCCACAATAGGAATATCGTAAATATCAATTTTATTTTTATCAATCAAATGAAGGAGCAGATCAAGCGGTCCCTCAAATACATTTAATTTTACCGGTATTGCCATAAAACATCCTCTTTCGGCGATTTTACTGTGATACAGACCAGTTCTCTCGGATTATGAAACCGAACGGGAACGGTATGCTCCCCAAGGCCTGCGCTTACGATCATATGCTGTTCTCCCCTTTTAAATTCTCCGCAGCAAAAAGGCGGAAAAATCCGAAGATGAGAAGAAACAAGCCCTGTATTTTCCCCAAAGCGCACTACTCCCCCATGATAATGTCCTGACAGGATCAGATCTGCTCCCCATGAAAAATATGCTTTTCCATACCTGGGGCTGTGAGCAAGAAGAATGCTGAAATCATTCTTTCGTTCTCCCACAAATCCGGTTATCTCTTCCGCTGTAAGTTTCTGAGCAAAAAATTTGTCATAATAACAAAGCGGCAGTTCCAGACCGTACACAGAAATCCTGTTTTCTTTTACTGTCAGTTCCATATGGCGGTTATGGAGAATATGAACGCCTCCTGTTTCCAGTTCCAGTTCACACTTCTTATAAGTTTCCCGCATGCTTTTATATACATCTGATGCCAGCAGTTTATATTCATGATTTCCAAGACTTAAATAAACGGGATATTCTTCCGCCAGATTTTTAAGAAGCATCTCTGCTGTTTTAAGGGTGTCCGGCTCGCTTCTTACAAGCATATCGCCCGTGCACAGTACAGCATCCGGAGAAAATTCTCTGACTGCCCGGAGAAGATCTCTGTTATTTTCTCCGAACTCCAGCCCGTGGAGGTCGGTTAAAAAAGCAAACTTTATTTCCCCTTCTTTTATTTTTGACGAAACAATCTCGTACTTTTTTGTTCTAAATGTTTTCATGAAACACCTTTTTTCTGAATCTTATTTCCCGAATCCACAGTTTGGGAAGGTACATGTTTCACAATTCAGGCAAAGCCCGCCTTCCCCATAAGCTGCGATTTCCTCTGGAAGAATCTTATCGTCTGCCATAATTCTTGGAAGAAGAAGATCAAATACCGTTCGTTTTGCATACATCACGCAGCCTGGAAGCCCGATGATCGGAATCTGTTTTCCGTCTTTCTTATAATAAGCTACCATAAGCATAGCTCCCGGAAGAACCGGTGCTCCGTAAGTAAGCACCTCCGCCCCTGTATCTTTGATTGCTCCCGGTGTTCGGTCGTCCGGATCCACGCTCATTCCCCCGGAGCAGAGCACAAGGTCTGCGCCATTTTCTATAAACGTCAGAATATCTTTTGTAATCTGTTCTTTTTCGTCTCCCGGCGTCGTATGTCCCAGAAGCTCCGCATCGTATTCTTTCAGTTTTTCCTCAAGAACAGGAGTAAACGTATCCTGGATCAGACCTTTTTTTACTTCGCTTCCTGTTGTGACAATTCCCGCCTTTTTGTAATGAAAAGCCAGAATATCAAAAATCGGTTTCTGTCCTGCTGCCGCTTTTGCAGCCTCCATTTTCTCTTCCTCGATCACAAGGGGAATGATTCTTGTTCCGGCAATTTTCTGACCTTTCTTTACCGGAAAATCTCCGTGTCTTGAGGCAATTATCATTTCCCCGAGAGAGTTTACAGCTTTCAGGGCATCTCTTCTTATTTTTAAAAGACCGTCTCTGTCTGCGATCAGCTCTATCTTTCCTTCTTTCGGCTCTGTAGGGTGCATTCCCTCTCCCTCTGAAATCTGGCGGAGAATTTCCGCGCCCTCATTTTCATGAAGGATTCCCGGTTTTTTCTCCCACACATAAAGATGCTCTTTTCCCACTCTCAAAAGCGCAGGTATGTCCTCCTCCCGCACTATATGACCTTTATGAAACAATACGCCTTTTCTTTCATCTTTTACAATTTCTGTAATATCATGGCAGAGAATGTGTCCTACTGCATTTTCTGTTTTGATTTCCTTCATAATTACTCCCTTCTCAAAGCCCTGCCTTACAAAGCTTTGCATAAACGCCGTCTTTTTTAAGAAGCTCTTCGTGCGTTCCCTCTTCTGCGATGCCGTCCTCTGTAAGCACAAGGATCCTTCTTGCATTTCGGATCGTGGAAAGTCTGTGTGCAATGACAAAAGTAGTTCTGTCTTTTGCAAGCTTTTCCAGAGATTCCTGCACAACCTTCTCGCTTTCATTATCAAGAGCAGACGTTGCCTCGTCAAAAATCAGGATTGGCGGATTTTTCAAAAATGCTCTCGCAATGGAAAGACGCTGTTTCTGTCCTCCGGAAAGCTTCACGCCTCTCTGTCCTATATCTGTATCATAATCTGCCGGCATTTCCATAATAAAATCATGGGCATTGGCAGCTTTCGCCGCACGGATAACCTCCTCGTCTGTTGCATCCGGTTTTCCGTAACGGATATTTTCCATGATCGTTCCGGCAAAAAGATATACGTCCTGCTGCACGATTCCAATCTGGCGGCGCAGGTCTTTTAATTTGATCTTTCTTATGTCTGTGCCGTCCAGAAGGATTTTTCCGGAGGACACATCGTAAAATCGCGGGATCAGACTGCAGAGCGTTGTTTTTCCTGCTCCTGATGTTCCCACAAGCGCCACATAATCTCCCGGCTTTACCTGAAGATTTACATGAGAAAGCACTTCCTCATTTGTATCGGAATAGTGGAAGGAAACTTCCTGAAATTCAATGCCGCCTTTTGCCTTATCAATAGATACGGCGTCCGGCGCATCTTCAATATCCGGCGCGATCGCCATCATTTCCAGGAAACGGTCATATCCACTGTATCCGTTCTGGAACTGTTCTGTAAAGTTTACAAGCTTCGTTACCGGCTCTGTAAAATTGTTGATATACAAAAGGAAGGTAACAAGGTCTGCTGCATCTAAGGTTCCGTCTGTAAGGAAAAACGCGCCCGCAACAAGAGACGCAACTGTTATCAGTGTCGTAAAGGAATCCATTCCTGCGTGATAGCCTGCCATGTAGCGGTACGTGAGGCGCTTTGCAGCTACAAAGCGCTCATTTCCCTTTGCAAATTTTTCCATCTCTCTCTTTTCATTTCCGAAGGATTTTACAACGCGGATCCCGGAAAGGCTGTCCTCGATCTGGCTGTTAATATCTGCAATGCGGGCTCTGTTTTCCTTAAACGCGTGTTTCATTCTTCTGTTAAATATAAGCGCGTAAAAGAGCATGACAATCACGATGGAAAAGCTGATGGCAGCCATTTTTCCGTTTACATTTACAAGAATGATAAATGCGCCCACAAGCTTGATCACAGAAATAATAATGTCTTCCGGTCCGTGATGAAGAAGCTCGCTGATGTCAAAAAGATCGCTTGTGATCCTTGACAGAAGATGTCCCACTTTCTGATTATCATAAAAAGTAAAGGAAAGCTTCTGATAATGGCTGAAAATCTCGTTACGCATATCGTGTTCAATATATGCGCCCATCATATGTCCGTAATATGTGATAAAATAACGGCTGCCGAGCTGCACGAGAATCAGTCCCAGCATTCCCACGCCAATGGTAAGAATGGCAGATTTTGCCTCCGATACGGGCATATTTCCTATAGTATTCATAATATAACGCACAAGAAGGGGGATCACAAGCGTAACTGCTGCACCCAAAATGGCAAAAAATAAATCCGCTATAAAAAGCCCCTTGTATGGTTTGTAATACCTTGCCAGAAGCTTTAATTTATTTGGTTGTTTTTCTTTGCTTTCCATAACTTCCTCCGTGATGTAAAAATTTCTGTACCTTTGTATTATAACCCTAACTTCCGGATTTTGTCAAAAAAAGCAGGCTTCCAATGTGTATTATTTTCACATCGGCAAACCTGCCTATTTTCAAAGAAGATATGCTTCCCACATTCGTTTTATGTAATCTTTATACACGGCCTTTTCCACTGACTTTTCATACAGGACAGGAACACTTCCAAGCTTTTCTTCTCCTATATAATAGCGCATCTCCCCGGCCTTTTCGCCCTTCTTTACAGGAGCTTTTACCTCCTTTGGAATCACAAGCTTCTTTTTTATATCAGAAAGCTCTTTTCCCTCTGTACTCAAATATTGAAATTTTCCCTCATACTGAAGAAATACAGTATCTTCGACTCCGCCTTCAACCTTGATTCCCGGAAGTTTTGGCTGCTTTTCGTCTACATAAAGACTGCATCTGGAAAAACCATAATTCAGCATGGAAGCTGCGTCTTTAAATCTTATTTTATAATTGGGTGCTGCCATTACTACAGAAATCAGGGTGATTCCATCTCTTTTTGCAACTGCGCTTAAACAGTATTTTGCCACACTTGTACTTCCTGTTTTTAAACCTACACAGCCCTCAAAACTTCTGAGAAGCTTATTTGTATTTGCAAGAGTGAACTTACTGGAGCCTTTTCTCGTCTCATGAACAATGTCCTCCATCCATATGGATGAATATTCAAGCACCTGAGGATATTTTGTAATCAGCTCCCGACTCATTACTGCAATGTCCCTTGCAGTTGTATAATGACTTGGAGAGTCCGTAAGGCCGCAGCAATCTTCAAAGTTTGTATTTTCCATACCCAGTTCTTTTGCCTTTGCATTCATCTGGCGGACAAATTCCTGCTCGCTTCCTGCGATATGTTCTGCCATTGCCACGCTTGCATCATTTCCGGAGGCAATCACAATACACTTTATCATGGTTTCCACACTCTGAGTTTCGCCCTCTTCCAGAAAAACCTGAGAACCTCCCATTGATTTTGCATAAGCGCTTGTTGTAACAGAATCTTCAAGCTTCAGCGAACCGTTTTCTATGGCGTCAAAAATCAAGATCAAAGTCATGATTTTTGTGATGCTTGCCGGACTTCTTCTGGTGTCCATATCCTTCTGGAAAATAATAGTTCCT
>URHH01000100.1 GCA_900547615.1 uncultured Blautia sp. | reverse complement strand
CAAGAGACACTCTGTTTAACCCGGAGTCACGACACATGGACCTGCCTGTAAAACGGTTACCGGAATCAGTGTTCCGTCTTCGTTGAAGATTTGAGTCATTCCGACTTTAGTAGCTAAAATAGCTTTCTTCATTGTTTTTCCTCCTTATAGCGGATTACCATTTCGGTAATCATATAGTAAATAGCATAAATGCTTGCGCATTAACTTTGGAATCACCAGATGATTATTTTGTTTTCATCTTGATGTCAATGTGAACTCCTGCCGGCATTTCCAGTCTGGACAGTGCATCTACTGTCTTCTGGGTCGGTGTCAGGATGTCGATGAGTCTCTTGTGTGTTCTCTGTTCGAACTGCTCTCTGGAATCTTTGTATTTGTGAACCGCTCTTAAGATTGTAACAACCTCTTTCTTTGTTGGAAGCGGAACCGGACCGCTTACCATTGCGCCGTTCTTCTTAACAGTCTCGATGATTTTTGCTGCAGACGCATCTACTAACTGATGGTCATATGCCTTTAATGTGATTCTCATTACCTGATTTGCCATAAAAAAAGTCTCCTCCTATTCGTACTCTTATAGCAGTACGACAAGCGGCGACTGTACACATCTCCACGCGTGTCTTTATCTCTCTTCTACGCGTCCCATCCCTCTGATGGTTTCTGAACTTGTACAGTGACTTGTCGTCAGTTTTCTAACTTGACATTCGCTCCACGGAAAACCTGCTTTTTTCAAGCAGCAACCTCGCGCTTCATTGCTATCATGTCACAACAGTTATGAGTATACACGAAGCTTTTACTAAATGCAAGCATTTTTTTTATTTTTTTTTATTTTTTTGACATGTTTTTTTGACAGGAACTTTTTCTCAGGATTTTGCCCTAAGAAAGAATCCTGCTCACATGCTATGGAACATTACAGAGTAATTTCCTATAGCACAAAAAACGGACTGCCAAATGCAGTCCGCTCTTCTTACTCTTCCTCTTCCTCTTCTCCAACAATATCGGAGTAGTCGAATAATGTAACTTTTGTAATATCATCTTTCACGATCTCAGGAGCATCGCCTGCTGACTTTGCTCTGTTTGCAAGCTGTGAAACGCTCCACTGAGGAATCGCCATTTTTTTTGCAGGAATGGAAATCTCTTTTTCTGTCTCCTCCGCTTTTTCCTGAAGTTCCTCTTCTTCCATTACCGGAGCTTCCTTCACAGGCTCTTTCATCATTTCCCTGATTTCAGCCGCAGTATCTGCTTCCTCAGAAGTCGCCGCTGCAATCTCCTTTTTCAGAAGCTCATGCGCCTCGCTTGCCGCGCTCTGCATGGAAACAGGCCGCTCTTCTGTGTACTCGTCGTCCTCTTCTTCGATCTCGTCCACAAAGCCTCCTGTACGGATCATACGCTTCTCTGCTTTTTTCTTTTTCTTCTTTTCTTTGTTTTCGCTGCGTATTTCCCGCTCTTCTTCCTTCATCATTCTTGCCCGCTCTTTTTCCTCACGCTTCAGCTCTTTTTTGGACTTCACGTAAGCGCCGGAAGACTTCGTATCTTCTTCCTCTTCCTCCTTCGGGTCTTTCTCCCAAAGCTCAGCGATAATATAAAGAATGATTAAAAACAGAACAGCAAGTCCGAGAATGATCTTTCCTTCTGTGCTCTGCGTAGCCACATAAAGATAACCAATGCCGCTTAATGTAAAAACAACCTTCGGAACGTATTCCTTCACCGCTACTGTAATGCCTTCGCCATTTGTAACAGACGGATCCACCACAGTTCCTGTGCCGTTCTCAAGGTTAAGTGACTGTACGCTGTAACGGTAGATTTTGGAATCCTCCTGAACAAGAATTGGATCTCCCACATAAATATCTTTTGCCTTAACCGGTATTGCATATGTAACAGACCCTACCGGAAGATTGGTGTCCTCCTTCGAATCCGTCATAATCTCCGTAGTCACTCCGAAAAATGGCGGCAGAATCAGACCGGCAGCACATACAATCGTACAAATCACGACAAAGTGTACAATAAATTTTAAAAATTTTGACATCGTAATGTTCCCCTCGCTTTATCCATTCAGTTGTATCATAGTTCAGATTATACCTTGTTTTTTTCTTTCGGTCAACTTATAATATTTTTTTAATTATAATAAGAAACAATTTTTCAGAAAGGACTGTTTTTTATGGAATTTTTACATTTCCTGTCTCAGTTCCGCACAGACGGAGGAGACATTTTCTTTCAGCTTATCACTTATACAGCTCAGGAGCTTTTCGTAGTCGGCATTATCTGCTGGCTTTTCTGGTGTTCCAACAAACGCCTTGCCTACACGCTCGGCTTTTCCTACTTTACCTCAGGACTTCTTGTACAGGGACTGAAAATCACGTTCCGGATCCCCCGCCCCTGGATACTCGATCCTTCTTTCCAGCCTGTCCCTTCCGCAGTTCCGGGCGCTACCGGATATTCCTTTCCAAGCGGGCATTACCGCCCTGTTTGGAACAGCCGCCCTTCACTTTCGAAAACGGCTGTATCAGGCATTGTGCTTTGCAGTCATTTTCCTTGTAGGATTTTCCAGAATGTATTTAGGCTGCCACACGCCAAAAGATGTGATCGTCTCTTTTATCCTTTCCTTTCTATGTGTGACCTTCTGTTATCACTATATATATAGGAAGAAATCCTTCGAAAAGGCTCCTGGAAAAGTGGCTGTCATTATACTTCTTATTTCCCTCGCTCTCTCCTTTTATTCCGTACTTCTGGAGAAAACAGGATATATTGAGCTTGTATACGCAAAGGACTGTCTGAAGGCAGGAGGCGCAGGCGCTGCTTTTGCTCTCGGGTATTACCTGGAACAGCGCTTTATACGATTTGCGCATCCCCGAAATACGAAACAGAAAATCCTGCGCCTTATATTTGGTCTTATCGGTGCGCTTATCATTCTGGAAGGAATCAAACCACTTATCGGAACTTCCCTTCCTGCAAGCTTCCTGCGTTATTTCCTTGCAGTATTCTGGATCCTTGCTGCCTATCCGTTTCTTTTTAGCAAATATGCAGCCCGCACAAAAAAATAAACAAAAGAAATGCGAATGAAAACCGGTCTTCTTTTTCATTCGCATTTGTATCAATAACACAGCCTGTTATTTTTTCTGACTACTGTTCACTTAAATATCTCTCAATACTGTTCATTGCCGCCTCTTCATCTTCACCATTTGTAAGAAGTGTAATTTCCTCTCCGGCATCCAATCCCAGTGTCATCATTCCCATAATACTCTTGGCATTTACCTTTTTTTCGCCTACTTCAACATAAATTTCACTGTTAAACTGGCTTGCAACCTGAACCAGCTGTGCCACAGGACGCGCCTCAAGCCCAGTGGAAAGATTTACTGTTATTGGTTTTTTGATCATAATAACTCCTCCTTGTTTTCCCGCAGTTCATCAGCCAGTACACTTAGTTTTCTCAATCTGTGATTTACCCCTGATTTTCCTACCTGCGGGCTTAACATTAATCCTAATTCTCTTAATGTAGCTTCCGGGTACTGCAGTCTCAGTCTGGCAGTCTGCGCAAGACCTTCATTCAGGCGTTCAAAGCCCATAACCTCTTCTATCAGTCTGATGTCTTCAATCTGCTTTACTGCTGCATTTACCGTCTTATTAATATTCGCAGTTTCACAGTTTACCTTCCGGTTCACAGAATTACGCATTTCTTTCAGAATCCGAATATTCTCCAGATCCATAAGAGCCACGTTCGCCTCCATGATTGCCAGCATATCCACAATCTGCGCTCCTTCTTTCACATAGACCACATATGATTTCTTACGCAGAACAGTCTTTGCATCAATATGAAAGCTGCGGATAATCTCCTGTAATAACTGCGCCTTCCTTTCATCTGTACATACGATCTCAAAATGATACCCTTTTCTTGGGTCACTGATAGACCCCGATGAAAGAAACGCTCCGCGGACAAACGCCCGTTTACAGCAGCTCTGTTGAAGCGTAAGGGAATTATCCTGTATGTTCAGGTTCCCTGATACAGCCAACAGCTTGGCTGCCTGCATCACTTCTTCCACCTGCTGCTGCCTTGTAATCTCCACCACATACACACGACCTCTTTTTAAATGTGTACCCTCGTGAAGAAATACTGCTGTCTCTATATTAAATGTTTTTTTTAATAATGTAAAGTATTTTCTTGCAACCAGTTCATTTTCTGTATGAACCCGCAGAACTTTATTCCCGTCTTTCTGGTATTCCAGACTGCCGCAGACGCATAAAATGGCGGCAAGCTCTGCTATGCGGCAGTGTCTCGCCGTATTGATCTGTCTGGAAAGCTCTTCCTTTACCATTCCTGAAAAAGACATGTTCCAACCTCATTTCTTCTATTTTTTCAGCATTCTGTCCTTCTCAATATCACGGTGCTCAAGACGGAATCCGTACTGTCCGCTTTTCAAAAGTCTTTCGTACAGTTCTCTTGCAAGAGTGACAGAACGGTGCTTTCCACCAGTACAGCCGATTGCTATCACAAGATTCGTCTTTCCTTCTTTCACATAGTGAGGAATCAGAAAACGCACCATATCTTCCAGCCTGTCTGCAAATTCCTGTGCTGCGCTGCTGTTCATCACATATTCAAATACGCTGTCCTCCATACCGGTAAGCGGTCGAAGCTCGTCTACATAATATGGATTCGGAAGAAAACGCACATCAAATACAAGATCTGCATCTGCAGGAATCCCGTACTTAAATCCAAAAGACAGAACAGAAACCATCAGGTTGCAAAATTCCTGATTGTCTACAAAAATCTTCTCCACTTCCTGTTTCAGTTCTCTTGTAAGAAGATAACTTGTATCGATGATATAGTCTGCCCTCTCCTTTAAAAAGTGCATTTTTTCACGCTCAATGCGGATTCCCTCATCCACTCTTCCTGTCATCGCAAGGGGGTGGCTTCTTCTTGTTTCTTTATATCGTTTCACAAGTACATTGTCTTCTGCGTCCAGAAAAAGAATCTCAAATTCATAACCGGCTTCCTTCATTCTGTCAAGAACAACCTCCAGCTCATCAAGCGCTCTTCCGCTTCTGGCATCTATCCCAAGCGCCACATTCTGAACGTCCTCCCCGTGTATTTCCGGAAGAAGTGAGGCAAACTTTTCCAGAAGCTGAATAGGCAGGTTATCTACACAAAAGTACCTGGCATCTTCCAGCATCTTAAGCGCAGTTGATTTTCCGGCTCCCGATACTCCTGTCACAATTACAAAACGCATGACTCTTCCCTCTCTTTTCCTCTGTTATGAAAAATCGCCCAGGAAACGGACCTCCGGCTCCAGCATCACTCCAAATTTTTCATAAACTGTATTCTGCACGTCCTGAATGAGCGCTCTTACATCTGCCGCGGTCGCTCCTCCTGCATTGATCACAAAACCGCAGTGTTTTTCTGACACCTGCGCTCCGCCCACACGGTATCCGCGAAGTCCGGAATCCATAATAAGCTTTCCTGCAAAATATCCCTCCGGACGCTTAAATGTACTTCCTGCACTTGGAAATTCCAGAGGCTGCTTGGAAGTCCTTCTCTCCGTCAGATCTCGCATAAGTTCTTTAATTTCTTCCGGATTTCCCTCTTTCAGGGAAATCTCCGCTTCCAGAACAAGGTAATCTGCTGTTTTTACAATGCTTGTGCGGTATCCAAGATTCAGCTCGTCTGCTGAGAGCTTTATAATATCTCCTTCCCTATCCGCAACCGTAACCGTTTTTAATACGTCTTTCATCTCTCCGCCGTAAGCGCCTGCATTCATGGTCACAGCGCCGCCGAGAGTTCCCGGAATCCCTCCTGCAAACTCAAAGCCTGTAAGCGAATGATTCTTTGCTTCTGCGGCAACAGCAGAAAGAAGCGCTCCTGCCTGCGCCCGGATCACAGTTCCTTCTGTCTCGATTTTATTCATATTGCGGTACATCTGAATGACCGCACCTCTGTACCCTTTGTCGCTTACGAGAAGATTGCTTCCGTTTCCCAGTATAAAACAGGGAATTCCCTCTTCTCTGCAGATTTCAAAGATTCCCTTTATCTGCGTTCCTTCTGTTGGAAGAAGAAAATAATCTGCCGCTCCGCCGATACGAAATGTAGTATGACTGCTCATGAGCTCATCTGTGAGTACATTCTCTTCTCCCAGTAAATTACAAAATCTTTCTTTTATTTTCAATGCTATAACTCCTTTTTCTTATTCTCTGCTGCCATTTCAAACCTTATTTCTTTTTTCCGTCTCCCAGAATATCACGCACAACTTCTCCTGCGATAAGAAGTCCCGCTACGCTTGGAACAAACGCAATGCTTCCCGGAACCGGCCGGTCTGTATTCCCCTTTCTCTCTCCGTTATCCTGAACTGCCTTTATGGGTTTTTCCTTTGAATAAAGAACCTTTACCTTACGTATTCCCCGCTTTCTGAGCTCTGTTCTCATAACTTTTGCAAGAGGACACACACTTGTCTTTGAAATATCTGTGATTTCAAATTTAGAAGGTTCCATCTTGTTTCCCGTTCCCATACAGGAAATCACAGGAACACCGCATTCTTTTGCCTTCTGGATAATAAGAAGCTTTGAGGTAACAGTATCAATGGCATCTACAATATAATCCACGCCGCGGAAATCAAACATATCCGCCGTATCCTCATTATAAAAAGTCTCGTATGTATGAACTAGGATATTTTCATCTATATCCCGGATTCTTTCTTTTGCCACCTGTACCTTACTGTGTCCTACTGTAGAACGAAGTGCATAAAGCTGTCTGTTAATATTTGTAACAGACACGGTATCGTGGTCAACAAGAGTCAGACTTCCCACGCCGCATCTCGCCAGCGCTTCTGCCACGTAAGAGCCAACGCCGCCAAGGCCAAACACCATAATTCTGGCTTTTGCAAGTTTTGTACTTCCCTCTTCCCCCAGCAGTATTTCCATTCGTGAAAATGCGTTCTGCATATCACAAGCCCTCCTTTTTCCTGTCAAAATCTGCACTTTTCCCTGCAGTCTATTCTATTATACTATGTGGTTCCCCACTTGTACAGTTTTTCATTTTTTATTAAGAATTGGCACATATTTTTTATGATTTTCCTCATACTAAACAGAAATCGGAGGTGAATCTATGCTGCAGCAGATTTTTCTTGCATTCATTGGCTTCTGTTCCGGAGTGATCATTGCAGGAGGCATTGTAGGACTTCTCATAGGTCTTTCTATTGTACCAAGATACGCAGGGATTACCCGCACCGGGAAACACATTATGCTTTATGAAGATTTCACCCTTCTGGGGACTTTATTCGGAACTCTTATGCTGCTCTTTCATATTCCAATCCCTCTGGGGCGGCCTTTTCTTCTGCTTTACGGACTGTTTTCCGGTATTTTTCTCGGCGGCTGGATTATGGCTCTGGCAGAAATGGCGGACGTATTTCCCATTTTTACAAGGCGCATTAAGTTCACGGAAGGTCTTCCAAAAGTTATTTTCTTTGTAGCTCTTGGCAAAATCTCCGGCTCTCTGCTCTATTATTTCCAGGGATGGCAAAAATAAAAATTCATTCAGAAAGGACGGTGTTTTTATGCCGGACACAATCTCCCAGCAGCAAAAACAGAAACAAAAAAAATACGAATCATATGTAAAAAAGGTAACGCCTGCCCACAGTCTCCCTTTAAATATGGGAAAAGCCTTTCTCACCGGAGGAATCATCTGCACTCTGGGACAGTTTATTTTAAACACTGCAAAATCTATGGGCGCAGATAAGGAAGCCGCCGGAACCTGGTGCTCCGTTATTCTGATTTTTTTAAGCGTTCTTCTTACAGGTTTTAATCTTTACTCCAAAATCGGCAAATTCGGAGGCGCAGGCGGACTTGTTCCCATTACCGGTTTTGCCAATTCTGTCGCCTCTTCCGCCATTGAATTCCAGGCAGAAGGCCAGGTATTCGGCATTGGCTGCAAAATCTTTACCATCGCAGGGCCGGTAATTTTATATGGGATTTTAAGCTCCTGGATCCTGGGTATCTTTTACTATATCTTAAAAATAATGGAGGTGATCTCATGAACGAAAACCAGACAACCGGACTTTCCAGTATTTCTTTATCCCGCCCTGTATTTATTCAGAGCTGTGCTTCTGTTGTAGGAAAAAAAGAAGGAGAAGGTCCTCTTGGAGACCTGTTTGATCTGGTATGTGAAGAGCCCATGTTCGGAAGTGATACATGGGAGGCTGCAGAAAGTGCCATGCAAAGAGAAGCCGCTGTTCTTGCGGCCGGGAAAGCCGGATATAAGCCGGAGGAAATCCGCCTTGCCTTTGCAGGCGATCTTCTTGCCCAGACAACTGCCTCTTCCTTTGGGATCGCAGGACTTGGCATTCCCTTTTACGGATTGTACGGCGCCTGCTCCACGATGGGAGAATCCCTCTCCCTTGGTTCCATGTCTGTATCTGCCGGGTACGGCGAACCCGTTCTCTGCGCAACCTCCAGTCACTTTGCAAGCGCGGAAAAAGAATTTCGCTTTCCCCTGGGCTATGGGAACCAGCGTCCCTTATCTGCCACATGGACAGTTACGGGAAGCGGCGCCTGTATCTTAAGCACCTGCCCTCCTTCTAAAGAGCAGCAGAAAAAATATACGCCCCTTGCTTCCCCAAAAGGTTTTGCAGCCCTCACAGGGCTGACCACAGGACGTCTCATTGATTTTGGGTTTAAAGATTCCCTGAATATGGGCGGCTGTATGGCGCCTGCCGCCTGCGACACCATCTGGCAGCATCTTTATGATTTTGGTCGAAATCCTTCCGATTATGACTGTATCTTTACCGGTGATCTTGGAATGGTAGGACAGAAAATCCTTTTTGACCTTCTCTCGAAAAAAAATGTAGATATTCAGGCACAGCATCAGGACTGCGGCCTGTTAATTTATGATAATGAAACGCAGGATACCCATTCCGGCGGAAGCGGCTGGGGGCGGGGCCCCCCCCTGGTCCCCCCCCCTAGGAAGAAGC
>URHH01000099.1 GCA_900547615.1 uncultured Blautia sp. | reverse complement strand
AGAAAAAGTAAAAGAAGACAAGGGGGTGCTACTGGAATATATGAAGGTCTGGGAAAGAGAACAGATGATCCGAGAGGAAGGCATGGAAGCTGGAATTGCTGCTGGCAAAGCCGAGCAGGAGAAAGAAACCGAAAAAGAACGCCAGAGAGCCCAAAAAGAACAGCAGAGAGCTGAAAAAGCTGAACAAGAAGTAGCAGAACTCAGGAGAAAACTTGAAGAGCTGCAGAAACAGAGATAAAAATTGCCCGCAAGAGGCGATTTTGACAGAATGGTAATAGAACCCACCTTGAAAACCAGTTAGAGTTCAAAGGGTGGGTTTTGTACTTAAAAAATGAACCATTTTACATTTGCTTTCTTATTTTCACTCTGTTACAATTTTATTATAAGGAGGGCTTTTCAGAACATACTCTACAAAAGATAATCTGCTTCTCGCAGCATAAATACAAAAGCCGACATTTTCGCAGCACATAAGATGAGCATACTTAAGAAATAATAAGGAGGTGCATCAAGCGACTAGGTGTTTCTGTCAAAACCCTGCAACGCTGGGATAGAGAAGAAACTTTAAAGGCAAATCGAACTCCAATTGATAGGCATTATTACACTTATAACCAATATCTTCAATTAAAAGGCGTAAATACAGAAAACGATAATCGTCAGATTGCATTAAGAAAAGGATGAGGAGATTGCTAAAGAGCTTCAAGACGGAAATCAATCCGACACAGGAACAAAAAGTCAAGATAAATAAGACAATCGGAACATGCAGATATATTTACAATTTCTATCTGGCTCACAATAAAGAACTTCACGACAATGGTGGGAAGTTTATGAATGGCAAAAGTTTTAGTGTCTGGCTTAACAATGAGTATCTTCCTAATCATCCTGAGTATCAGTGGATTAAGGAAGTGAGTTCTAAATCGGTAAAGAAATCCATTGAAGATGGATGTACTGCTTTTACAAGATTCTTCAAAGGTCAGAGTAAATTTCCTGATTTCAAAAAGAAGGGAAAATCTGATGTAAAAATGTATTTTGTTAAGAATAATCCAAAGGATTGTGCCTGCGAAAGACACCGGATCCGTATTCCGACTTTAGGCTGGGTAAGACTCAAAGAAAAAGGTTATATTCCAACGACGAAAGATGGATGGAAAATTAAAAGCGGGACAGTTTCCATTAAGGCAGATAGATACTATGTATCCGTTCTTGTAGAAATCCCGGATACTCAGATTACTAACAACAGTAATGAGGGAATTGGGATAGATTTAGGAATTAAATATTTTGCGATTGTTTCTAACGGTAAAATCTATAAAAATATCAATAAATCAGCAAAATTAAAGAAACTTGAAAAACAATTACGCAGAAAGCAGAGATGCCTTTCACGTAAATATGAAAATTTAAAGAAAGGAGAAGCCATTCAAAGAAAGAATATACAAAAGCAAAAGCGCAAAGTACAGAGACTTCATCACAGGATAAATAATATCCGAACTGACTATATCAACAAAACAATAGCTGAGCTGGTAAAAACCAAACCGTCTTATATCACTATTGAAGATCTGAATGTGTCAGGAATGATGAAGAACAGGCATTTATCGAAAACCGTTGCATCACAAAAGTTCTATGAGTTTAGAATAAAGTTAAAATCTAAATGTGATGATAATGGTATTGAACTTAGAGTAGCAGACAGATGGTATCCGTCTTCAAAACTGTGTCACCGCTGCGGTTGTATTAAGAAAGATTTAAAACTTTCAGATAGAATTTACAGATGTGGATGCGGTTACATTGAAGACAGAGATTTCAATGCTGCGCTAAATCTAAGAGATGCTATGACTTACAAAATTGCATAATGAACGCAAACGTAGGTATGTACCGAAGGCTATTTCGGGAATTCACGACTGTGGAGTGTACAAGAACTTGTGAGTAGCGTATTGCCTGCAATCGCCAAAGCATACACATTGAAGCAGTAAGAAGTATCCGCGAGGACTTCAATTTCTCGATGGGATGAGTATGTTTATCACATTTTGAGTGGCAGGTGGTCAGGATGACCAGACTTGGCGAAATGCTTGTGGAAGACGGACGTAAAGAAGGACACCGGAAAGGACTTGAAGAAGGAGCCAAAAATAATTGCAGGAAAATTGTCAGGAATATGCTTGCCCAAAGTAAATTTTCCTATGAAGAGATTGCAAAACTCACTGGAATTTCTACAGAAGAAGTAAAAGAAATTGAAAAGGAAGCGCTTGTCCGGGACTAAAGAAAGAGGGCGAAGCCGCCCTCTTTGGAACAACCGCTCATAACAGAAGGAAGCCCCTTCCATGCCGGATAAAGAGGGAGTAGGAACTATATTTTTTTACACAAAAGAAAATATTCCCAGGGAACTTCAGGAGCTTCTCTATTATATGGAAGATACAGAAGAGAAAAATAAAGCAGTTGCCCCGAGGAATGTCCTTGCGAATATAGTTATAGAAAATACCACTCCATTGTTTTAATGTACGTCTGTAATAATTTTGAGACAAATTTACGACGAATAAAGAAACCAGATAAGTGATTTTTTCCATAATGCAGGGAGGTTTTTCCATATAATGTGCATGATTACAGCCTGGCTACTATATATGGAAGAAATTAAAAAAGTGTGATGGAAATACGAAGGAAATGTGATGGAAATGTGACGGAAAAATTAAATTTCCCACAAAATCCCATAGTTTTTTTGAGAAAATATTCTAAGAGAGCATTGACAAATGAAGCTGATTGAACTATACTATAATCTGTAACAGATGAACGAGGTTGGTCAAGACATTGAAATAAGGGGCCAGCCATGCAGAACAAAAATCTAAATAACATTGTTCTGTAGAAAAAAATTTAAGAAGAAGGAGACTTGGTTATGAGATTAAACAAGAAGAGACTCGCAGCCTTAGCAATGTCTGCTGTGATGGCTGCGAGCGCAGTTCCATTTCCAGTATACGCTGAAGAGCTCAGCGCTGGAGAAGATGTAGTTGTATCTAGTGAAGTAGTAGCAGAGCCAACTACAGAAGCAGTTGTAGAGACACCGGAAGTTGGAAAAGCTGCTGAGACAATTGATGAGACATCAATTACATTCTATTACAACAGTGATGCAGATTATGGTGTTGAATTTGATTGGAAAGATGCTACTGGCGTTGTAGTACGTACAGAAAAATGGACACAGGCCGATACAGGTGCTAAAACAGTTAAAAAAGAGACTGTTGATGCAACATGTACACATGGAACACAGGTTGTTCTGAAAGCTACAATTAACGGAAAAGAATGGTCTGATACTGTTAAAGAAGGAACAGATTTAGCAGATCATGAATATGAAAGAAAAGAGAATGTAACTATAAAGCCGACATGTACAGCCCCTGGTAAAGCAAAAATTACTTGGGTTTGTAAACATTGTCAGACAACAGATCCTTCAAGACCGGAAGAAACAGTGACACTTGATAAAGTAGCTCATAACTTTACTGGTGAAACTACATATGAGGTTAACACAAACTGGAATACTAAGAAAGATGAAAATGGTAACCCGGTGCTTATCGATACCACAAAAGACGGTTATTACTACACTATTCAGACATGTACAGTATGTGGTGAAGTTAGAACAAAGGTGGACCTGAAAGCTACAGAGTTTAAGTATGCATATGTTGATATGCAGGATAAAGGAACAGTTAATATCAAAACAAATGTTAATACATTAATCAATGGAAATGTAGCGGCAGTAGATAAACTTCAGAAAGATGGTAAAACAATCGAACTTAAGGATTGTGAAAAAGAAGGAACTTTTGTGGTTAAATACTATCGTAACGCTGAAGATTACAAGGCAGGAAAGCCAGCAGTTGCTACTGAGAAAATTACTGTAAAAGCTCATCACTACAATACACACAAAGCATTTGTATTTAAATCAAATGAAGATAAGAGTAAAGTAGAAGTTAAGTATGATAAGAAAACAGATACTTATACACTTACAAATAAATCCTGCTACGAGACAATCGAATACAAAGAGGTAAGTCTTTGTAATGCAACTGGATGCAAATACGAATCATATAAGTTGGGCAAAGATGAAGTGACAGATCAGTCTTTAACAGGACATGCATATGAAATTGCTACTAAAGAATTAAAACCTGAAGGTGCTCATCAGATTGATTCTGAAGCTAAGAAGAAAGTTGAAGCTGCTGTAAAAAAAGGCAATGTGAATTTTAAAAAACTTTACGAAGCTATCGGAAACAGCAAGTATGTAAAAGTAGAAGCTCCAGAAAATGTTTGTGAAAAAGGTGGAGTTGTTAAAGTAAATTATCTTTGCATGCGTGAAGAAAATACTGTAGCTGAAACACAGGAAGTAACTGTTCTTCCAGGACCGCATAAAGAGGGTGTACCTGCAATCGAGAACAAAGTAGTTGCAACATGTGAGCATGGTGGAAGCTATGATCTCGTTACACGTTGTGTATACTGCGATAAAGAACTCAGCAAAACAACTGAGAAAACTGCAAGACTTGCACATACAAATGAAAATGCTGTAGCTGATAAAAATACAGCAAAAGATACAACAACAACACTTGAATTTGTAGGAGACAAGCTTGTTGATGAAAATGGACACTATCTTGAGAAAGATAATTGGACAATTTCTGTACCAGCAGAAAATACAAAAAAGACATTTACAGTAGGTAAGACAGCTGGATTTAATATTACTGGAAACATCTATACAAACTGTAAAGAATGTAATAATCATAAGGTTTCAGTAGGTGATCAGAGCGTAAAATCCTTAAAAGTTGTTGAGATTCAGAAAGAGGACTCTAAAGGACAGAACGGTTATATTGTTCTTGAAGCAGTTATTGGTGTACCTACAGAAGATAAATGGGAGAATAACCCTGATAATAAGTGGAAAGAGGTAAAAGTTACATCTGCTAAGATTCCGTATTATTCTTCTATGAGCGCATATGAAGGACGTGTAGAGGATGCTGTACTTAATGGTCTTCACAAAGATGAGGACGGTGTATATCGTTACTATGTAAATGGTGAACTTCAGAAAGATTACACAGGTATGATTACAGACAATGGTGAGAAATATCTTGTTGTAAAAGGTGTTCTTGCAACTGATATTGATGGTCTGTGGTTCTCTGATGTAGATAAAGTATGGTACTTCTTTGTAGAAGGTCATGTACGTGCAGATTACACAGGTATTGCTCTTTATGATGGAGAGTGGTTCTATGTAACTAACGGTAAACTTGATGAAGGTGTTACTGGTCTTGTACCATACAACGGCGGAACATTCCTCTTTACTGATGGACGTCTTCGTAATGATGTAAACGGACTGTGGCAGGATATTAACAATCCAGCAGACTGGTACTTCCTTGCACTTGGTCAGGTTCAGAATCAGTACTCTGGTGTTGCTCAGTACGATGGTGCATTCTTCGTAGTTAAGAATGGTAAACTGGATACAAGCTACAACGGAACTATCAAATACGATGGTAAAACATTTAAAGTAGTTAATGGACAGCTTATTACTAAATAAGTAATAATTAAATATTGTTCATAATCAAGGCGAAAGGCTGTTGCCGGATTTCCGGTGACAGCCTTTTTCTCTTAAAAGGCAGGGTAGTGATGTGAATAGGTATCAGGGAGGAGTGATTGTAAAGTATGAAAAAAAATAATTTTAATATTATCCGTTTTCTTGCAGCAGCCTTTGTATTTGCAGGGCATATGGGCATTCTTATGGGAGGAGGAGCTCCTCTTATGGGAAGTTTTTCTCTGCAGGAAATAGGTGTTTCTACTTTGTTTATTATAAGCGGTTATCTTATTACAAAGAGCTGGCTTTCTGACCCTCATCCGATTCGTTTTGCAGTACGTCGTTTTTTCAGGCTGTGGCCGCCTTTTGCCGTACTGATTCTTCTGATGGTGTTTGTAGCAGGGCCGCTTCTTTCCGATCTTGGAACAACGGCGTATTTTGAAAGTGACTACACCAGTTATCTTCGGAATCTGCGATTTTTTACTGCGTATTCTTTGCCTGGTGTGTTTACAACTCTTCCGGCGGCAAATTCAGTCAATGGTTCTCTTTGGACAATGCCTGTGGAAGCCTTCCTTTATATTGTGACACCGCTTTTGTTGTCTCTTATTCGTGCAAAATCAGGGAAAAAGGCTTCTTTCCGCGCGATGTCTGTAATTACGGTAATTGTTGTGGCGGTGGATTTGTATTTGCGCGCATTTTGCGCAGGCGTTCAGGTAGTGGTATATGGAACAGACGTAATTGCCGCGTACCATCTGATTACTTTTTATGTTGTGGGAATGCTTTTTACATATGAGGAAACGAGAAAGTATCTGAATCTGCAGGCAGGAACAGTGGGAATGTGTGTGCTTCTTTTTGTGCAGTTTTCTTATGGTCCGCTGCAGTATCTCCTGCTTTACACCATATTGCCGTATTTCCTCTTTTCTCTGGCATTTGTGGAAGAGCCGCGCTTTTATAAGTTTGGAACAAGGTTTGACATCACCTACGGTATTTATCTGTATGGATTCTTTTTCCAACAGCTTGCGGTGCAGCTTGTGATAGCCGGAAAAATTCCGCCAAATTATACAGCGGCGTTTCTTGCCAGTGCAGTTCCCACTTTAGCTGCGGCATTTTTAAGTTATGTGATTGTAGAAAAACCGAGCTTGAAGCTGAGCAGGTGGCTGCTTAAAAAGATGCGAAGACAGAGTGCATAATATTCTTATGCTGTGATGATAGCGTTATCAAAGAGCATATACGATACGGATTTGCGCTGTAAAATAATAAAAGCTCCCGGAGAAATTCGGGGGCTTTTGTTAATGGTGCGCCTTGAAAAGTGAATATGTTATTGCTCGTATGGTAATGTTAATTTTTTGCAAGCGCTTCCTGTTCGATTTCTTTTACTTTACATCACCTAATCCTTTCTTTACATTTGGTTCATCGCGGAAGATATAATCTGCGATTTTTGTAATGAGTTTCATTAAATCTGTGTACAAATCAGATTTTTTCGTGGCTTCTCAGGGTTTTGGCTTGAGTCATGTTTTTGGTTTCGCAGCGAATGACATAGAAGAAGCAATAAACAAAGGGGGGTGTTATATGCCTCCCCTCAGTGCTGTTTTGTGCAGTTTGAAAGATTACTTTTCTGCAAGCGCCGTCTGTTCGATTTCCTTTACCTTTTCTGTGGAAATGCCGGCTAGTTTTGCAATCTTTTCGTAAGAGAAATCTCCATCAGAAAGCATATTCAGTACGATTTCTCTGCAGTTAATCTCTCTGCCTTCTTTGAGCCCGGCTTCTCTTCCAAGTCGTCTCTGTCTTTCCGTTTCCAATTCTAAAATCTGCCCACCCATAACATCACCTAATCCTTTCTTTACCGTTGGTTCATCGCGGAAGATATAATCTGCGATTCTTGTAATGAGTTCCATTAAATCTGTGTACAAATCAGATTTTTCTGTTGCTTCTTCTAAGCGTTTCTGAATGTCCCGGTAGTCGTCAAGAAGAGCCTCCAGTTCTTTTGGATTTTCGCCTAAGTCCTTTTTCTTCTTTTCATAGCGCATGACATAGAAGGGAAGAAGCATAAGTAATTTTTTCTCAAAAATATTATCTTTAGTATAAGCGCTCACTTTCACTACAGGAACCTGATAATCGTAAGTTCCTCCATCAGCAAAAATGAGTTTTACGTTCAAAATATCCGGAGTATTGCTGTTCTCTCTTAACTGAAGGACAGCAGAGTGTGGAAAGCGAAGGATATAATTTCTCCTGTCTTTTTCCTTGAAATTCAATGCAGCGGAGAAATCGTATTCGATCATACGGATTGCCATTGTACTGTCATCTGTACTCTGACATTCTATGTGATAGACCTTGTTTCCAATACGCAGGCAGGAATCTGTAATGATCTTTTTGTCTTTTGTTACCTGCTCATTGCGCCATTGCATGATTTCCACATCGTCCGGATAAGAAGTCTGAAAGACTTCGTTGATCAGAGGAATCACAAGCTGCGGCATTTTCTGCACGATGGTGCGGAAAACATCATCGAAAATCGTATTCGTATCACTCATAATGCCTCCGTTTCTATGGTCATATTGTACCATTTTTGAAAAAGAATATCCATATAGATTTCCTCCTTTGATTATGAAATTGTTAAAATAAATGGGATTTTTACTGCGAATGCAGTGAATGAAAGATTTGATATTTTTTATTTAGATGGAAGAAGGGAGTTTTATGCGCTCCCTCTTCCTGCGTTAATTTTGTTTCTGCAGTTCCTCGAGCTTTTTCCTGAGTTCAGCCACTTCTTGTTCAGCTTTCTCGGCTCTCTGTTGCTCTTTTTGAGCTCTCTGTTGTTCTTTTTGAGCTCTCTGTTGTTCTTTTTGGGCTCTCTGGCGCTCTTTTTCTGCCCGCTGGCGTTCTTTCTCGGTTTCTTTTTCCTGCTCAGCTTTACCAGCTTCCACGCCTTCTTCCCGGATCATTTGTTCCCGTTCCCAGATTTTCATGTATTCCAGAAGCACCCCCTTGTCTTCCTTTACTTTTTCTACCATCTTTTGTATTTTTTGCAGAGATGGATTTACTGCATTTTTCTCTTTTGTATCTTCCATGTAATGGAGAAGCTCCTGAAGCTCTTTTGGAATGTTCCCTTTTTTTCCTTTTGTGTAAAGAAATATGGTCCTCGCTCCGTCTTCATATGGCATGGAAGGATCTTCCTGGCACATATTCCGTATAGTATAAATCAGACGATCCCGGTCAAAAGGGTCATACGGAAGAATAATGACGATATATACATCTTTTAGTGTTCCGTAATCTTCACCGGACGCAAGGCTGTGTCCGTCCACAATCGCCCGGTAAAAACGTGCCCGTTTGGGAAGGTTCTGCCGTTTATTTTTGTTCTTTGCATTTTCCGCTTCCAGATCATAGAGCGCTTCCGGTTCTAATTCGGCGTGGTCTTCTTCCAGATAAACATCAAGACGGGTCCCGTGGTTCACGGTATCATCACCGTAATACTGCCGTTGTGGAATTACTTTCAGT
>URHH01000098.1 GCA_900547615.1 uncultured Blautia sp. | reverse complement strand
TTTGCATCGAGAATAATCTCGCGCACAGTGGAGGCTACGTAACGTGCAGCGCTTCCAAAACCTGGCGTGTGGTCTGTGCATACAAGATCATTGTCGATGGTTTTCGGCTCTCCGATAATGCGGATGTCACTGCCAACAGAAGCGGCATACCGGGAAAGCTTGCTTACTGTATCCATAGAATCGTTGCCGCCGATATAGAAAAACCAGCCGATATTCAGCTCTTCAAATCTGGCAAATAAGGCAGGATAAACCGGGTCTTCCAGAGATTCCGGAAGTTTATAGCGGCAGGAACCAAGGTAAGCGCCCGGAGTATGGGTCAGGCAGGAGAGGGTTTCTCCGGGAAGGGCTTCCTGGAAATCCAGGATCCTTCCATTTAAAAAGCCTTCGATTCCGTTTACCATTCCATATACGTGTTCGATCGTATCCGGGTGTTTCAGACCTTCTGATACCACGCCGTAAAGACTGCTGTTGATAACTGCGGTAGGACCGCCGGACTGTCCGACTATCAGATTTTTCTTTGTCATAATAACCTCCAAAATAGTATTCTGTAATCCAGTATATCATAAGGTTACTGTTTTTTCATTCCTTTTTCATGGAAAAAAGAAAAGGATTGTAGTATAATTACTGAGAGCAGCGACAGGCTGTCTTGTATGAGTGGGGAAATTTTGCAGATAAGGAGAACATTTATGTCAAATAAGAAACCAAAAAAGAAGAAAACGGCAGGGGACATTGTTTTAAGTCTCATACTTGTAGCCGCAATCTGTGTTTTCTGCTATGCAGCGTTTAATTTGTTCCATATCTACACGGAATACAAGAAGGGTACGGACGAGTACAATAATCTTGTGCAGATGGCTGTGACAGAAAAAGAGCCGGATGCGGAAATGAAACCGGCAGAGGAGCAGACCTTAAAGCCTCCTATGGACATTGATTTTAATACTCTGCAAAGTGTAAATCCGGAAGTGATCGGCTGGATTTATGTGGAGGCGCTGGACGGAGTAAATTATCCGGTTGTCCAGGCAGAAGATAATGACAAATATCTTCATCTCACATATGAGGGAAACTATAATTTTGCGGGAACAATTTTTATAGACTATGAAAACAGCAGTGATTTTAGCGACTGCAATACTCTTATGTACGGACATAATATGAAAAATGGTTCCATGTTCGGTCAGCTTAAAAAATTCACGGAGAATGAGGAAACATTTAATAAAAGTAAATATTTCTGGATTTTTGTTCCAGGAAAAGCGTACAGATATGAGATTATTTCCGCTTACACAACTTCTGTGAACAGCGATACATATACGCTGTTTAAAGGACCGGGAGAAGAATATCTTCAGTATTTAAGCACAATAAAGGGATATTCCGAGCTGAAACAGGAGACGGCAGATACGAATATCAAGGATAAGATCATAACCCTGTCTACATGCACCGGCAATGAGGCGACAAGATACGTAGTACAGGGAAAACGTGTGGATACCATCGAAACAGAATAGGGGGCGTTCTTATGGAAAAAGAAGTGGAAAGGCTGCAGGAAATCATAGATACCCACGATAATATCGTGTTTTTCGGCGGCGCAGGCGTGTCTACGGAAAGCGGCATACCGGATTTCAGGAGTCAGGACGGACTTTATCACCAGCAGTATGATTTTCCGCCGGAGACTATTTTAAGTCACACATTTTTTATGCGCCGCCCGGAGGAATTTTACCGCTTTTACAGGGATAAAATGCTCTGTGATACGGCAAAGCCAAATGAGGCGCATTTAAAACTTGCAGAGCTTGAGCGGACTGGAAAGCTGCGGGCAGTCGTCACCCAGAATATTGACAACCTTCATCAGCAGGCAGGAAGCAAAAAGGTTTTGGAGCTTCATGGAAGCGTGTACAGAAACTACTGTATGGACTGCGGCAGATTTTATGATTTTTCTTATATGAAGGAAAGCAGCGGCGTGCCGAAATGCGAATGCGGAGGGATCATTAAGCCGGACGTGGTTCTTTATGAGGAAGGGCTTGACAACCAGGTGATCAGCGAGTCTGTGCAGGCGATCAGTGAGGCTGAGGTCCTGATCATCGGGGGAACGTCACTTTCCGTTTATCCGGCAGCAGGTCTTATTGATTATTTCCGGGGAGAGCATCTTGTTGTCATAAATAAATCGTCCACACCGCAGGACAGAAATGCGGACCTTCTTATAAAACTGCCCATTGGCAGCGTATTTTCACAGATCAGAATGGAAGGGGTGTAAAAAATGGGGCTGCTTTATGAGGTGGGAGATACCGTTACATTAAAAAAAGAGCACCCGTGCGGAAGCAGGGAGTGGGAGATTCTCCGTGTGGGAGCTGATTTTCGCCTGAAATGCTGCGGCTGCGGCCATCAGATCATGGTTCCGCGCAAAATGGTGGAGAAAAATACAAAAAAACTTGTAAAAAAGTAAAAAATCTTCTTTACAAGCATATTTTAATATGTTAAAATTAAAAACCGTGATATATTTTCATATCCTTGCTCTTTGTTGACAGGCAGAGGGCCAAAAGACCATAAGGAGGTAAGACAAGCATGAACAAATACGAATTAGCATTAGTTGTGAGTGCCAAAGTTGAAGACGAAGTACGCGATGCCGTAGTAGAGAAGGCAAAAGGCTACATCACACGTTACAACGGTACAATCACAGAAGTTGAAGAATGGGGTAAGAAGAAATTAGCTTACGAAATTCAGAAAATGCACGAAGGCTTCTATTATTTCATTCAGTTTGAAGCAGATGCAGAATGTCCGGCGGAAGTTGAGAGACACGTACGTATCATGGACAACGTATTAAGATACTTAGTCGTTAAAAAAGACGCATAATCTTATATACAACGGATTTTAGAAAGCACCATTAAGAACCCGTTCACTTAAACATCAGAGAGGTAGAAAAATGAACAAAGTCATTTTAATGGGACGCTTAACAAGAGATCCTGAGGTTCGTTATTCCGCAGGAGAAAACGCACTGGCGATTGCCAGATATACGCTGGCAGTTGACCGCAGATTCCGCAGAGACGGAGAGGCAAGCGCAGATTTTATCAGCTGTGTATGCTTCGGACGCAGTGCAGAATTTGCAGAGAAATATTTCCGTCAGGGTCTGAAGATCGTCGTTTCAGGACGCATCCAGACAGGAAGCTACACAAACAGGGACGGACAGAAGGTTTACACAACAGAAGTTGTTGTGGAGGATCAGGAGTTTGCTGAGAGCAAGGCGGCAAGTGATAACTATGCAGCGTCTCATCCGCAGACAAGCGCACCGGCGCCATCTATGCCGGGACCTGGAGCAGCAAGTGCAGACGGCTTTATGAATATTCCGGATGGAATTGACGAGGAGCTGCCTTTTAACTAAGGACTGTACTTTCCTGACAGAAAGAAATCAGATTGAAGAAAAATATAGGAGGAAACCATCATGGCTTACAATAGAGGCGAAAGACCGGACTCTCCAATGAAAAGAAGAGGCGGACGCAGAAGAAAAAAAGTTTGTGTTTTCTGTGGTAAAGAAAACAATGAAATCGACTACAAGGATGTAGCAAAATTAAGAAAATACGTTTCCGAGAGAGGAAAAATCCTTCCGAGAAGAATCACAGGAAACTGTGCAAAACATCAGAGAGCTTTAACTGTAGCTATCAAAAGAGCTCGTCATCTGTCTCTGATGCCATACATTCAGGACTGATAGAAGGTAATGTGCCGCTGTTTATAAGACAGCGGCACTTTTTTTTCTCTTGTATCTGGCAAATTATGTTTGAATCTGTTATAATAATTATGGATTCTCGTTAATTTATGGTAAAAGAATGGAAGGAACTATGAAGAATAAACTGAAATTCAGGGGACCATTAAAGAATTTTATCAGGTGGCCATTATATTTATCCGGTTTTCTGGTGGTTTTGAATCTGCTTATTTATATGACAGATACAAGAGCAGGTATGCTTATGTCCGTGGGGCTTCTGCTGTACATTGCAATCGCAGCGGGATTACAGCGGTATCACAGACCTGTGATTTTAAATGACCTGATCGCATTTGCCAACCAGTACGACGGACTGGAACGGCGAATGCTGGAAGAGCTTGCCCTTCCCTTTGGCATCATGGATATGAATGGCAAAATGATATGGTCAAATAAATTATTTGCAGAGCTTACGGGAAAAAATCAGTTTTATAAGAAAAATATTTCCAGTATTTTTCCGGAGCTTACAAAGGACAGACTTCCCTGTGAGGGGAAAAAAGAGCATGTGGAGATCAGCACCGAGTTTGGAGACAGGATTTACCGCGTTTCCATGCAGATGGTAGCGATAAAAGATGTGGTGAACAATGCGGAAGTTCTGGAAAATGTGGAAGATGACGTAAACATGATCGCCATGTATCTCTATGATGAGACAGAGCTGAAAGAATATATCCAGAAAAACGAGGATAACAAGCTGGTGATCGCCCTTGCTTATCTGGATAATTATGAGGAAGCTCTGGAGAGCGTGGAGGACGTAAGACGCTCCCTTCTTATCGCGCTGATCGACAGGAAGATCACGAAGTATTTTTCCACGTTTGACGGTCTTGTGAGAAAGCTTGAAAAGGATAAGTATTTTCTTGTTATGCGCCAGAGTTCTCTGGAAGCGTTAAAAGAACAGAAATTTCATATTCTGGACGAGGTAAAAACAGTAAATATCGGAAATGAGATGGCTGTAACTTTAAGTATTGGCATCGGTTTAAATGCCGCTACTTATCTTCAGAACTATGAATATTCCAGAACAGCCATTGAGATGGCGCTGGGAAGAGGCGGTGACCAGGTGGTCATTAAAAACGGAAGCAATATCACGTATTTTGGCGGCAAGGCGCAGCAGACAGAAAAGAGTACAAGAGTAAAGGCAAGAGTAAAAGCCCAGGCTCTCAAAGAATTTATGAGTACAAAAGAGCGTGTAGTTGTCATGGGACACAAGATTACAGATGTGGATGCTCTCGGTGCAGCTATCGGTATTTACCGGGCAGGAAAAACTCTTGGAAAACCGGTTCATATTGTGGTAAATGATCCAACAACTTCCATCAGACCGCTTATGGCAGGTTATATGGAAAATCCGGATTACGAGCCGTCTATGTTTGTGGACAGCGAGCAGGCGAAGGATCTGGTGGATAATAATACAGTTGTAGTTGTGGTAGATACGAATAAGCCAAGCTATACGGAGTGTCAGGATCTTCTGTATCTTACGAAGACGATCGTAGTTCTGGATCACCACAGACGGGGAAATGAAGTGATTGAAAACGCAGTACTTTCTTATGTGGAGCCGTATGCTTCTTCCACATGTGAGATGGTGGCGGAAATCCTTCAGTATTTTTATGACGGACTTCGTCTCAGAAGTCAGGAGGCAGACTGTATTTATGCAGGTATCATGATTGATACCAATAACTTTACTACAAGAGCAGGAGTCCGCACCTTTGAAGCTGCAGCCTTCTTAAGAAGAAACGGAGCCGATGTGACAAGAGTGCGCAAGCTTCTCCGTGATAATATTGATTCATACAAAGCAAGGGCAGAGGCAGTAAGAAGTGCGGAAATTTACAGAAAGTGCTTTGCGATTGCAAAATGTCCCAGCGAAGGTCTGGAAAGCCCTACTGTAGTAGGAGCGCAGGCAGCAAATGAGCTTTTAAATATTGCGGGAGTTAAGGCATCTTTTGTTCTTACAAGTTATAATAAAGAAGTTTATATCAGCGCCCGTGCCATTGATGAAGTCAACGTACAGGTTATGATGGAGCGTATGGGTGGCGGAGGCCATCTGAATATTGCGGGAGCGCAGGTAAAAGATACTTTGGAAAATACGGAAAAGATGTTAAAAGATATTATAGACCAGTTATATCAGGAAGAGGAGACAGAATAAAATGAAAGTTATTTTACTGGAAGACGTAAAATCCCTTGGAAAAAAAGGGGAAATTGTAAATGTAAGCGACGGATACGCAAGAAATATGATCCTGCCGAAGAAACTCGGCGTGGAGGCGACTCCGAAGAACTTAAACGATTTAAAGCTTCAGAAGGCAAATGAGGAAAAAGTAGCGAAAGAAAACCTGGAGGCTGCAAAAGCATTTGCAAAAGATCTTGAGACAAAAGAAGTAATCCTTACATTAAAAGTGGGAGAGGGCGGAAGAACCTTCGGCTCTATCTCTGCAAAAGAAATTTCAGAAGCAGCAAAATCTCAGTTAAATCTGGAACTGGATAAGAAGAAATTCCAGATGGACGGTCCGATCCGAAACCTCGGAGTGACAAATGTTCCGGTCCGTCTTCATCCAAAAGTAACAGGAAGCCTGAAGGTATGGGTAAAAGAGGCGTAAGGGAAGCATGGAAGAAGCTCTGATTAAACGAATCCTGCCCCACAGCATAGAGGCGGAGCAGTCTGTCATCGGTTCTATGATCCTGGACAGAGATGCTATTCTTGTTGCATCTGAGATTCTTACAAGCGATGATTTTTATCAGAAGCAGTACGGGATTATTTTCGATGCGATGGTGGAACTGTGCAACGAGGGAAAGCCGGTAGATCTCATTACGCTTCAGAATCGCCTGAAGGAGAAAGACCTTCCTCCGGATATTAGCAGCATGGAGTATGTGCGCGATCTGATTTCTGCAGTACCTACTTCTGCCAATGTAAAATATTATGCGAAAATTGTAAGTGAAAAGGCAATGCTGCGGCGCCTTATCAAGGTCAATGAGGAGGTTGCAAATTCCTGCTATCTGGAGAAGGAAAGCACAGAGGTCATTCTGGAGGAGGCAGAGAAAAAACTGTTTAATATTCTGCAGAAGACAAATGGCGGAGAATTTGTGCCAATCCAACAGGTTGTGTTAAATGCAATTAACAATATTGAGAAGGCATCAAAGTTAAAAGGTTCTGTAACAGGTATCCCTACCGGGTTTGTGGATCTGGATTACAAGACTTCAGGAATGCACGCGTCAGACCTTGTGCTGATCGCAGCCCGTCCTTCTATGGGAAAAACAGCTTTTGTTTTAAATATCGCCCAGTATATGGCGTTCCGCAAAGATGTGACAGTTGCGATCTTCAGTCTCGAGATGTCAAAGGAGCAGCTTGTAAACCGTCTTTTGGCGATGGAATCCCATGTAGATTCTCAGAATATGCGTACCGGTAACTTAAAAGATGAGGACTGGACAAAGCTGGTAGAGGGCGCAGATATTATTGGGCGTTCCAATCTTATTATTGACGATACACCGGGTATTTCCATTGCGGAAATGCGTTCCAAATGCAGAAAATACAAGCTGGAGCATAATCTGGGCGTCATTATGATCGACTATCTTCAGCTTATGAGCGGAAGCGGAAAAAGCGATTCCAGACAGCAGGAGATTTCAGATATTTCCCGTTCCTTAAAAGCGCTTGCAAGGGAGCTTGACGTTCCGGTTCTGGCGCTTTCCCAGTTAAGCCGTGCAGTGGAACAGCGTCCGGACCACAGACCAATGCTTTCCGACCTTCGAGAATCGGGAGCGATTGAGCAGGACGCGGACGTAGTTATGTTTATTTACCGTGATGATTATTATCACAAAGATACAGAAAAAAAAGATATTGCAGAAATTATTATAGCGAAACAGCGTAACGGTCCCATCGGTACGGTAGAGCTTGTATGGCTGCCCAAATATACGCAGTTTGTCAATATGAAAAAATAGAGTCTTCGGACTCTTTTTTTCGTGGGATAAAATATATGAAGGTAATGTTTTGACAGAAATAGTAGAATTATGTCAACTTGTTTTCCTTGCAATCAGGCAGAACCCCTGTTATCATAAAAAGGACAGGAGGGATAGTATATGGAGAAACATTATACAGTCCAACAGGCAGCAGAGACAACAGGTCTGAAGCCATATGTACTCAGATACTGGGAGGAGGAACTGAATCTTTCCATTGGAAGAAATGAGCTCGGGCATCGTTACTATACCGGATATGATATTCAGATGTTTTTGAATATAAGAGAACTGAAGAACAGAGGTCTGAAACTGTCGGCAATAAGGGATCTGATTCCAAAAATCGCGCAGAATGCCCCGGGAGGAGCGCGGAGTAAAATCCGTCTTCTGGAGACTGGAAAACAAGATGAGGGAGAAGACCAGAAAATCTTTAAAAATGAAGTAGAAGATATTAAAAGAGAACTGGAACAGGAAAGCGTAGAAGTGAACTGGAAAATTGTAGAGTTCCAAAAAATACTGGAACGCCTGATCCAGCAGGAACTCCAGATTAAGAGAGCAGGGGAGGGAAGATGCCGATCCATTGATGCGGCGATCAGAAGGCAGCAGCTTGCAAGACGGGAAGCAGCGGCAGTGTCTGAGAATAAAGAAAAAAAGAGAGGAAAAATACATAGATAGAGAAAAAGAAAAACAGGCTGTCGGCAAAAATACCACAGCCTGTTTTTATTGCCAGATAATGATTATTCTGGTTTGATTGCTTCTGTTGGGCAAGCTTCTGCACAGGTTCCGCAGTCTACACATGCGTCTGGGTCGATTACGTAATGCTCGTCGCCCTGAGAAATAGCCTCAGATGGGCATTCGCTTTCGCAAGTTCCACAGCTTACACATTCGTCTGTAATTACATATGCCATAGTTGTATCCTCCTTAATCTCTTTTGCACCCTTCCGGGTTCTAATGACATTCTAATATATCTCACGCGGGATTACAAGTATAAAATTATAAACAAATCTTAAAATAAAGCAGTTGATTCTGGAGCGGTTTGGTATTATAATAGCAGAAACCGCATTTTGCGGAAATAACAGTATAAAAGGAGGAACTGTAATGGCACAGGTAACAAAAGAGACTACAATCGGTGAACTTCTTGCTATGGATCCCAACAGCGCAGCAATTCTTATGAGAGCAGGAATGCACTGCATCGGCTGTCCGTCTTCTCAGGGAGAATCTCTGGCAGAGGCTGCAATGGTGCATGGTTTTGATGCAGACGTACTTGTACAGCAGATCAACGATTTTCTTGCACAGTAAGTAAGAGTTTTAACATACAGAAGCGGGTCGGCATATG
>URHH01000097.1 GCA_900547615.1 uncultured Blautia sp. | reverse complement strand
CTGCCACAAGCAGCGTGTTAAAAGACGACAGAAGAAGAGCGGAGGATATGGCTGTGCTGGAGAAATTCTGGGGAAGGCGCATGGCGGCTTTTGTGGAGCATTTCTACAGCAGCAGTGAAAAATCCAATAAGCTTTCCGGAAAGGAAAGCGGAAAAAGACAGTAAGGAGAGAGAAGATGCCGGAAGTATCGGTGATTATTCCCGTATATAATAATGAAAAATATGTAGAAGAATGCGTGCGCTCTGTACAAAACCAGACATTTGAAGATTTGGAGATCCTTGTGATCAACGACGGAAGTACAGATGGAAGCGGGGAAATTCTGGAAAGGCTTTTAAGGGAAGATAGAAGGCTCCGTCTTTTTCACCAGGAAAACAAAGGCGCCGGGGCGGCGAGAAATAAAGGGCTTGATACGGCTTCGGGCAGATACCTTGTCTTTGTGGACGGAGACGACTGGATTGCGCCGGATTATATTGAGAAGCTGTATGCAGCAGCTGAAGAGCGGGAAAGCGAGATGGTGATCTGCGGCTTTACATGCGTGACGGAAGCAGGAGAAACGCTGCGCGAAGTTTACCCGAAAGAATACCGCCGTTTTGAGGGGGAAGAGTGTGTGTTCCAGATTTCCGCAGTGTGCTCTCACTTTTATAAAAAGAGTCTGTGGGACAGATACTGCGTGCGGTTTTCGGCGCAGGAGAGAGGGGAGGACATGCCCGTTTCCTTGTTTTTCGGAGCTGTATGTGATAAAATAAGTACAATTATATCCTGTGGTTATATGTACAGACAGCATTCCCGGTCGGCAATGCACAACTTCCGGGGACTGAGACAGTTTTCTCTTCCTTTGAAAGCTCTTGAGGAAACCATTCAGAAAATAGAAAAAACAGGCGTTTCAAATAGTCCGGAGTTTTACGAGCTGTTTGTTTTAAGGATTTTGTCTACCTGTTTTTTTCAGCTTGCGCCGGGGGCGTCAAGAGAGAGAACCGGGGAACTGGCAGATTATATTATAAGGATTCTTCACACGTATTTTCCGGACTACTGTAAAAATACAAAAGCAGGACTTTTTAAGGGGGCAGACGTGCCTTTTACACAGAGAGCTGCTGTGAAGGTCCTGATTTTTCTTGTGAGGACAGGCGGGATCCGTTTTGCAGCTTTTATGATAGGACGGAAGACATGAGGGGAGAAAAAACGGTATGGATACAGTAAGCTTTGTGATCCTTCACTATAAGGACAGGGCGATTACAGATAAGTGCGTACAGTCGATTCTGCAGCTTGAGGATCAGGAACGGATCCGGATCGTAATTGTAGATAATGATATACAAAAAGATAAAAATTCCAGGAAGGAGCTTGCGGATTTTTATAAGGGAAATCCCGGGATCCATGTACTGCCTGTGTATGAAAACGGCGGGTTTTCCCATGCGAATAATAAGGGCTACGCATATGCGAGGGAACAGCTTAAAGCTTCCTGGATCATAGCGGCGAACAATGATATTACATTTGAGCAGAAGGATTTTATAAAGAGGCTTGAGAAAAGCAGGCAAAAACATCCCTGTCATGTAATGGGGCCGGATATTGTGCGTCTCTGTGACGGGATTCATCAAAACCCTATGGATACAAGGCTTCGCACAGAAAAAGAAGCTGCGTATACAGTTCGTATGAACCATCTGGCGCTTACGCTTTATCCTCTTTCTTTTCCGCTTGTGTCAAAAATGCTTGCGGAGGGAAGTAAGGAGCAGGACGCAGATTTTTATGGCAGCAGGCAGGAAGATATTGTTCCCTGCGGAGCTTGTCTTATTTTTACACCGGATTTTGTAAAAAGTGAAAGCCTTGCGTTTACACCGGAAACGCAGTTTTTTTATGAGGAATATATTCTGGCATACCGCTGCCGGAAAAAAGGCTTTTCCATATTATATGAGCCGTCTTTAAAGGTGGTGCATGACAGCGCGGCAGCTACAAAAGCCACATATAAAGACAGGAAAAAGCGTCTGCATTTTATGATGGAGCAGACGGAAAAAGCGGCGAAGATTTATCTTGAAATGATACTGGAGGACGGGAAATGCACGGAAAAACAAAGAAAATAGACGGAGGTTTTCTGCTTCAGTTTGCGGCGGACGATTTCCGAAATAAATACGCTGGCTCTATTATGGGCGTTACATGGGCATTTGTACAGCCTCTTATGACGATTGTAATTTACTGGTTTATTTTTCAGGTGGGATTTCACTCTCAGCCTGTTGCAGATTATCCTTTTATTTTATGGCTTGTTTCCGGCATTATCCCCTGGTTTTTTATAAGCGAGGGAATCGTCGGCGCGACACCGGCGCTTGCGGAATACAGTTATCTTGTAAAAAAGGTGGTTTTTCCTATAGAAATTCTGCCGCTTACAAAGATTCTGTCCTGTTTTTTTGTGCAGATATTTCTTGTAGTATTTACCATACTGTTTTTCTGCGGCTTCGGATATTATCCGGATTTATATTACCTGCAGCTTCCTTATTATATGCTGTATATGATTCTTCTTCTTGTGGGAGTGAGCTATATTGCGGCTGCTCTTTACCCGTTTTTCCGGGATTTGCTGCAGATTGTAAATATTTGTATGCAGGTTCTCTTCTGGCTTACCCCGATCGTGTGGGATTTTAATATCATGGGTGAGACAGTGCAGAAAATCCTTAAATTAAACCCTGTTTATTACGTTGTGCAGGGGTACAGAGACGCTTTTGTCTATAAAGAATTTTTCTGGGAAAACTGGCAGGCAGGGCTTTATTACTGGGCTTTTGCTCTTATCCTTCTCCTTCTTGGAAGAGTGATTTTCCGGAAAATGCAGGCACATTTTGCAGACGTACTTTAAGAGGTGAGACATGACGGATACGATGATTGAAATAACCGGTTTAAAAAAAGAATACAGACTTTACGATACGCCCGCAAGCCGGGTGCGGGAGGTTTTTTCCATTACAGGAAAAAAATACAGCCGGCAGTTTCTCGCCCTTGACGGCATTCACATGGATGTGAAAAAGGGAGAGACTGTGGGGATTATCGGTACAAATGGAGCCGGAAAGTCCACCCTTCTTAAGATTATAACAGGCGTGCTTTCCCCCACGGAGGGCAGTGTTACAGTAAATGGAAAAATAGCGGCGCTTCTGGAACTGGGCGCTGGCTTTAATCAGGAATATACAGGTCTTCAGAATATTTATTTAAACGGCAGGATTATGGGCTATACAAAAAAACAGATGGACGAGAGGGTGCAGAGCATTATCGACTTTGCGGAAATCGGTGATTTTATCCATCAGCCTGTAAAAACATATTCAAGCGGTATGTTTGCAAGGCTTGCTTTTGCAGTTGCAATTAATGTGGAGCCGGATATTCTGATTGTAGACGAGGCATTAAGCGTAGGCGACCTTTTTTTCCAGAATAAGTGTTTCCGAAAATTTGAGGAGCTGAAAAAAAAGGGCGTTACCATTCTTTTTGTTTCCCACGATATTGCAAGTATCCGCCAGATGTGCTCCAGGGTTCTTTGGATCGACCACGGAAAACAGAAAAAGTTCGATCAGTGCGATCTTGTCTGCGATCTGTATATGGACGAGAAGAGAAAGGCAATGAACATGGGCGTTTCCGCAGGGGCTTCCGACGAGGTGATCCCGGCGGAAATAAGCGGAGACGGCGCAGTTTTTCCGGAAGTGCATTATAAGAGCAGTAAGCTTCAGTCAGAGAGTTTCCGCTTCCTGAGCGTCTTTATTAAAGATAAAAACGGAAATATGACAACGGATCTTCAGGTGGAGCACGAATACGAAGTGCATATGGCAGTGGAATTTCAGGAAGATATGAATAACCTGATCGCCGGCTTTGTTTTTGAAAATAACAAAGGGCTTCCCCTTTATGATATGAATAATTACATTAATCAGCAGCAGACTTTCTGCGGAAGGAAGGGAAAGGTTTCGGAAATTGTATTTCACTGTACGCTGCCCCGGCTTATGAGAGGGACTTACGTGGTGAGCGCAGCTCTGGCACAGGGAACGCAGAATCAGAATATTATGCTGACATGGCTTCACGGAGTTCTGGAAGTTACCATACACAACGAAGGATACAATTCTTCTTATATAGAAATACCGGGAACAATAAAGATTCATGAGTATGAGAGAGACATGGTTCAGATAAGAGAGTAAGGAGAGGATTATGAGCGCAGAATATACAGGAGAACGGTTTCTTCCAAAAGACTGCAAGGGAGAAATGGAAATTGAACATTATCAGAGATACCGGTTTGCAGCCGCGTTTGTAGAAGGGAAAAAGGTTCTGGACGCAGCCTGCGGAGAAGGATACGGCAGCAGCATTCTTTCGGAGAAGGCAAAAGAGGTGACGGGGCTTGATATAAGTGCGGAGACAGTGGAAAACGCAAATAAAAAGTACGGGAAAGACAATCTTACTTTCCGGGCAGGAAGTGTGGAAAGCCTGCCTTTTGAAGACGATTCCTTCGACGTTGTGATTTCCTATGAGACGATCGAGCACGTTACAGGAGAGATACAGGAAAGCTTCCTGAAGGAAATACGGCGCGTGTTAAAGCCGGACGGCTTTCTTATTATGTCAACTCCTAATAAGGCGGTGTATACAGACCTTGTAAAAGGAGAAAATGCCTTCCACGTAAAAGAGTTTTATGTGGACGAGTTTGATGAATTTCTCGGAACCTGCTTTAAGCACAGAACAGTATACTGCCAGTATCCGGAGGTGGGATATTTTCTTGCTCCTGCAGGAAAAGAAAAGGACGATTTCAGGGGCACATATAATAAGGAAGGAAAACTTCCAAAAGACAGCCGCTATGTGATCGCGATCTGCTCCGATACAGAGATGGATTTTTTGCAGGACACAGAAAGGCTGACTGCTTTTGATGACAGCATGTACTACGACTTAAACAGGATCGCCCATGAAAAAGAGCGCCAGATTTTAAGCTTAAAGGCAGAGGCGGAGGCTTATGCGGCGCAGCTTGAGGAAAATATCCGGGCGCAGCAGGAATATATTAAAAAGCTGGAGCATAATCTTGATGTTTTGAAAGAAAAGAGAAATCCCTTAAGAAAGCTGCTGAAACGCAGATAAGCGTTTCCGGGCAGAGCATGAGAGAAAGAGAAGATGAAAATGGACATTATATACGTATCTTATAATTCGGAAAAATGGATCGAGAGATGCTTCGGTTCTGTTTTGAAATCGGAGTATGATTTAAAAAAAGTAAATATTTATGTAGTGGACAACCACTCTTCAGACCATACTCTGGAAAAATTAAAGAAAATAAAACCGGAAATGGAAGAGCAGGTGGGAAGCTTCCAGGTGATCGAATCACAGGAAAACCTTGGATTCGGAAGAGGAAATAATCTCGGATTTTCAAAAGGGGCTTCCGATATTGTCTGCTTTTTTAATATTGACACGGAGCTTCTTCCGGATACGCTGAAAGAGCTGGAACAGGCAGTGAAGGCTTCCGATGAAAAAACGGCAATGTGGGAGCTGCGCCAGTTTCCCTATGAGCACCCGAAGAATTACGATCCTCTCACAGGAGAAACCACATGGAGCAGCGGCGCTGCTTTCGCCATGAAAAGAGAGATATATGAAAAGCTTGGCGGTTTCGATGAAAAAATCTTCATGTATGCGGAAGATGTGGATTTAAGCTGGCGGCTCCGTTCCTTCGGCTATAAGATCCGCTATGTGCCAAAATCCGTGATCATGCACTATTCCTACGAAGAGGCAGGGGAGATCAAGCCAAATCAGCATGTCTACGGAGTCATCAATAACATGATGCTCCGTTATCGCTTCGGGGGTCTGAAGGATATTTTGAAGGGTCATTTGAAATTCTGGTTTCTCATGGTGACGCCGGAGGCATTTCCCGGCTCTAAAAAAATGCTTCGCAGGGAGTACTGGCGCCATTTTGGGAAAATCCCGCATTTTTATTCCAGAAAATCCCGGGGAAAAGACGCTTCCTTTCACGCGGAATTTCTGAACTGGGATTACTCCGTAAACAGAGAAGGCGGATTTTATGTAAATGAATTTCCAAAAGAAACGCCGAAGGTTTCTGTCATTGTACGTACCTGCGGAAGACCGTCCGTTCTCCGGGAAACCCTTGTAAGTCTTCGCAGTCAGACGTATCCGAATATAGAAATCGTGGTGGTGGAAGACGGGGAAAATGTATCGGAAACAATGCTCCGTGAGGAGTTTGGAGATTTAAATATCGTATATATGGCAACCGGGGAAAAGGCAGGAAGGTCAAAAGCCGGAAACCTTGCCATGTCTGCCGCAACAGGAAAATACCTGAACTTTTTGGACGACGACGATCTGTTTTATGCAGACCATGTGGAGGTGCTTGTGACAAACCTTCTGAAAACAGAAAACAGAGCGGCATACAGCTTTGCTTTTGAAACACCTGTGGAAGTCCGCTCAAAGGAACCGTATGTGTATGAGGTAAAAGGCTGGAACGCCACGCACACTCAGGAATTTGACAAGGTAAAGCTCTGTCACCACAATTACATTCCCATTCAGGCGATCATGTTCGAAAAAAGCCTGTTTGAGGAGTCTGGCGGTCTTGACGAGACCCTGGACGCTCTGGAAGACTGGGATCTGTGGGTGAGATATTCCCTTCACACAGACTTTACCTGTGTGAAAAAGACAACCTCTCTCTATCGCGTTCCCCACGACAGAAAGATAAATTCCGAAAGACAGAAAGCGCTCGATGAAGCGCTGGCTGTTGTGCGGAATAAACATAAGACGTATATTCAGACCGTTAGTGTTTACGATATAGCAATGATGTATGAAAAAAGGAGTATATTGCCGCCGAGGTAAGGGAAGGGGGAAGCGAAAATGCCGAAGGTGTTTAACGTAACAGGTCCGTGTATTCCAAGAAAGCATTATATGGCAGATATGACGAGACGGGTCGCACAGATTCAAAAAATGGTAGAAGAGGGCGCATATTTTACAATAAACAGGGCGAGGCAATACGGGAAAACAACTACGCTTGCAGCGCTTGACAAAGAGCTTTCGCCCAAATATCTCGTAATATGGCTTGATTTTCAGGCTATGGGAAGCGCTTCTTTTGCAGATGAGAATACGTTTTCCCTTGCTTTTCTCGATTTGTTTCTGCAGGAGATAAGACGGCATTCTCCGGAAAAGTCCCCCGAAACAGACGCTCTTATAGAAAAACTGCAGGATATAGTGGACAGCGAAAACAGGAGATTTAATCTTATGACTCTTTTTCGCTGGATTCAGCAGATATGTGAGAAAAGTGAGAAGCCAGTTGTCCTTATGATCGATGAGGTGGACAGCGCTTCGAATAATCAGGTGTTCCTTGATTTTCTCGCACAGCTTAGAAGTGGCTATCTGGAAAGAGACACAAAGGGGATTCTTACGTTTCAGTCTGTGATTCTTGCAGGCGTATATGATATTAAGAACCTGAAACGGAAAATACGCAGTTCAGATGACCATAGAACAAACAGCCCGTGGAATATCGCGTCAGACTTTGATGTAAATATGAGTTTGCTGAGAGACGAGATCAGGGGAATGCTCCTGGAGTATGAGGAGGATTACCATACGGGCATGAATATAGAAGAAATGGCAGCGCTTCTTTATGATTATACTTCCGGGTATCCTTATCTGGTGTCGCGCCTTTGCCGGCTCATAGATGAAAAAGGAAAAACAGGGGACGTCTGGAACAGAGAGGGATTTCTGGAAGCAGTCCGTACCATGATGGGGGAAAACAACGCTTTGTTTGAATCCCTGATCGGGAAGCTGAGCGATTACCCGGAACTGGAGCGAATGCTGAAAGACCTGCTCTTTTCGGGAAAACCTATCACATATAATCCTACAAATCAGATGATCGGAATGGCAGAAATGTTTGGATTTGTAAAAAATGCAGATGGAAAAGTGATACCTGCGAACCGTATCTTTGATACGCTTTTATATAACCATTTTCTGTCAATGGAGGAACTCAGGTCTTCGGAGATATATAAAGCGTCTCTTCTGGATAAAAATGCATTTATCTGCGATGGTCATTTGGATATGAAAAGAGTTCTGGAAAAATTTGTCCGGCATTTTCATGAACTGTATGGAGACAGAAAAGAAGAATTTCTGGAAGAAGAGGGAAGACGCTATTTTCTTCTGTATCTGCGTCCTATTATTAACGGTACCGGAAATTATTATGTGGAATCTCGTACGCGAAGCTTAGGAAGAACAGATATCATTGTAGATTATCGCGGGGAACAGTTTATAGTGGAGACAAAAATCTGGCGAGGGAATGAATATAATTCCCGTGGAGAACGACAGGTGGCAGAATATCTGAATGATTACAATCTCAAAACAGGATATATGTTAAGCTTTAACTTTAATAAGAAAAAAAACATCGGAGTTCGGGAAATAGAAGTAGAAGGAAAGAGAATCATAGAGGCAGTTGTGTAATTGGCAGAAAAAATGAGAATGGAGGCTGACGCGTTATTTAGCGCGTCAGCCTCTTTTATGATACAGCGGACTTTTGGGGGAGTTTTAAAGACTTAACAGAAGGAGAGATAAAATAATGGAGAACACGATGGAAAAATACAGAGCATACCTGGAAGGGCAGGAGCTTGCGGGAGCGACAATATGTATCTATGTAAGATATGCACAAGAAATTGAAAAGTATACAAAAGGAGACATTCAAACGAAGAAAAATATCATAGCCTATAAAAAGTTTCTGGAAGAAGGAATGGCGCCTTCCACAGTAAATCTGGCGGTATCAGCTGTTAATCGATATTTGCGCTTCAGCGGATATGGGGAATGCGCTGTAAAAGGGGAAAAACTTCAAAAACGGAGAAGTCTGGAAAATGTGATCAGTGTAGAAGAATATAAAAGAATGCTCGCTGCAGCCGACAGTAAAGGCAGGGAAAAATACTACTTTATTATTAAAATACTGGCACAGACAGGAATCAGAATCAGTGAGCTGAAATATTTTACGGTAGAAGCATTGGAAGAAAGAAAAATACAGATAAAAAATAAATGGAAAATAAGAGAAATTTATATACTAGTATAACGAATATTAAATAATTGCTATATCAAACGGATGCCGCTTCCTCTTC
>URHH01000096.1 GCA_900547615.1 uncultured Blautia sp. | reverse complement strand
CAGGATTTCTTACATGGTTTTTTGTTGCAGCAGGAGTTCTTCCTTTTACGGCAGCCGTATGTATTGGTGTCAGTGTGATATGCGGTGTTTTCTGTATGTTTCTCTTTAACAGACAGCAGAAGGCGGGAATTGAATGTTATCCGGTTCAGGAAATGAAGCTTGTTGTCCGGGAGGAAATTCTGTTTTTTGCAGTATTTCTCATGTGGACGTATCTTGCAGGATTTCACCCGCAGGCATATGGAACAGAAAAATTCATGGATTACGGTTTTATGGAAGCCATGATGCGGAGCGATGTCTTGCCTGCAAGAGATTTGTGGTACAGCGAAGGGCATATTAATTATTATTACGGCGGACAGTATTTTGCCGTGTTTCTCACAAAGCTGACAGGAAGTCAGGTGGAGCTTACTTATAATCTGATGCGTACCTTTGTGGCTGCTTTTGCGTTTGTTCTGCCGTTTTCTCTTGTTTATCAGATGAGTGTGGACAGGTTGCAGAAAAATCTTTCCGGGAAGAAAAAATATATTCCGGCAGCAGCGGGAATGACAGCAGGGCTTGGCGTATCCATAGCCGGAAATATGCACTATGTTGTGTACAGTAAGATCATTCCGTGGATCCAGAAGCTTTCCGGGGCTGAAAATGTGGACAGCTACTGGTTTCCGGACGCAACAAGATATATCGGACATAATCCGGATGTGCCGGATAAAACCATTCACGAATTTCCATGTTATTCTTTTGTTCTGGGAGATCTTCATGCCCATGTGGTAAATATCATGTTCGTTCTTCTGATCCTGGGAATTTTGTATGCCTGGTTTTGCAGATACGGAAAAAACAGGGACTGGAATGGAAATATAAAAGACAAATCATTCTGGAAGAAAGAGCTTTTTATGCCGCATATTATATTGGCGAGCGTTCTTCTCGGAATGTTTCAGTGGACAAATTTCTGGGATTTTGTAATTTATTTTGTAGTGACAGGCGGCGTTGTTCTTTTTGGAAATATCACACGTTTCGGAGGAAAATGGAAAACCATTCTTTCTGTGACGGCGGCGCAGGGAGCGGAAGTCTTCTGTATAGCAAAGCTTGTTATTTTGCCGTTTACCATGAAATTTGAGACAATGGTCCAGGGCGTGGCGTTTGCGCAGAATCATTCCAGATTTTATCAGCTTATGGTGCTGTGGGGACTTCCGGTGTTTGTGACACTTATCTTTCTTATCAGCGTTCTTTCAGAACGCCTTCGGAACAAGAGGAACAGAAGTATTTATCAGTGTATGCGCTCTATGGCTTCCGCTGATTTATTTGGGATCATTCTCGGGTTATGTGCCATTGGGCTTGTGATCATTCCGGAGCTGGTGTATGTGCGTGATATTTATGAAAACGGAAATGCAAGAGCCAATACCATGTTTAAACTGACTTATCAGGCATATATCATGTTTGGAATTTTAATGGGCTACGCGATTTTCCGTCTCCTTACGGTTTCCAGACAGAAAATATTAAAAGTCTGTGCAGGAGTGGGGCTGTTTTTCCTGCTGTGGACAGTGGGATATTTTGGAAACAGTGTGAAGGCATGGTTTGGAGAAGTCTGGAAGCCGGAAAAATATCAGGGCTTAAATGCCGTAACCTTCCTGGAAACCGATTTTCCGGAGGACGCGGCAGCCATCAGGTGGCTGAAGGAAAATATAGAAGGTGCGCCTGTTGTTCTGGAGGCAAATGGAGACAGTTATACAGGATATGAGCGTGTTTCTGTAACGACAGGTCTTCCTACGATTCTCGGCTGGTATGTGCACGAATGGCTGTGGAGAAATGATGTGGAGGACGTAAATGTCAAAAGTGCAGATGTGGAAACGATTTACACTTCTTCAGATATGAATACAGTGGAAGATCTTCTTGAAGAGTATGAGGTTTCGTATATTTTTGTCGGATCTAAGGAACGGGAAAAATACGGGGAAAGATTAAATGAAAATCTTTTAAAAGAGCTGGGAGAAGTGGTATATCAGGATCCCAATTATAATACGTACATTCTTAAAACAGAAAAATAGGCTGTAATACGCAGGATTTTTATGAAAAAAACAGGAGGCAGTATGGAAGGAATCAGTAAAAAAATATATCTGGAGCCTGACGTTCCAACAGAGGAAGACAGCCGCTCCGATCAGAAGCGTATTCTGGACAGTCTGGAGAAAGAGGGGATTTCTGCAGTCATGACATTTCCCGTTATGAAAAAGCTCTATCCCCTCTGTGAGAGGGCTGACTGGAAGCTGACAGCGTCTCTTGGCTGGGACGGAAACGTCTGGCAGATTGTTGATATAGAAGAGGGAAATACGGTCTGCCGTCACTATGGATTTGCAGTAGATCTGGGAAGTACAACTGTTGTGACACGGCTTGTAGACTGCGAAACAGGAGAATGTCTCTGCGAAGTGAGCCAGTACAACAGACAGATTGCTTTTGGGACAGACATTCTAACAAGGATTTTTTATGAAAAAGATAACGAAGCTGCACGAAAAGAAATCCAGGCTGCCACAGTAGAAACAATCTGCGGAAATTTAAAGGAGATTGAGGAAAAAACAGGGATTTCTTCCTGTAAGGAAGGGATTCAGATGGTCATTTCAGGAAATACGACCATGATACATTTTCTCCTTGAAATGGACGCATTCTGTGTGTTTTCCACGCCGTATGCTGTTCATGCGGATGCACCGGGATTTTTGCGGGGAATGGATATTGGTATTCCAATAAAGGGATATGTATACTGTATTCCGGGAAAATCCAATTATCTTGGCGGAGATATTATCAGCGGAATGCTGGCAACGCAGATGTATAAAGGAGAAGAGATTTCTGCGTTTTTCGATATTGGAACAAATGGCGAGCTTGTGATCGGAAACAGGGATTTTCTGCTCTGCGGCGCGGGAGCAGCCGGACCCGCTTTAGAGGGCGGTGTGGTACATACCGGAATGCGGGCATGTGACGGCGCGGTGGACAGAGTAAAAATCGAAGATGGAAAGTGCAGATGCCATGTGATAGGAGAGGAAAAAGCCAGAGGAATCTGCGGTTCCGGAATTGTGGATCTTCTTGCTGAGCTGTTTCTTAATGGCTGGATTAATATTAAGGGAAAGTTTCAGCCGGACAAAAGTCCTCTGATCCAGGAAAAAGAAGGTATGCTCTGTGTGGAATACGAAAAGGGGCTTTATTTTTATCAGGACGACATCGATGAATTTCTGAAAACAAAGGCTGCTGCTTACACAATGGTAGAGTATATGTTCCGGGAATCCGGGATCTCCATGAAGGAGCTTGAAAGATTTTATGTAGCCGGGGCTTTTGGAAAGCATGTATCGAAAGAGTCTGCCATTACTATTGGACTTTATCCGGATATGGACAGAGAACATCTTATAAGTGCGGGAAATTCTTCACTTGAGGGAGCGCAGAAACTTCTTCTCCAGAAAAAACTTCTTGACGATATAGAGGAGATTCTGGAAAAAATGGTGTACGTTCAGTTTGGGGCAGTGGGAGATTTTCTGCAGATGATGGTGGCTGCACAGGCGATCCCCCATACCGATATGGAACGGTTTCCGACGGTAAAAAAGGAAATGGAAAAGCGTACAGATAAAAAATAAAAGAAATATTATTCTTGAAAACGATGGGCTTATCTGTTATGATAAGCCCAAGCAATTCTTATCAATTTAACATTCTATGGCATATCAGCCGCAAATTCTCAAATTTACAAAATGAACATGAAAGGGAAATTTTAAAGAAAGTATAGTCCTTCAGGAGTAAGGTATGCTATACTGAAAGGAGAAATATGAAAGATGGAAAGCTGCAATGGCATACCGCATTCAGTGCGGCGATGCATATTGAATTTAGAGAAGAAATGGAAAAGCTCCGGTTTGAAGAAGAGCATATTCTTGGAAAAAAGCCTATGCAGATAGATCTTTTGATTATTAAAATGAAAACGGAAGAAAAAATACGGAAAAATATCGGCAAAATATTCCGGGAGCACAATATTATAGAATATAAATCGCCGGAAGATTATTTAAGCATCAATGATTTTTATAAGGTATATGGATACGCCTGTTTTTATCAGGCAGATACGAATGAGGTGGAAAAAAATACGACCGGAGGAACTGACGATTACGTTTGTGACAAATCACTATCCAAGAAAAATGGTGGAACATATAAAGAAACAGAGAGGAATAGAAGTCAGACAGCGTGGGCAGGGAATTTATGAACTTGTTGGTGATCCGATCCCCATGCAGATTATTGTGCCCAGAAAACTGTCGAAAAAAGAGAATTATTGGCTTCAAAGTCTAAGAACAGATTTAAAAGCAGGGGAAGAAATCAGGGAATATGTTGCCAGTTATGAAAAAGAAAAACATGGACTGTTTTATCAGGCAGTGGCAGATGTGGTGTTTCGTGCAAACTGGAAGACAATGGAGGAGGAAAAGAAGATGTGTGATGCGTTGAGAGAATTATTTGCAGAAGAGTTGAAGGAGTCAAAAGAAGAAGGAATAAGTGTGGGAATGACACGTGGAATATCTCAGGGGATTTTAAAGGGAATATTAGTGCTTTTGGATACGTATCAGGAGATGAATTTGTCAGAGGAGGAAGCTGAAAGGAGAATTACAGAAAAGTTTTCTCTGAGTGAGGAAAAAGCAAGGGAATATATGGAAAAATACTGGGGACGGTAGCTTCTGCTTTGTGTGCTTTACGAACGGAAGAAAATCGTGTACAATGTAGCAGAAGAACAACGGAAAGCAGGTGGATAGAATGAGAGCAGAAATAATCTCCATGACGGAGGAAAAAATCGATAAAGAGGGAATCGAGAGAGCCGGGGAGATTTTAAAAAACGGCGGACTTGTGGCTTTCCCTACAGAGACGGTTTACGGACTTGGAGGAAACGCTCTGGACCCGCAGGCTTCCATGAAAATATACGCGGCGAAAGGAAGACCTTCCGATAATCCGCTTATTATCCATATCGCGGATATGGAAAGTCTTGATAAGATCGTCCGGGAAATTCCGTCGAAAGCCAGGATCCTTGCAGAAAAATACTGGCCGGGACCGCTTACCATGATTTTACAGAAAGCAGATATAGTTCCGGCGGAGACAACGGGAGGACTGGAAAGCGTTGCTGTGAGATTTCCAAGCGATAAAATCGCACAGGCGCTTATCCAGGCAGCAGGAGGATATGTGGCGGCGCCCAGCGCCAATACTTCCGGAAGACCAAGCCCGACTACGGCTTCCCATGTAAAAGAGGATCTTGGAGAAAGAATCGATATGATCCTGGATGGAGGAGCCGTTGGAATCGGACTGGAATCTACGATCGTAGATTTTACAGAAGAAATACCGGTCGTACTGCGACCCGGATATATTTCTCTGGAGATGCTGAAAGAAACTTTGGGAGAAGTAAAGATGGATAAGGGGCTGATCGCTCCTGACAGTAAGGTACGCCCGAAGGCCCCGGGAATGAAATACAGACATTATGCCCCAAAGGCAGAGCTTTCTATTGTGGAAGGCGAGCTTTCCCAGGTAGTAAAAGCCATCAATAATTTTGCAAAGGAAGCAGAAGCGCAGGGAAAAAAAGCAGGGATCATTGCCACTGAGGAAACAAAGGGGCAGTATACCTGCGGAATTGTAAAGTGTATCGGAAGCCGGGAGGAAGAGGAGACCATTGCCCATAATCTTTATGAGGTGCTGAGAGAATTTGACCAGTGTGAGGCAGATGTGATTTATTCGGAGGCTTTTTATACCCCGAGAATGGGACAGGCAATTATGAACCGCCTTTTAAAAGCGGCAGGACATAAAATTATAAACATACAGGAGGACATAAAATGATAGCATTAGGAAGTGACCACGGCGGATTTGAATTAAAGCAGGAGATTAAAAAGTATCTGGACTTACAGGGAATCGAATATAAAGATTACGGCTGCGACAGCGAAGAGGCGGTAGATTATCCTGTTTATGGAAAACTGGTTGCAAATGCAGTGGCATCTGGAGAATGTGAAAAAGGTATTTTAATCTGCGGAACGGGAATCGGCATTTCCATTACAGCAAATAAGGTAAAAGGAATCCGCTGTGCGCTCTGCTCCGACTGTTTTTCAGCAGAGGCAACGAGACTTCACAATGATGCCAATGTTCTGGCAATGGGCGGTCGTGTAGTCGGCGCCGGACTTGCGTTAAAAATTGTAGAGACTTTCCTCAACACCCCGTTTTCAGGTGATGAGAGACACATCAGGAGAATTGCACAGATAGAAGAATAAAATACTGTTGGGGGGATTTTAAATGGATAAAAATCAGAAACGTCAGGACTATCTTTCCTGGGACGAATATTTTATGGGAGTTGCGATTCTCTCCGGAATGCGCTCCAAAGACCCCAGTTCCCAGGTGGGAGCCTGTATTGTAAGCGAAGATAATAAAATTCTTTCTATGGGTTATAACGGGTTTCCAAAAGGCTGCTCAGATGATGAATTTCCCTGGGCAAGAGAGGGAGAGCCTCTGGAAACAAAGTATCTGTATGTGACGCACAGCGAATTAAATGCAATTTTAAATTACAGAGGGGGAAGCCTGGAAGGGGCAAAGCTTTACGTTTCACTTTTTCCATGTAATGAATGTGCAAAAGCAATTATCCAGGCGGGGATTAAAACAATCGTGTATGCCTGCGATAAATATGCGGACACGCCCTCTGTTATTGCATCAAAGAGAATGCTGGACAGAGCAGGTGTACGGTATTATCAGTACACGCCTACAGGACGTGAGATTTCTTTTAAAGTGTGACAACAATACAAAGGAGCTGTCTCTTTTCGGTTTTTGACCGTGAAAGAGATGGCTCCTTCGCAACTTTTACTGATCCATTCCGCAGGGAGAAGAATTTTGGATCAGTTTCCGGTCGTTTACTACTGCGTCATAGAAGCGGCAGCCGCCGGAAAAATTATATGCTTCGTATCCTTCACCTTTTAAAATACAGCAGGCAATATAGCTTCGAAGACCGCTCTGGCACATAACATACACAGGCTTGTCCTTTGGAATCTTATCCAGATTTTCACGGAGCAGATCAACGGGAATATTGATAAAACCATTCACATGACCGCGTGAAAATTCTCCTTTTGTACGGGCGTCAAGAAGTGTCACGCTTCCATCAAGAGGAAGAGTTTTTATATCTCCAAGGTGGAACTGCTTTAACTGTCCGGAAGCAATATTTTCAATCATAAATCCAGCCATATTTACCGGGTCTTTGGCAGAGGAATAGGGAGGCGCGTAAGCAAGATCCAGTTCCTTTAAGTCCGTGGCTTTCATTCCGGCACGAATGGCAGTTGCCAGGACGTCAATTCGTTTATCCACACCTTCATATCCTACGATCTGAGCGCCGAGAAGGCGGTAAGTTTCTTTTTCAAATACTACTTTCATTGTCATTACTTTTCCACCGGGATAATAGCCTGCATGGCTCATGGGAGAAAGAATCACTTTATCAACAGAAAGCCCTGCTTTTTCTGCGTTTCTTTCATTGAGACCTGTAACAGCAGCTGTCATATCGAATACTTTTATGATGGAGCTGCCCTGTGAGCCCGAATACCGGCTGTCTTTGCCGCAGATATTGTCGGCGGCGATGCGTCCCTGTTTATTTGCCGGACCTGCAAGAGAAATCAGGGAATCTTCGCCTGACACAAAGTGTTTTACCTGAACGGCGTCTCCCACAGCGAAAATATTCGGAACAGAAGTTTCCATTCTCTCATTTACTATAATGCTGTTTTTTATGCCAAGTTTCAGACCTGCCATTTCTGCAAGGCGCGTATCAGGAGAGACACCGATGGCGAGAACCGCCATATCCGCATAAAGAGGGGATTCTCCTTTTAAAAGTACACGCATGCCGTTTCCTGTTTCCTCGAAGCCTTCCACTGTATGCCCCAGAAGGAGATTTATTCCGTGACTGCGCATTTCATTGTGGATAAAAGACGCCATATCAGAATCAAAGGGATTCATAAGCTGTTTTGGGCGCTGGATAATCGTAACCTCCATACCGAGATGGCGGAGATTTTCTGCAAGCTCAAGGCTGATAAAGCCTCCTCCTGCCAGTATGACGGAACGGGGGTTCTTTTTATTAACATAGTCCTTAATGCGGAACGTGTCTTCCACTGTGCGAAGGGTAAAGAGACGGTCAATGTCAGTGCCCGGAACAGGGGGAAGAGAAGGTCTTGCCCCCGGGGAGAGCAAAAGTTTGTCGTAGCTTTCCTCAAATTCTGCGCCTGTTTCCAGATTTTTTACAGACACGGTACTGCGTTCTGTATGAATGGCAGTGACTTCGTGGCGAACCTTCATGGTAATCCGGAACCGGGAGAAAAAGCTTTCGGGTGTCTGAAGGGTAAGGGCTTCCGGGTCGGTGATGGTATCGCCTATGTAGTAGGGAAGACCGCAGTTTGCGTAGGAAATATATCCGGATCGTTCAAATACGATAATCTCAGCCTGCTCGTCTAATCTTCGGATTCTGGCTGCGGCAGTTGCTCCTCCTGCAACGCCGCCTACAATAACAACTTTCATATCAGACTTCCACCTTTCCTGTATAGGAGGCAATGCCTCCGGAATTTTTTACATTTGTATATCCCATGTGGGTCAGAAAATCAACTGCCTGACGGCTTCTGCTTCCGGAGTGGCAGTATACGAAAAGCGGAGCGTCTTTTTGGGAAGTTACAGAAGAAATATTCTGAATAGACTGCAGAGGAATATTTTTACTTCCCGGAATATGTCCTTCTCTGTATTCCTGAGGTGTGCGGACATCTAAGAGAATCGCGCCTGCTGTTTCCTTATAATTCTGTATTTCCTGATTAATATCCGGTATTTTGAAAAAATCGAAAAATCCCATGTTAAACTCTCCTTTTTAAGTAAATTTGAAGTGAAAATTATGACCGCGCCATGCCGTCTACGCTTAATACAACACCTGTAATATAGGAAGCTTCGTCAGAAGCAAGAAAAACAAAAGCGTTTGCAATGTCTTCCGGTTCACCGAGGCGGCGAAGAGGAATCTGATTTATAAGAGGCTCGATAACCTCTTTTGGAACGGCTTTCATCATATCGGTTCTTGTAATTCCGGGGGCAACTGCATTGACGCGGATTCCCTTCGGACCAAGTTCGCGGGCAAGAGATACGGTAAGACCATTGACTGCAAATTTTGAGGCAGGGGAGGCAAAAACGCTTGGCTGTCCCGGAAAGCGTGGCAGGTA
>URHH01000095.1 GCA_900547615.1 uncultured Blautia sp. | reverse complement strand
GCCGCCGTCTCTTCCGTCTCTACCTTCGCTTCTTCCCTGTCCTCCCTGGGGTCTTCCCTGAGAAAATCTTCCTCTGTTCTCACGGTTTTCTCTGTTTTCGCCAGGTCTTGCGCTGCGTCCTGCATTCTCTCCGCCTCTTGCCGGACGGCTGTCTCTTCCCTCGCCATTTCTTGGAGAACGGTTCTGGAAACGGGAATTATCTCTTCTCTCGCCTCTCTCACCTGCGCGGCTGTCTCTTGGTGCGCCTGTTCGGTTCTGTGTGCCGTTGTTTCTCTCTCCGCCTCTTGCCGGACGGCTTCCTGCACCTTCGCTCTGTCTCTGAGAAGCATTTCCCTGAGGCGCTGCCTTTGCCTCCTGTGTCTTTCCATTCTGCTGACGTTTTTCATTATTTCCCTGCGGGCGCGCCGGCTTTTTGTCACCTTCCGGTTTCTTTCTGTTTTTTCCTCCGTCGCTTGCATTCTGTGCGTGGAATACACGGATAATGTTTTTCTTTTTCTTCGGTGTCTCCGCCTCTGCGTTCACCGCTGTTACCTTTTCTTCTGTCTTGGGAGTATCCAACTTTGTCATTTGCTCCTTTCCCATATTTCTAAATTTTTGTTTTACCATAGCAGCCTGTGCTTCGTCCACATTGCTCATGTGGCTTTTGACATCTACGCCGCCGGATTTTAAACATTCGATCACTTCTTTGTTCTGCCTGCCAAGTTCTTTGGCAAGCTCATGTACTCTGATTTTCGACATTTACATACCTCCTTCAGTAGCACGATGTCCTTTCGGACTATTTTTCCAGTTCCCTCATAATTGCTTTCGCAAAATTTTCATCCTGTACGGCAAGACAGGCACGGTATTCTTTTCCCATTGCCCTGCCCAGGCTTTCCTTATCTCCATGAAAATAAATCGGAACCTGGTAAAAACTGCACATATTCCGAAATTTCTTTTTCGTGTTTTCAGAGGCATCTTCTGCTGCCACAACAAGAAATCCATTTCCTGTTTTCACGGATTTTTCAGTGGAAAATTCTCCGCTTACTGTTTTTCCCGCTTTTGTGGCAAGTCCTATCAAAGATAAAATTTTACTGTTTGTCAATCTGTGCAAACTCCTTTTTCAGCTCTTCATAAACAGCTTCCGGGATCTGCGTCTTCAAAGATCTTTCCAGACCGCGATTTTTCATCGCCTTTTCCAGGCATTCTGCCGAGCGGCATATATAAGCGCCGCGTCCGTTCTTTCTGCCTGTAGCATCAAGAAGGATTTCGCCCTCCGCTGTTTTTAAGACTCTGATCATTTCTTTTTTATTTTTCATTTCCCTGCAGCCGGTACACTGGCGCATGGGGATTTTTCCCTTTGTGCTCATACTTCTTCTGCCGCTTCTTCCGGCTCCTCTTCCAAAGTATCGTCAGAAGCTGCTTCCTCTGCCGGTTCTTCCTCATAGTCATAGAAATCGCCGGATTCTCTTGCCTGTGTCTCGCTCTTAATATCAATCTTAAATCCTGTCAGTCTTGCTGCAAGACGGGCATTCTGTCCCTCCTTGCCGATTGCAAGAGAAAGCTGATAATCCGGAACTACAACAAGCGCGGTTTTTTCATCCGGATCTGCCATAACTGCGATTACTTTTGCAGGACTTAAAGCATTTTCAATTAAGATCGCCGGATTCTCGTCCCAGTTGATAATATCGATCTTTTCTCCGCGAAGCTCATTGACAATGGCTCCTACACGGGCGCCGTTCATACCGACACATGCGCCTACCGGATCTACGTCCGGGTCGTTGCTCCACACTGCAATCTTAGTACGGGAGCCAGCCTCACGTGCAATGCTCTTAATTTCCACTGTTCCGTCTTTTACCTCTGCAACCTCAGACTCAAACAGCCTCTTTACAAGTCCCGGGTGCGTTCTGGAAACAAGAATGCGTGGTCCTTTCGGCGTATCCTTTACCTCCAGAATGTATACTTTAATATGTTCTGTCGGTTTAAATACTTCTCCCTTTACCTGCTCGTTCTCGCTTAATACAGCATCTGCCTTTCCAAGGTTAATGCTTACATTCTTGCCCATCACACGCTGTACAATACCGGTTACTACTTCTTTTTCAATTCCGTAATACTGATCGTAAAGAACTTTTCTTTCCTCTTCACGGATTTTCTGAAGAATTACGTTCTTTGCATTCTGTGTTGCAATACGTCCGAATTCTTTTGACTGGATCTGTACTTTTACAACGTCTCCCACTTCTGCATTTACGTTTATTTTCTGCGCTTCCGCCAGAGAAATCTCAAGTGCCGGATCTTCCACAAACTCGGCTACTGTTCTGTCTGCATACACACTGAAGTCACAGGTTTCCGGATTAATGGATACATGTACGTTATCAGCCTTTCCAAAGTGATTTTTACATGCCTGGATCAAAGACTGCTCAATCGCCTCCAGAAGGGTATCCTTGCTGATATTTTTTTCCTTTTCCAGAACATCCAGCGCTTCCATTAACTCTCTGTTCATTTTTTTCTTTTCCTCCTAATTTTGTTAAAAGCTGAGTTTTAAAATTCAATCGCCAGCCTGATGAGTGCAATGTCTTTTCTGTCAAAGGTTCTTGTCTCCTCATCTTCCTGGATCGTCACTGTACTGCTGTCATATGCGGTTAAAACACCACAGAATTCTTTTTGTTTTTCGATTGGCCGGTAGGTCCGCACCTCCACCAGCTTGCCCATGCTTCTTGCAAAATCTTTTTCCTTTTTCAGTGGTCTGTCAAGTCCCGGGGAACTGATTTCCATAATATAACTGTCCTCAATAAAGTCTTTTTCGTCCAGTTTATCACTGAAAATACGGCTTACTGCCTCACAGTCATTTACAGTGATGCCGCCCGGTTTGTCAATATACCCCCGGAGATACCAGTTTCCCGCTTCTTTTACGTATTCCACATCTACAAGCTCAAATCCGCAGCCTTCTACAATAGGAGCAAGAAGTGTTTCTGCATACTTCTCGTATTCCTCCCGCCTGCTCATGTTTCCCACCTGCCTTTCTTATTTCAGCAAATAGGAGTGGGCAAATGCCCACTCCTATGCCGGTAACTTCTAAGTTTCTTTTCTTATTTTAACACCAATATCCGGGAAATGCAAGTCTTTTCCTGACTTTTTCAGATTCTTGGCTTAATTCCCTTTGTATCGCGCTTGCCAAGGCGTACTTTATGAAGAGGATATTCTTTATTCCCATAAGGAATTGAATATTCTTTATGACCTTCCAGGAGATATGCATGTTCCAATTTATCCCCTTCTGCCAGTTTCATTCCTCTTACGCCAACTGCCGTTTTTTTCATGGAAGCTACTTCCTGCTTTAAAAATCGCAGGAAGCTTCCTCCGGCACTCTGAAGCACCACATACTCCATCTCATCTGCAGGAGCCACAAAAATAAGTTTATCTCCCTCCGTCAGCTTTGTGGAAGCAATGGTTCTCTTTGATACATTAAATTCTGCACCGTCCACCAGCTTACACATGGACATTTCCGTAACAAAAAGAAGTTTGCTCTGTCCGATTCTGGAAACAGGCGCAACATAAAGCATCTGTTCTGCTCCGCTGTCGTAATTGCTCAGATTATCTGCCGGAACGCCCTTGTCGCGGAAGCGTCCCATAGGAATATCTGCCGCCTTTATGGTGTGCATTTTTCCGGCATCTGTAAAAACACAGATTTTATCTGTATTCATACAGGTAAACACAAATTTATTTTCTCCGTGGGCAGCTTCTTTATTTCTCTCATAGGCTGCCTTGTCAATGAGTTTCATATATCCGAAGCGATCCATTAAGAAGCAGACTTCCATCTCTTCCATCTTTTTCTCTTCGTAAACAGCCTCTTCCCCGTTTTCAATCGCTGTCTTTCTCGGAGTTCCGTACTCTTTTTTAATGGAATCCAGTTCTTTTGTGATCACACCTGCCATAGAATCATAATTTTCCAGAATATCCTGATAGCGCTCTATGTTTTTCATAGTTTTTTCGTATTCTGCTTCCAGAGCCTCCATCTCCAGACCGATCAGACGGTAAAGACGCATATCCAGAATTGCAGTTGCCTGGTTTTCTGTAAAGCGAAGCTTTGATGCCGCCTTCTCCCCTGTCTTTGTACGGAAACGGATTCCTTCTGTCACACCACTCACAAGACACTTCTTTACCTGTTCCCGGTTCTTACTGCCACGAAGAATTTCAATGATCAGGTCAATCACATCACACGCTTTAATAAGACCTTCCTGAATTTCTTTTTTCTCCAGTTCTCTTGAAAGAAGCGTATTATATTTTCTTGTGGTGATTTCAAAGAGAAATTCCACATGATACTCGATTACTTTTTTTAGACTTAAAGTTTCCGGTCTCCCGTTTGCTACGGCAAGCATATTCACGCCAAAAGTATCCTCAAGTCTTGTTTTTTTGTAAAGCATATTTGTAAGATTTTCCACATCTGCGTCGCGTTTCAGCTCCAGCACAATGCGGATTCCCTCTTTTGAGGACTGATTGGAAATATCCACAATATCCGTAGTCTTTTTCGTCTCTACAAGAGTTGCCACATCATTCAAAAACTTTCCGATATTAGCTCCCAGCATAGTATACGGAATTTCTGTGATCACAAGCTGGCGTCTGCCGCCTTTTAATTTCTCGACCTCCACTTTTCCGCGAAGACGGATTTTACCGGTTCCCGTCTCGTATATTTTCAGAAGCTCGTCCTTGTTAATGACGATTCCCCCTGTCGGGAAATCCGGTCCTTTCAAATAGCGCATCAGCCCTTTTACACTGATGTCATTATTTTTCATATACGCTTTTACTGCATCTGCTACTTCTCCCAGATTATGCGGCGGAATGCTGGTTGCCATGCCGACTGCAATTCCCTCTGCTCCGTTTACGAGAAGATTGGGGATCCGCACGGGAAGAACCTCCGGTTCTTTCTCTGTCTCGTCAAAGTTTGGAAGAAAATCCACCACATTTTTATCAAGGTCCTCAAGAAATACTTCCTGGGTCAGTTTTTCCAGGCGCGCCTCCGTGTATCGCATGGCAGCCGCGCCGTCTCCTTCTATGGAACCGAAGTTTCCGTGACCGTCTACAAGAGTTTTCCCTTTTTTAAATTCCTGCGCCATCACAACAAGGGCTTCATAAATAGAGCTGTCTCCGTGAGGGTGATATTTACCCATTGTATCACCCACAATACGGGCGCATTTTCTGTATGGTCTGTCGTAACGGATCCCAAGTTCATACATATCGTAGAGGGTTCTTCTCTGTACCGGCTTTAAACCGTCCCGCACATCCGGAAGAGCCCTCGATACAATTACGCTCATGGCATAGTCGATATAAGACTTCTGCATGATCTCCGAATAATCTGTGCGGATAATATTGTCCTGTTTTGTTTCCATAATCCATCTATCTCCTAAATATCAAGCTCTGCGTCCTGTGCATGTTCGTAAATAAATGCCTTTCTCGGTGGAACTTCGCTTCCCATAAGGATTTCCGTAACACTGGAGGCAAGACGGGCATCTTCAATTTCCACACGCTTCATCATTCTTGTTTCCGGGTTTAAAGTGGTATCCCAAAGCTGCTGGGCGTCCATCTCTCCAAGGCCTTTATATCTCTGAAGAGTAAAGCTTCCCGGCTTGTGGTTTTTCCGGTAACGCTCAAGCGCCTTGTCATCGTAGAGATACTCCTCCGGACCTTTTTTCGGCATTGCTTTATATAAAGGCGGCATGGCAATATATACGTGTCCCTCATAAATCAGTTCCGGCATAAACCGGTAAAACAAAGTAAGAAGAAGGGTTGAAATATGCGCGCCGTCCACATCCGCATCTGCCATGATCACAATTTTATCATAGCGGAGCTTTGTAATATCAAAATCATTTCCGTATCCTTCGGAAAAACCGCATCCAAAAGCATTTATCATGGTTTTAATTTCCGCATTTGCCAGTACCTTATCAATGGTCGCTTTTTCCACATTCAGGATCTTTCCTCTGATAGGAAGGATCGCCTGATAATTTCGGTCTCTTGCTGTTTTCGCAGAACCGCCCGCAGAATCTCCCTCCACAATAAAAATCTCGCAGAGAGCCGGGTCTTTTTTCTCACAGTTTGCAAGTTTTCCGTTGGAATCAAAGGAATACTTCTGTTTTGTGAGAAGATTTGTCTTTGCCCGTTCCTCTGTCTTTCGTATCTTCGCTGCTTTTTCCGCGCAGGAAAGCACAGATTTTAAAACCTCAAGATTCCTGTCAAAATAAAGAACAAGCTGCTCGCCCATTACTTTTCCTGTCGCTCTTGCCGCGTCCTGATTGTCAAGCTTTGTCTTTGTCTGCCCTTCAAATCTTGGCGCCGGGTGCTTGATAGAAACAACGGCTGTCATGCCGTTTCGAATATCCGCACCTGTGAAATTTGCATCTTTTTCTTTGAGAACGCCAATTTCACGGGCATATGTATTCATAACCGTCGTAAAGGTTGTTTTAAACCCTGTCAGATGGGTTCCGCCCTCTGCATTATAAATGTTGTTGCAGAATCCGAGGACGTTTTCCCGGAACTCGTTTGTAAACTGAAACGCAGCCTCCACCTGGATTCCCTCTGCCTCGCCTTTTATATACACAGGTTCATGTAAGACTTCCACATTGTGGTTCAGATCACGGATAAAACCAATGATCCCCTCCGGCTCATGAAACTCGATTTTTTCCGGTTCCTCTTTTCTTTTATCCTCAAAACAGATGGTAAGATCAGGATTTAAGTATGCTGTCTCATGAAGACGGCTTTTGACCTCTGTTGCGGAAAATCTTGTCTTTTCAAAAATTTCCGGATCAGGAAGAAAATTAATGCAGGTTCCAGTCTGTTTCGTTCTTCCAAGCTTTGGAAGCAGTCCTTCTTCCAGCTCAAGTGTGGGAATCCCTCTCTCATAGTGATCGTGGTGAACGTATCCGTCCCTGCTGATTTTTATATCAAGATATGTGGACAGAGCATTCACGACAGAGGAACCTACGCCATGAAGACCACCGCTTGTCTTATATGCAGAATTATCAAATTTTCCTCCTGCGTGTAAGGTAGTAAAAACAAGACGTTCTGCAGAAACGCCCTTTTCGTGCATATCTACAGGAATTCCTCTTCCGTTGTCTTCCACTGTACAGGATCCGTCTTTTTCCAGCACTACATGAATTTCGCTGCAGTATCCTGCAAGATGTTCGTCCACTGCATTATCTACAATTTCATATATCAGATGGTTCAGTCCTTTTCTGGAAACACTTCCTATATACATACCAGGACGCTTTCTTACTGCCTCCAGTCCTTCCAGAACAGAAATACTGGCTGCATCATAGGTGTTCTTTTTTGGCATTCTTCCATTCCTTTCTAAACTTGCGCATTTAAAACCGGCACTTGCAAAAAGTGCCGGTCCGTTTCTTTCCATATTGTATACCAGAAAACATGTTTGGTCAATATTTTTATTTTATTTTTATATTTTTCACACCGCTCCAGTTGGAATAAATCCGCTCCCCATTTACATTTTTAAAGGTTCTTACGCGGACATAGCATTTGGAACCGCTTTTCATATCGGTTCTGGAATAGCTGGAAACTGCAGGATTTTTTACAGAATAACTCTTTGCTCCCTTCATATCTGCCGAAGTGCTGCACTGGATCTGATAGCCGTCCGCATCTTTTTCTCCTCTGTAGCGAATGTTAAGACAGCCCTTTTTCTCGCTCTGAAGCTTTGTCACAACTGTCGGCTTTGGAGTAACTGTCAAAGTAATCGTCCTGGACGCCCCGTTATAATTTCCGCTTTCTTTTGTATATGCCGTAATTTTTACTTTTCCCACTTTATGAAACGTAACTTTTCCCCAGCTTGTCACAGAAGCCACGTCCGGATTATCAGATTTATAACTGAATTTTCCCGTTTTATTTCCCTGGGTAATTTTTGCCTTCAGCGTAACGGTTTTGCTGTCTATCCGCTTTTCCATATCAGAGAGCGAAATTATCTGATTTCCTTTTACAATCTTATACTCTTCAATTTTACTTCCTTCATAGGAATCGCCCTTTAATGTAACAGCAAGCGTATAAGTACCCGGCTTTTTACTTTCTCCCGGATAAGTAACCTGACAGCACTCTGCCGGAAGAATTTTCCCCGTCTTATCACGAAGGACGACTTCAGGCTTTCTGTTTGTTCCGTTATAGCTGTACTCTTTTTGGGAAAGGGAAACTTCTACCACACGGGGAATCACTTTATTTTCTTTTTCTTTCTGACATACTGTACAGGTTGTTTTCGCACTTCCGTCTTTTTCAAAAGATGCTTTTTGAATTTCTGTTTTATATTTGTGGCCGAGAGCCGGAATTTCTTCTATGCTCTCTTTTTTTATTGTGCCGCACACACTGCAGTGAATACTTTTCTGCCCTTTTTCCTCACAGGAAGGCTCCTTATCTGTGACATACTCTTTTGCCCATTCATGAGGTTTTGCCGGAACTATGTCTCTTTTTTCTGTTTTTCCGCAGTTTTTACAGATATATTCTGTAAATCCCTCTGACTGGCAGGTGGCTTCTGTTGTTTTTCCTTTTTCATATTCATGTGCCTTCACTTCTGCCAGATAGTCGAAGGTGGTTTTGCTCTCATCATGGATAAAGGTAACTTTATAACTGCCTTCTTTTGTAAAAGAAACCTCGTACTCGTATTTATACTGTACATAATCTCCTGTCTGGATTTTGCTGTAACCTTTATTTTTGATCACAGCGTCCGGCGAAGTGCATTCCGTGCGCACAGACCCTTCTCCTGTCACTGTAAAATAAACACGCGCACTCTCTCCCGGACAAAGAATCTCGCTTTCTGTTGTTTCAGACCCCTCCGGTACCGTTACCCCTTCTGCCGGTTCCACACTTTCCAGACTTACTTCCGCTGTCCTCCCGTCTGTCAGCTCCTCTGCATTTACCGTGTATAACGGTGCTGCCATCACCAAAGAAGTCAGCAGAAACGGCAATAATTTTCTTTTCATGGTAAAACCTCCCTTTTTTATATATTTTCTATTTTGCTACTCTTTTATTATACTACTTTTCTCCCGGAACTCAAGCTATATTGCCCGTAAAACTGCGCTTTTCCGATCTCCATTGTCGGTATTTTTAAAAAAATTAAAATTTTTTCAAAAAAAGGCTTGCATTTTATCAAAACTTGTTATATACTAAGCAAGTCGGTTGAGACAGCACAAAAACATATGACATGAGGCCAGTTGGTCAAGGGGTTAAGACGCCGCCCTCTCACGGCGGAAACACGGGTTCGATTCCCGTACTGGCTGCTTCAAATATCAGTTTTCTGATATTTATAAAACACAAAAACATATGTCATATGGCCAGTTGGTCAAGGGGTTAAGACGCCGCCCTCTCACGGCGGAAACACGGGTTC
>URHH01000094.1 GCA_900547615.1 uncultured Blautia sp. | reverse complement strand
AGGAAATCGGATGCTACAGAGGTATCCGTCATCGTAAAGGACTTCCGGTTCGTGGCCAGAAGACAAAAACAAATGCAAGAACACGCAAAGGTCCTAAGAGAACTGTTGCAAATAAGAAAAAGTAATTTGTTGATAAATAGATAATAAAAAGGAAAGTGTAGGTTAGTTTTAAAATGGCAAAAGTGACTAAGAAAACGACAAAACGTCGTGTCAAGAAAAACGTTGAACACGGACAGGCACACATTCAGTCTTCTTTTAACAATACAATTGTTACTCTGACTGACAGTGAAGGAAACGCTCTTTCATGGGCAAGTGCAGGCGGTCTGGGATTTAGAGGTTCAAGGAAATCTACTCCTTATGCAGCACAGATGGCTGCTGAAACAGCAACAAAAGCTGCGTTAGTACATGGTTTAAAAACAGTTGACGTTATGGTAAAAGGTCCTGGTTCAGGACGTGAAGCTGCAATCCGTGCTCTTCAGGCCTGCGGATTAGAAGTAACAAGTATTCGTGACGTAACACCGGTTCCGCACAACGGATGCCGTCCACCAAAACGCAGAAGAGTCTAATTAGGAGGTAGTTTGAAATGGCTGTAAATAGAGTGCCTGTTCTGAAAAGATGCAGATCCCTTGGTCTGGATCCAATTTACTTAGGAATTGATAAAAAATCCACAAGACAGTTAAAACGTGCAAACCGCAAAATCTCTGAATACGGTTTACAGTTAAGAGAAAAACAGAAAGCAAAATTCATCTACGGAGTTCTTGAGAAACCTTTCCGTAACTACTACAAGAAAGCAGACAGAATGCCGGGGCAGGCTGGTGAAAACATGATGATCATGCTTGAGACAAGACTGGACAATGTAATATTCCGTCTTGGATTTGCAAGAACAAGAAGAGAAGCTCGTCAGATCGTTGACCACAAGCATATTCTTGTAAATGGCAAATGTGTAAATATCCCATCTTATCTTGTAAAAGCTGGTGATGTGATCGAAGTTAAAGAAAAAGCAAAAGGTTCTGAGAGATACAAAGGCATTCTTGAAGTAACAGGCGGAAGACTTGTACCGGAATGGCTGGAAGCAGATCAGGACAACTTAAGAGGAACAGTAAAAGAACTTCCGAGAAGAGAAGCTATCGACGTTCCTGTAAACGAAATGCTTATCGTCGAGCTGTATTCTAAATAATAAAGTATAATTTTACCCCTCAAACGTTGAATACCCAGAAGGAGGGACTTTATAGTGTTTGATTTCAATAAACCAAAAATCGAAATTACAGAATTATCTGAAGATAAGAAATTTGGAAGATTCGTAGTAGAGCCTCTTGAGAGAGGTTACGGTACTACACTTGGCAATTCTCTTCGCAGAATTATGCTGTCCTCCCTGCCGGGAGCAGCAGTAAGCCAGGTTAAGATTGACGGAGTTCTTCATGAATTCAGTTCCATTCCGGGAGTGAAGGAAGACGTATCCGAGATCATTATGAATCTGAAGAGTCTTGCAATCAAGAATAACAGCAGTGATAATGAGCCAAAGACCGCATACATTGAGTGTGAGGGAAAAGGTGTTGTGACAGCAGCAGATATTCAGGCTGATCAGGATATTGAGATCATGAATCCTGACCAGGTGATCGCAACCTTAAACGGTGGTAAGGACTGCAGACTTGCAATGGAACTTACTATTACAAAAGGACGCGGTTATGTAAGTGCAGATAAAGGAAAATCTGACGATATGCCGATCGGAGTTCTTGCAGTAGATGCAATTTATACTCCGGTAGACAGAGTAAACATGATTGTGGAAAACACTCGTGTAGGTCAGGTTACAGATTATGACAAGCTTACGCTGGATGTATATACAAATGGAACACTTGATCCGGACGAGGCAGTAAGCCTTGCTGCAAAGGTATTAAGTGAACATTTAAGCCTTTTCATTGACCTTTCTGAAAATGCAAAGACCGCTGAGGTTATGATTGAGAAAGAAGACAATGAAAAAGAGAAGGTTCTTGAGATGAGCATTGACGAGCTGGAGCTTTCCGTTCGTTCCTACAACTGCTTAAAGAGAGCCGGAATCAATACAGTAGAAGAGCTGTGCAATAAGACTTCCGATGATATGATGAAGGTTCGTAACCTTGGTCGTAAATCGCTGGAAGAAGTTCTTGCAAAACTGAAAGAACTTGGATTGCAGCTTCAGCCTACAGAGGAATAAAGCATTCTGTAAGTTCAGATGCAGACGCAGTTTAAATATACTTGGTGGGGATGCCTAAGCAGCGGAGCAGTAAGACCGAACAAGCATGTTTCGCTGTCCCACAGATGGAGGAAAATAAAATGGCAAAATATAGAAAATTAAGCAGAACTTCTGCTCAGAGAAAAGCATTACTGAGAAACCAGGTAACAAATCTGTTATACAATGGCAAAATTGTTACTACAGAAGCAAAAGCAAAAGAAATCCGTAAAATCGCTGAAGGCCTTATCGCTATGGCTGTACGTGAGAAAGACAACTTCGAGACAGTTACTGTAACAGCTAAAGTTGCCCGCAAAGATGCTGAAGGCAAGAGAGTAAAAGAAGTTGTAGACGGAAAGAAGAAAACTGTATACGATGAAGTTCAGAAAGAGATCACAAAAGATGCTCCGTCCAGACTTCACGCTCGTCGTCAGATGATGAAAGTATTCTATCCGGTAAAAGAAGTACCTGCAAAAGGCGCTGGAAGAAAGAAAAATACAAAAGAAGTAGATATGGTAAACAAAATGTTTACTGAAATCGCTCCAAAATACGTTGACCGTAACGGTGGTTACACAAGAATCATCAAAATCGGACCGCGTAAGGGCGACGCTGCAATGGAAGTATTAATCGAGTTAGTTTAATATTCAGCAAAAAAAGATGTCTGTCATATGGCGGGCATCTTTTTTTATCCTTGATTATTTGAGAAAAGTATCGTAAAATCGTTGAAGAAGGGAAACAATGATTTTAAGAAGAAAACAAAGGATTTACAGAAAATGAAAATAAGAAGAATGGCTGCTGTTACTGCAGCAAAATTTACTGGATATATATGTAAGAAAATGGGACGACAGGGCGTGACCTGGGCTGGAAAAATTGCATTAAAGCTCTGTCCGGATATTCTGGAACAGCTTTCCGGTCAGGTAAGAGAAAAAATATTTGTAGTCTGCGGAACAAACGGAAAAACAACAACAAACAATATGCTCTGTGCTGCTCTTGAAAAAGAAGGAAAAAAAGTAATCTGCAACCATACGGGTTCCAATATGCTAAACGGAGTTGTGGCAGCGTTTGTTCTGGGTGCAAAATGGAATGGAACGCTGGATGCGGACTATGCCTGCATTGAGGTGGATGAGGCTTCCACAAAATATATTTTTCCTGCCATTCACCCGGATTATATGGTTATGACAAATCTTTTCCGCGATCAGCTTGACCGTTATGGGGAAATTGATATTACCATGAATATTCTGGAAGAGATGATGCGTAAAGTTCCTGAAATGAAGGTAATTGTAAACGGAGACGACGCGCTTTCTGCTTATCTTGCAATGGACAGTGGAAATCCTTATGTGACGTACGGTATCAGCAAACCTGTTGTACAGTCTGCGGCAAACGAGATCAGAGAGGGACGTTTCTGTAAAAAATGCGGGGAAAGACTTCAGTACAGCTTTTATCATTACAGTCAGCTGGGCGATTACAAATGTCCCAAATGCGGATTTCAAAGACCTGCCCTTCAGTACGATGCGTACGATGTGAAAGTGGGAGAACAGCTTTCCTTCCGCGTGGAGGATAAGCTTTTATCAGCCAACTATAAAGGCTTTTACAATGTGTATAATATTCTGGCTGCATATGCGGCAATTCGTACTGCTGGTTTTTCCGGAAACAGTTTTTATGAAATGCTCAAAAGCTTTAATCCGGAAAACGGGCGTATGGAGCAGTTCCGCATAGAGGGAACGGGCGTTATGCTGAATCTTGCAAAAAACCCGGCTGGCTTTAACCAGAATATTTCCGCTGTCATGCAGGATAAAAGCCCGAAAGATATTATGATCGTCATTAACGATAACGCCCAGGACGGACGAGATATTTCCTGGCTGTGGGACGTGGATTTTGACCTTTTAAAAGAAGAGAGTATCCGTTCTATTACAGTAAGCGGGATTCGCTGTCAGGATATGCGTCTCCGTCTGAAATACGTGGACATTCCTTCAGAACTTGAACCGGATGTGGAGAGCGCTGTAAAAAGCTGTGTGAAAAAGGGGACGGGAAATCTCTATGTGCTTGTAAATTATACTGCGCTTTTCAGTACAAGAAATATACTTAAGAAGCTGGAGGGAGAAAAGAAATGAAGCTGACAATCGGACATTTATACCCGGACCTTTTAAATCTCTACGGCGACCGGGGAAATATTCAGTGCCTTATGAAACGATGCCTCTGGAGAGGAATCGAGGCGGAAACCATAGCCTTTGAGCTGGACGATAACATTGATTTTTCCAATCTGGACATTGTGCTTCTGGGCGGCGGTTCTGACAGAGAGCAGATGCTTGTGTGTGAAAAGCTAAAAGAAATCCAGAAGGATTTCAAAGAATATGTAGAACAGGGCGGCGTTGTGATCGCAATCTGCGGCGGCTATCAGCTTCTCGGCAATTACTATAAGACGGATATGGGAACGATCGAGGGACTTTCTCTTGTAGATATGTATACGGAGCAGGGAGAAGACCGTCTCATTGATAATATTGTACTGCAGAGCGAGCTTTTTGATATGCCGATAGTAGGATTTGAAAATCATGGCGGAAGAACTTTTATAGGGGAAAATAAACCTCTTGGGAAAGTTTTATACGGTTCTGGAAACGATGGGAAATCAGGATACGAAGGTGTTGTATATAAAAATGTGATCGGCACTTACCTTCATGGTCCGCTTCTCCCAAAAAATCCGCAGCTTGCAGACGAGCTGATCCTTCGGGCGCTTAAAAAGAAATATGGAGAGGACGTAACACTTTCTCCTCTTGATGACAGTCAGGAAAAGGCGGCAAATGATTATATCTATAACAGATTTGTGAAAAAAGAAAATTAAAAAAGGACTTGCAAATAGTGGACTTCGATTGTATAATTACCATTAGCAGAGGAAATGAACTCTGTGATCAGAAGATTTTAAAGATAATAGACATAAACGAAAGGAGTATATATTATGCAGAAATATGTATGTGAACCATGCGGATACGAATATGACCCGGAGGTAGGCGATCCGGACAGCGGAATCGAGCCGGGAACAGCATTTGAGGATCTTCCGGAAGATTGGGTATGCCCGATCTGCGGACTTGGTAAAGAGGAATTCGTACCGGCAGAATAATCGGCTGGTTGATAAGGTGCCGAAAGCGATACGCTTTTGACACCTTATTGTTTTATATGATAAAATAAAAATCTAAAGTTCTAAAACATCAGAAAGGACAGGATTATGAAAAAAAGGACAGCGATGCTTTTATTGGGGGCGGCTTTATCTCTTTCTCTTTTTGCAGGCTGCGGTAAGAGCAAAGAAGCGACAGAAGCGGCAAATGAGAGCGAGGCAACAGAAAAAGAGGGGACAGGAGAGACGCCTCCTATAGAGCTGAAAAATACGGAAGAGGAAGAAGAAAAAGAAAAGGAAGAGCCGGAAGAAGAACCAAAAGGGAAAGTCGGCATTCTTCTGCCGTCAGAGGAGACAGATGAAAAGTGGACAGCAGATGCAGAGATTCTGGAGGAAGAATTAAACGGAGACGGATATGATGTGGAAATCTGTTATGCAGGGGGAGATACTTCCCTTCAGGTGTCTCAGATCCAGGAATTTCTGGCGGAGGAAGTATCCGCTCTCATTGTAGCGCCGTCTGATCCTTATGGACTGGAAGATGTATTAAGCGAGGCAAAAGAAAAGACCATTCCTGTTTTTGCTTATGATACGCTGATTATGAATACAGATGCGGTAAAATACTATGTAACCTTTGACCTCAGAAAAATCGGACAGATGATCGGAGAAAATATTGTAAAGGCAAAAGAACTGGATGAGGCAAGAGAAAATCATGAATCATATAATATTGAGTTCCTGATGGGCTCTCCTGACGAAAGCCACGCCCTTTTCCTCTATAATGGAATTATGGAAGTTCTCCAGAGTTATTTTGATGACGGAACGCTTGTGAGCCAGTCACAGAAAACTTCCTTTGAGGATACGGCTGTTATGCGCTGGAGTGCGGGAACAGCAGAGACAAAGCTCGGGGAAATTCTTGATGGCTTCTATCAGAATGGAGAAAAACTTGATATTTTATGTACGGCAAGTGATGAGTTTGCATACGGAGCTCTGGGCGTTCTGGAAGGAAGAGAGATTTTGCCGGGAAGTGAAGAGATGCCGTATATTACGGGACTTGGAAGCCAGGCGGAGGTTATAAAAAAAGTGGCATCTGAGGAAATCGGATTTACTGTATTTCTTGACAGACGGACACTTGCAGAAGATTGTTCCAAAATGGTTCTTACATATCTCGGCGGAGAAAAACCGGAGGTAACAGATTATGAGCAGTACGATAATGGAAGAAAGATTATCGGTACGTATACCTGTAAAGGTGAAATTATTGATAAAGATAATTATGAGATGCTCATAGATAACGGGTATTATGAAGAAGACGAGATACAGCCGGAGCCGACAGAAGAGCCGGAACCGACTGCCACTCCGGTTCCTTCAGAGACACCGGAGCCAACTGTGACTCCCAAACAGGCAGAAGAGCCGGAAGTGACAGAAACGCCGGAGCCGACAAAGAAGCCCACACTTTTAAAGAAAGCAAAATAAAGAAACGTATAAAAAAGGAACTCATTGCGAGTTCCTTTTTAACATACATTATGAAAAATAAAATTTAATCCCGGAATGTAAGGGAAGTATCTGTCATGGAATCGATGATTGCAAGAGATTCCAGGTGGATTCCCATGTCGCGGATCTGTTTTCCGCCGGTCTGGAAACCTTTTTCAATTACAATTCCCGCGCCTTCCAGCGTTGCACCGGATTTTTTCACAATATCGATCAATCCGAGAAGGGCGCAGCCGTTTGCAAGAAAATCGTCGATAAGAAGTACATGGTCCTCAGGACCGAGGAATTTCTTTGCAAGGATTACATCGTAAACCTTTTTATGAGTAAAGGATTCCACCTTTGTGGTGTACATTTCTCCGTCCAGATTGATGCTCTGGGCTTTTTTTGCAAATACAACAGGAACATTGAAATACTGCGCTACAATGCAGGCAATACCGATTCCGGAAGCTTCTATTGTAAGAATTTTAGTAATAGGACAGTCTGCGAAACGGGATTTGAATTCTTTGCCAATTTCATTGATGAGAGCAATATCCATCTGATGGTTCAGAAAACTATCCACTTTTAAAACATTTCCCGGTTTTACTACACCGTCTTTCAGGATTCTGTCTTTTAAAAGCTGCATAATGTCTCTCCTTTTATTTTTATCATTTAATTTTTTAGATTATATCTATAATACGCTAAAATTCGTTGTTATGCAATTATTTTTGACAAAAAACAGCAAAATAATTATAATGGATAAGAAGGCACAGGAAAGGATTGGAAATATGAAAGAATACGAAGTAATTTGGGAAATTTTTAATAAATGTCCACGAAACCAGATGAGGGACGTATTTGTGGAGGAAGTGGAAATTGAAGAACCGGAAGCATACATTCGCAGCAAATTTCAGGGGGACGATGTATCTTTTGAAAAAACTGTTCTTGCAGATGGAACGATTGTATTTGATATTCAGACTTCCCAGATAAAACAGCGCTGCTCCTTTACAGAAATATAAAGGTTTGCTATAATAAGCAAGTATGCAGAAGTATGCAGAGAAGCCTGCTAAAAGCAGGGCGGAGGACAAAATGAGTCAGGAAAATGAAAAACATGTCCATGTTCTTGCAGATGGGACAGTTGTGGAACATTGTCATGGTGAGCACGATCATGAAAATCACAGTCATGAGGGACATAGTCACGGACCGCACGGGCACACGCACAGCCATGCCCATACAAAAGCTGTATTAAACCGGCTTTCCAGAGCAATCGGACATATGGAATCAATCCGGAGAATGGTGGAAGATGGGAGAGACTGCAGCGAGGTGCTGATACAGCTTTCCGCAGTGAAATCGGCTATCAATAATACAGGCAAAATCATTCTGCAGGATCACATTGAACACTGCATTGTAGATGCGGTGGAAAATGGGGACAAAGAAGCAATTAAGGAGCTTGAAAAAGCCATAGACAGATTTATGAAATAAAAAGAAAAGGAGATACAGAAATGGCAAAAGGATGCAGCAGTACAACCTGCGACAAAACAAGCTGTGAGGGCTGTTCTCACAAAGAACCGAAGAGCCTTCAGGAGACAATGAATGTTTATTCAAGCATAAAACACGTGATTGGCGTGGTAAGCGGAAAGGGCGGCGTAGGAAAGTCATTTGTGACAGGTTCCCTTGCAAACAGAATGGCAGCAAAAGGTTATAAAGTGGGAATTATGGACGCAGATATTACAGGTCCTTCCATTCCGAAAATGTATGGAGTGACAGGAGCTGCCCAGGCGGACGATAACGGAATTTATCCAATGGAAACAAAGAATGGCATTAAGATCATGTCTATCAACCTTCTGCTTCCTACAGAAGATACACCTGTTATCTGGAGAGGACCGATTCTTGCAAATATGGTAAAGCAGTTCTGGACAGATGTTGTGTGGGGCGATCTTGATTATTTATTTGTGGATATGCCTCCGGGAACAGGCGACGTTCCGCTTACGGTATTCCAGTCTCTTCCTATTGAAGGTGTGGTTGTGGTAACTTCTCCTCAGGATCTTGTAAAAATGATCGTGAAAAAAGCGTTTAACATGGCAGAGATGATGAAAGTTCCGGTACTTGGAATTGTAGAAAACTACAGCTTTGTAAAATGTCCGGATTGCGGAAAAGAAATTAAGATTTTCGGAGAGAGCAACATTGACGCCATTGCGCAGGAATTGAATGCCCCTGTTCTTGGAAAAATGCCAATCGATATGGATTATGCTTCCAAAGCAGATTCCGGCGCTTTCCATGAAATTGAAAACGTATATATTGAAGCGGCAGATGCAGTGATGCCGAAATAAAAAGGCAGGCAGCTTTGGGAACCCGAAGCTGCCTGTTTCTGCATCATGAACTTTAAAGATACAGAAAACTTACATATAGTAATAAAAACTACTTTATATAATAATTAATACTTGACAAAATAATTCCTGATGATATACTTTTGCTGTAAAATAATTTGAATATCAAAATAAATGGAGAAAGATCATGAATCAGTATCAGGGTTTAAAAATAGGAAAAAAATATACAAAGCTTCCTATTATACAGGGAGGCATGGGAATTGGTATCAGTCTTGGCGGTCTTGCAGGCGCAGTGGCGGCCGGGGGGGGGGGGGGGGGCCTTTATGGCAGTAT
>URHH01000093.1 GCA_900547615.1 uncultured Blautia sp. | reverse complement strand
TCTGTCTGGCGCTTTCCGGACTTTGCGATATGTTTGACGGGAAAATTGCAAGAACAAAGAAAAACAGAACGGAGGACGAGAAAAAATTTGGGATTCAGATTGATTCTCTCTGCGACGTGGTGTGTTTTGGCGTGTTTCCGATCATGATCTGCTACAGTCTCGGAATGAAAGGCTGGGCAAGTATTCTTGTGCTGATTTTTTATGGGATCGCCTCAGTTATCCGGCTTGGGTATTTTAATGTAATGGAAGAAAAAAGACAGCAGGAGACAGCGGAGGTAAGAAAATACTATCAGGGACTTCCCATTACGTCTATGGCGATCATTCTGCCGTTTATTTATCTGATCCGCCGTTCCTGGGGAAGTCATTTCCTGTTTTTTACTCATGTGGCGGTGGTTGTCGTGGGAATTTTGTTTATCAGCGATATTAAAGTGAAAAAGCCGCAGAATCCGGGAATCATGATTCTGGTAGGGCTGGTTGCGCTTGCCATTGCAAGAATGTTCCATCTGTTCTGAGACAAGAAAGGGGAAAAGAATGAAATATATTGACAGAAAAGGAAATATGACAGTAGAAGAAAACAGCCAGGACAGACTTTTGCGTCATTTGTATCATGACAGGGGCGGGAAGCTGTGTTTAAAGCTTCTTGTTCGTCCTTTTGTGTCCAGGGCTGCGGGCGTATTTTTAAATACGCCCTTTTCCCGTTTTATAATCCCGGGCTTTGTGAAAAGAAACGGGATCGATCTAAGGGATTATACAAAACAGGATTTTGCTTCTTACAATGATTTTTTTACAAGGAAAATAAAAAAAGGGCTTCGTCCCATTGCAGAAGGAGAGAATCTTCTTGTAAGCCCCTGCGATGCAAAGGCGACTGTGTGCAGGATCGGGGCAGGGGAGAAGTTTTATATTAAGGATACGGAGTATACGGCAGAACAGCTTTTAAAAAGCAAAAAACTCGGGGAGCGGTATCTGGGAGGATACGCCGTGATTTTACGTCTCACAGTGGACGATTATCACCATTACTGTTATCCCGCAGGAGGAATACAGTCTCCTGTCAGACGGATCTCCGGTGTGCTTCACACAGTCAACCCCACTGCCAACGATGCCTGCCCCATTTACCGGGAAAATGCAAGGGAGTATGTTCTTTTAAAAACAGAAAAATTCGGTACGATTCTCATGATGGAGGTAGGCGCCATGATGGTAGGGAAGATCACAAACCTTCATACAGGAGAAACGTATGTGAAAAAAGGGCAGGAGAAGGGGTATTTTGAATTTGGCGGTTCTACGGTCATTCTTCTTCTGCAGCACGGAAAAGTGCGAATAGACAGCGACCTTCTGGAAAATTCCGAAGAGGGGTATGAAACAATTTTAAGAATGGGAGAGCGGATCGGTGAATGTAAATTATCAAAAAGAACTGGAAAAATTAATTGAGAAAGAGCAGAAAGAAGGAAGAGGCCCCAGGCTGTTTCTTCACAGCTGCTGTGCGCCGTGCAGCAGTTATGTGATGGAGTATCTTTCTCAGTATTTTTCCATTACAGTTTTTTATTATAACCCCAATATTTCTCCGAAGGAGGAATATGAAAAAAGAGTGGAGGAAATCCGACGCCTGATCGGGGAGATGGAATTTGTGCATCCTGTGACGTTTGTGGAAGGAAAGTATGAGCCGGAGCGGTTTTATGAGATGGCAAAGGGTCTGGAAAAGGAGCCGGAAGGCGGAGAGCGATGTTTTGGCTGTTACCGTCTCCGCATGGAGGAGGCTGCCCGTCTTGCTTCTGAGGGAGAGTACGATTATTTTACAACCACTCTTTCTATCAGCCCCTTAAAAAATGCGGGGAAAATTAATGAAATTGGAGAAGAGCTTGCGGGTATTTATAAAGTAGAGCATCTTCCTTCCGATTTCAAGAAAAAAAACGGATATAAGCGTTCCATAGAACTTTCCAGAGAGCATGACCTGTACAGACAGAATTACTGCGGCTGTGTATTTTCCAGACCATAATGCGATAACTTTTGATTTTATACTTTGCATTTTGATAAAAATGTGATACACTAACACATGAAATTGTTAAAACAATAAGAATCACAAGGAGGCAGATATGGCACAGTTATGGGGAGGACGTTTTACAAAGGAAACGGACAAGCTGGTATATAATTTTAATGCGTCCATCTCTTTTGACCAGAAATTTTACAGACAGGATATTCGCGGCAGCAAGGCACATGTGCAGATGCTGGCAAAACAGGGAATTCTGACGGAGGAAGAGAGAGATTCCATTATAGCAGGACTTGACAGTATTTTAAAAGATGTGGAAGAAGGAAAGCTTCTTATTACATCAGAATATGAAGATATTCACAGCTTCGTAGAAGCAAACCTGATCGAGCGGATCGGAGATGCAGGAAAGAAGCTCCATACAGGAAGAAGCCGCAACGACCAGGTTGCCCTTGATATGAAGCTGTATGTAAGAGATGAAATTGACGAGCTGGATAAAGAGTTAAAGAAGCTTTTAGAAGCTCTTTTAAAAATCATGGAAGAAAATGTGCATACCTATATGCCGGGCTTTACCCACCTTCAGAAGGCGCAGCCGGTAACCCTCGCTCATCATGTGGGGGCATATTTTGAAATGTTTAAAAGAGACAGAGGAAGACTTTTTGATATTCGAAAAAGAATGAACACCTGTCCTCTTGGAGCGGGAGCTCTGGCAGGAACGACCTATCCTCTTGACCGGGAATATACGGCACAGCTTTTAGGCTTTGACGGACCTACGAAAAACAGCATGGATTCCGTATCAGACAGGGATTATGTGATCGAGCTTTTAAGCGCCCTTTCCACAATTATGATGCATTTGAGCCGTTTTTCAGAGGAGATCATTCTCTGGAATTCCAATGAGTACCGCTTTGTGGAAATCGACGATGCCTACAGCACAGGAAGCAGTATTATGCCTCAGAAGAAAAATCCGGATATTGCAGAGCTTGTAAGAGGAAAAACAGGACGTGTTTACGGAGCGCTTATGTCCATGCTTACTACAATGAAGGGCATTCCTCTCGCATATAATAAAGATATGCAGGAGGATAAGGAACTGACCTTTGACGCTATTGATACGGCAAAAGGCTGCATTGCCCTGTTTACAGGAATGGTTTCCACGATGGAATTTCAGAAAGACAATATGGAAGCGAGCGCAAAGAACGGATTTACAAATGCAACAGACGCGGCAGATTATCTTGTGAATCACGGAGTTCCGTTCAGAGATGCCCACGGCATTGTAGGGCAGCTTGTGCTTGCCTGCATTGAAAAGGGAATTTCTCTCGATGAGCTTCCTCTTTCGGAATACAAGGCAATAAGCCCTGTGTTTGAGGAGGATATTTACGATGCCATCAGTATGCGCACCTGCGTGGAAAAAAGAATGACACTTGGCGCGCCGGGACCGGAAGTGATGGAAACCGTGATCCGGGAACATAAAACATATTTAGAGGAAGAATAAAAGGAAAAGGAGACACTACGATGAGTGAAAAACTGAGAGTTGGTATTTTAGGAGCAACAGGAATGGTAGGACAGAGATTTATTTCTCTTCTGGAAAACCACCCGTGGTTTGAGGTTGTGACAGTCGCTGCAAGCGCGAGAAGCGCAGGCAAAACATACGAGGAGGCAGTGGGAGCAAGATGGAAAATGGATACCCCAATGCCTGAGGGAGTAAAAAATCTCATTGTCATGAACGTAAGTGAAGTGGAAAAGGTAGCGTCTACAGTTGATTTTGTATTTTCCGCAGTAGATATGACAAAAGAGGAAATCCAGGCGATCGAGGAAGAATACGCAAAGACAGAGACTCCTGTTGTGTCAAATAACAGCGCACACCGCTGGACGCCGGACGTTCCGATGGTAGTGCCGGAAATCAATCCGGAGCATTTCGATGTGATTGAATTTCAGAAAAAACGTCTTGGAACAACGAGAGGCTTTATCGCAGTAAAACCGAACTGTTCCATTCAGAGCTACGCGCCGGTTCTTACTGCATGGAAAGAATTTGAACCATACGAAGTAGTTGCCACTACATATCAGGCGATTTCTGGAGCAGGAAAAACATTTAAGGACTGGCCGGAGATGGAAGGAAACATTATCCCTTACATTGGCGGCGAAGAAGAGAAGAGCGAAAAAGAGCCGTTAAGAATCTGGGGAAAAATTGAGGAGGGCGTAATCGTTCCTGCAGAGAGTCCTGTAATTACCTGTCAGTGTATCCGTGTGCCAGTACTCAACGGTCATACTGCCGCTGTATTTGTAAAATTCCGCAAAAAACCTTCCTGCTCCCGGCTGACCCAGGCATTAAAAGACTTCCGCGGCCTGCCGCAGGAACTTTCTCTTCCAAGCGCGCCAAAGCAGTTTATCCAGTACCTTGAGGAGGACAACCGTCCGCAGGTAACAATGGACGTGGATTATGAAAACGGAATGGGCGTTTCTGTGGGAAGAATCCGTGAGGACAGCGTATACGACTATAAATTCGTAGGCCTTTCCCACAATACGGTAAGAGGCGCAGCTGGCGGTGCGATTCTCTGTGCGGAAACATTAAAGGCAAAGGGATTTATTCAGGCAAAATAAAAATATGCGGTATGGGATCATTGGGACAGCCGGTCATGTAGATCATGGAAAAACGTGTCTGATCCGGGCACTGACAGGGATCGACACGGATCGGCTGAAGGAAGAAAAGAGAAGAGGCATTACGATAGAACTGGGGTTTGCATGGCTGGATTTTCCAGATGGAAAAAGAGTGGGAATTGTAGATGTTCCCGGCCATGAAAAATTTGTGAAAAATATGCTCGCAGGCGCAGGCGGTATGGATATAGCCATGCTTGTAATTGCGGCTGACGAAGGGGTTATGCCACAGACAGTGGAGCATCTGGATATTCTTTCTATTTTGGGAGTCCGGTACGGTGTGATTGTTCTCACGAAAACGGATCTTGCAGAGCCTGAGTTTATAGAACTTGTGAAGGAAGATATACAAAAGCTTGTAAAAGGTACGTTTCTTGAGCGTGCACCTGTTATTCCCGTATCTGTATATAAAAATGAGGGGATTGACGGACTCAAAGACACCCTGTCTGCGTTATATCAGCAAATCCCTGAATATTCTGCCGGAGAGACTTTTCGCCTTCCCATAGACCGCGTGTTTTCTTTAAAAGGATTTGGAACGGTTGTGACAGGTACGCTTCTGGGCGGAAGAATAAAAAAAGGGCAGGAAGCCGTTCTTTATCCGGAAAATATACCTGTAAAAATAAGAAAGATACAGGTATACGAACAGGACAGAGAAGAGGCCTGGCCCGGTCAGCGTGTGGCTGTAAACATTCCGGACAGAAAAAAAGAAGAAATCATAAGAGGAGATGTGCTGGCTTTTAAAGACAGCATGTATCCTACCATGCTGGCGGATGTGCGTCTTTCTGTACTCCGCCATTCTCCGTATTCTGTGAAAAACAGGAGCAGGGTACATGTATATCACGGGGCAAAAGAGCTTCTCGGGAAAGTGGTTCTTCTGGATAAAGATGAACTGAATCCTGGAGAGAGCGGTTATGCACAGCTTTGTCTGGAGGAAAAGACAGTATTTCAAAAAGGAGAACGGTTTGTGATCCGTTTTTATTCTCCTGTTGAAACGATCGGAGGGGGGATTGTCCTTGACTCTGCGCCAAAAAAACACAGACACTGTGATGAAAAAGCAGAAAAATCCTGCAAAATCAAGGAACAGGGTACGTTTGAGGAGATGCTTGAGATTTCCGTTCGTGAGCACTGGGGAGAGTTTTTGTCTCTTGAGGAGATTTCAAAAAGAAGCGCGCTTGACAGAGCAAAAATAGAAAGAGCCGCAGAACATCTTACAAAGACGGAGTGCCTTGTATACCTTGAGGAGGATCTGTATATTCACAAAGAAGAAATGGAATTTTATAAGAGAAAGGCAGAAAGATTTCTGGAGGAGTTTCATAAAAAATATCCTTTGAAAGAAGGTATGGCTCTGGAGGAAGTGAGAAGCAGACTTGGCGTGAAAAACAGCCGGATTGCAGATGATATTCTTTCTGTTTTAAAAGGTAGAAAAGTAATTAAGGAAAAGGACGGGTTCGTCAGCAGAAAAGATTTTTATGTAGTGCTGAAAGAGGAGGACGGTAAAATTTCCCAGGAAATCCGGAAGTATTATCTGGATGCGGGCTTTTCTCTTCCTTCTACAGAACTTTATATAAAAGAACAGAAAAAACCTGAAAAATTCCGGAAGATTTTTTTCTCTCTTTTAAATCAAAAGATTCTTCTTCGCCTTGACAGGCAATATTGTATACACAGGGAATATTATGAAAAGGCGAAGAGGACATTTCTGGAAATGTGTGGGAAAGAAGAGGCAATACAGACAGGAAAATACAGAGATTACCTGAACTGTTCCAGAAAAGTAGCAATTGCACTTCTTGAACAGTTTGACAGAGAAGGTTTTACAAAAAACACAGAAAACGGAAGGATTTTACAAAATCCAGCAGAAAAATGAGCAGGAGGTGAGGAAATGGCTGAAAATAAGATACGTCTTACACAGATGGCAACAACATCCGGCTGAGCGGCCAAAAAAGGTCCAAAGACCCTTGCCCAAGTTTTGGGTAAGCTGCCAAAATTTAGTGACCCCATGCTTTTAGTGGGGACAGAAACATCAGATGATGCTGCTGTCTATAAAATTAATGAGAAGATGGCAATGATTCAGACAGTGGATTTTTTTACTCCTGTTGTGGATGAGCCGTACCTATTTGGACAGATTGCTGCTGCCAATTCTTTAAGCGATGTGTACGCAATGGGAGGAGAACCGCGTCTCGCCTTAAATATAGCGGCCTTTCCGGATTGTCTTGACATAGAAATCTTAGGAGAAATCTTAAAGGGTGGTGCAGATAAAATAGAGGAGGCAGGTGCGCTTCTTGCAGGAGGACATACCATATCTGATGATGTGCCAAAATACGGACTTTGCGTAACCGGTTTTGTAAATCCGGAAAAGATGTGGAAAAACTGTGGAGCACAGCCTGGAGATATTCTGATTCTTACGAAAGCACTTGGAACAGGAATACTTTCCACTGCAATCAAAGGGGAGATAGCCTCGGAAGAAGAGGCGGACTTTGCTGCAAAAAGTATGGCATTTTTAAATAAGTACGCAAGGGATGCAGCGGCAGAATTTTCTATTCACAGCTGTACGGATATAACTGGCTTTGGTCTTTCCGGGCATGCTATGGAAATGGCGAAGGGAAGCGATTGTTCTTTTGTGATTTACGGAGAAAAACTTCCTGTTTTAAGGGGAGCGAAAGAGTATGCGCAAATGGGACTGATTCCTGCAGGCGCATACAGAAACCGGGAATATCTGGAAAATGATGTAGACAGCAAAGTGTCAGAACTCTGGCTGGAAGATCTATTTTATGATCCCCAGACTTCAGGAGGACTTCTTCTTTCTGTAAAAAGGGAAGAAGCAGAAAGTCTGATAGAGAAAATGAAAGCCCGTTCTCTTCCCTGTGCAGCAGTGGGAGAGGCAATAACAAAAAAAGACAGGTTTTTAATATACAGATAAAATGATGGGATAATATGGAAAAAAAAGATATGTTACGCCGGATCCCCGGTGTGGATACTCTTTTACAGGAACCGGATACAGTCACACTCTGTCTTCAGTACGGGAGGCAGAGTGTGATTGCTGTTATCCGGGGAGAAGTAAAAAGGGTCCGAAAAGAAATTTTAAACTGCAAAACCCGGGAAGAGGGAGAAGCTCTTCTCATGGAATTGAGGCGTCAAATCCACATACGGACAGAAAAAGAGAACCGAGCTTCTTTCCGGAGGGTGATCAATGCCACAGGGATTCTTCTTCATACGAATCTTGGGCGTGCACCTCTTGGACGCAGGCAGATGGAAGCAGCATATCAGGCAATGGCAGGGTATGGTAATCTGGAATATGAATTGGAAGAAGGGAAAAGAGGAAAAAGGCAGAATCACTATCAGAAATTAATCTGCCAGGTGACAGGGGCAGAGGCTTCTGTTGCTGTCAATAATAATGCGGCTGCAGTTACTCTTATTCTTTCTGCTCTGGCAAGAAACAGGGAGGTCATAATCTCAAGAGGGGAGCTTGTGGAAATAGGAGGACATTTCCGTATACCGGAAGTGATGGAAGAAAGTGGTTCTGTTCTTCGTGAAGCAGGCTGCACAAACAGAACAAGAATAGATGATTACAGAAAAGCAGTAACAGAAAATACAGGGGCTTTTCTAAAAGTTCATACAAGCAACTATAAAATAATCGGTTTTACAGAATCGCCATCTGTGGAAGAGCTTGTGGAAGCAGGAAAAGAATATCACGTTCCCGTAATTGTGGATTTGGGCAGCGGAGTTCTTGTTAATCTTGAAAAACTTGGCCTTTCTCATGAACCTACAGTACAGGAAATGTTAAAAAAAGGTGCAGATATTGTATGTTTTTCAGGTGATAAGCTTCTGGGAGGACCGCAGGCGGGAATTATCACAGGAAAAAAGAAGTATATAGAAATAATAGAAAATCACCCCATGATGCGGGCACTGCGTTTGGATAAATGTACAACGGCTGTTCTGGAGGCAACTTTCCGGGAATATCTTAAGGAAGAGACGGTGTGGGAAAATATTCCTGTGCTGAAGATGCTCAGGAGACAGACAGAAGAGTTGAAAAGTCAGGCGGAAGAAATAAAGGCTGAGCTTTTGAAAGACGGATTTGAAGGGAAGATCCAGGTTCGGGAAGATATTGCTATGGTAGGGGGCGGTTCTCTTCCGGGAGAGACGCTTTCAGATGTTTCTCTTTCTGTAAAACCGGAAAAAGAAAGCGCGGGAGTGTTTGCTGCACGTCTGCGACAGCAGAAAAATCCTGTGATTTCTCAGGTAAAGAAAGAAGAGGTGCTGCTGCATATGAGAACGATTTTTTCTGAGGAAAAGGAAATGCTTATAGAAATGTTGAAAGAAGCGTTATTGTCTGGCGGGTGCCTGTGAGAATCGAACTCACCCAGGGCGCTTTTTCACGTCCAGCACAGGTTTTGAAGACCAGGGGGCACACCAGTTACCCAACGACACCCAAACCGCTATCATTATAACAGAAGAAAAATAAATTTTCAATTCAAGGCTGCGGAAGAAAAAGACAGGGTAAATTTTGTGCAATTTCCACAATTTTATTTTTTCTTTGACAAGGTATTGTGAAAAGAATGTCAAAGTGCTATAATGTTCACAACAAAACAAGTGGAGGTGTTTGTATGAACTACGAAGATGTTGAAAAAATATCAAATGCTGCAAAAGGGAAAATTTCATTGTTGAATCAGGACTTTTTCAAGTACTTTGTGCGAGCGGTTATGGCGGGCTTTTTTATTGTAGTTGCCATGATTTTCAGCAACGTAGTCGGCAGCGTATTTTCCAAAACCATGCCGGAGTGGGGGAAATTCCTGGGAGCGATCGTGTTTGCCATTGCAGTACTTTTGATTTCCTTTGTAGGCGGGGAACTGTTTACCGGAAATAATATGGTTATGGCTTTTGGCGCATACGACAAAAAAGTAACCTGGGGTGAAGCCGGTAAGGGATGGCTTT
>URHH01000092.1 GCA_900547615.1 uncultured Blautia sp. | reverse complement strand
TGGCGGCGCTGATTCCAGGTGTGATCTCCATCTGCATACTCGCGCTCATAACCCCGCATATTGCATAGCCGCCTGCAATTCCCAGAATAATACCGATAATTCCTCCGATTACCGTAAGAATGGCAGCCTCAGCCAGAAACTGCAGCATGATAGAAGATGTTTTCGCCCCAAGAGACTTTCGGATCCCAATCTCTCTCGTTCGCTCTGTCACAGAAACAAGCATAATATTCATAACGCCGATTCCTCCTACAAGAAGAGAAATTCCCGCCACAAAAGAAATAAAAGCAGTTACCATTCCCAGCATATCATTCATGGATTTTAATACGTCCTGGAAATTTTCCACACGGTAATAATCCTCTCCTGCGCTTTGATGGCGTTTTTCCAGAAGTTTTACAACACTGTCCGCCACTGCCTGCGTATCCAGGCTTTTATCTGCCTGAACCGTCATGGAATAAAAGAAATCCATATTTCCGGTGAAATCGTCCATAGCTGTAAATGGAACGCTTACCGATACCGGCATTCCCTCATACGTATAGCTTACAAAAGTACCGTTTTCTTTCTGCGCCGTTACCCCGGCAATGCGAAACGTCTTTGTAATATCATAACAGGTAATATCTAGGGTCATTCCCACCACATCATCTGTTCCGAAAAGACGCTTTGCATCTGCGTCTGAAATCACGCACACATTTTGCGCTTCCATAAGCTCATTTTCCCCGAAATATGTGCCATGCTTCATATTTATGTTATTTACAAGCTTTGCGTCCGGACCTTCCGCTGTCACATAAAGAGGAAAATTCCCCTTTCCTGTCACAGTTTCTCCCTGGTATGTTTCAGAAATATTTACGCCCTCAATTCCCTCAAGCTCACGCACCGCGCTCACATCGTCCGGCGTGATCCACTCTTCATCTGTCTGGGCGTCCTCGCTGCAGCTTATAAAAATCTGCCCTCCGCCTATATCGTTGATCTCGCTGTTCATCTGATTTTTTGTTCCCTCACCAATCGAAACAATCGAGATCACAGATGCGATGCCAATGATAATTCCCAGCATGGTAAGAAACGAGCGGCCTTTATTTGCCATGATATTATGGACTGCCATCTTGACATATTCGTAAAGATTTCCCATGTTAAGCCTCTCCTTCTTGCGCTGCTGCCTGCATTCCTTCCTCCAGGCTTCCAAGATCGGAAATTACCTGATCTCCCTCTTTCAGACCTTCTTTGATCTCCACATAATCCTGAGAACTCAGCCCGGTTGTCACATTTTGTCTTGTGATCACACCGTCTTTCAGAATATAGCAGAAGGAGCCGTCCTTTCCTATATTTACAGCCTCCACAGGAAGCGTCACCACATCTTCAGCAGATTCCGCGTGAATTTTTACTTTTGCATCTACACCCAGAAAAATATCTTCATCAGGATTTAAAATGCTGACTGTGGCTGAAATCACAGGTGTTCCTTTTTCATTTGGAGACGCGATGTGGCTTACCTTTGTTACCTTTCCTTCATATGTATGGTCTGCCATCGTGATTTCCGCGCTCTGCCCTTCTTTTACCTTATCATAATCGTATTTGGAAATATTTATATCTACGCTTACCTTATCTGTGTTCTGGAGAGTAAAAAGCTCCATGCCCTGCGTCACAGTGGATCCTTCCACTGCCGCTGTTTTGGAAATGACTCCGTTAAACTCAGCGGAAATTCCCTTTTTTCCGTCCTCCAGAAGTTCTTCTGCTGTCTTGGCTTCCATTTCAGAAAGATTATTTGTAATTTTCATCTTTTCCTTCTGCTCTTTGGAAAGACCGGCTTCATCAGCCTCTGCAACTGCTTTTTCTGAAGCAAGCTCAGACTGAAGCTCTGCCAGATCGCTGCCTGCGTCCTCCAGGGCTCTCTCAATTCCGGAAGTATCCACTGACGTATAGGAAGCTCCCCCTGTCTGAACATCTTCTGTCTCTGTGCCTGCCTGACTTCCGTCTGTCAGCTCGTCGCTTCCTGAAAATACAGCATTTTCAAAATCAGAAAGCGCCGGCATTTTCGGCTCCTGCGCTTTCATTGTCTCATAAGCCTCTTTTGCCTGATTCTTTGTAATTTCTGCCTGGCTTCTCACCTGTTCTGCCTGATGGAGCGCCTCTGTATTTGCCTCGGAAGGATCTGCCTGCCATGTTGCAAATGCCATCTGATAAGCAGTATCTGCCTGATTAAAATCGCTCTGTGCCTGATTTGCGCTGGAATTTAATTCCCCAAGCTCCTGCTGATATTTGGGAAGCGTCTCGTTCTGATATACACTGAGAGCCTCTGTATACGCCTTCTGTATTGCCTGATTCTTCTGCTCCTGCGCTTTCTGCTGGGCGGCAAGCTCTGCCTGCGCCTGTGTAGCCTGTGCTTCCGCCTGATCTCTGGCTGCCTGTGCCTGTATCTGGGAAAGCTGGGATTTTAAAGACGATACCTGATTCTTCTTGCTTTCTATCTGCTGTTCCAGAGTCTCTACATTCTTTTTTGCATCACTCTGTTTCTTTTCTGCCTTATCAGATTTCTTTATGGTGTCCTCATAATCGTATTTTCCGGACTGGAAAGACATGGCTGCTTTCTGATTATCTTTTTCCAGATTTTCCATGTCAAACGCGATCAGCTTTGTGCCTTTTTTTACGGAGTCTCCTTCTTCAAAAGAAACTTCTGATATTTTTGCGTTCACAGGAGAAAAAAATGTTTTCTGCTCCTCGCTTACCACCGTTCCTGTAGCGTCTACAATCTGTTCCACATCTCCCACAACTGCAGTCTGCACCGGAACAGCGGGAACTGACGCTTCTTTTGAACCGCCCTTGCCTGCAACGGCAGCGCCTCCTGCCACAACTGCCACTACGCCTGCACATATTAATATTTTTTTATTTCTTTTTTTCATGCCTGCATCTCCCCAAACTTCTCGTTCATGGTATCTGATTCTATTTTTCCGTCCATAATACGGACCACCCGCTTCGCCTGATCCGCAATTCCATTGTCATGAGTGATCAGAATAATGGTTTTTCCTGTTTTATGCATATCCTTCAATATCCCAAGAATTTCCCTACTGGACGAAGAGTCAAGATTTCCGGTAGGCTCATCTGCAAGAATCACAGGCGGCTTTGCCGCGATCGCTCTTGCTATGGCAACCCTCTGCTGCTGACCTCCCGACATCTCGTTTGGTTTGTGATGAAGTCTTTTTTCCAGACCTACCATTTTTAAAGATTCGATGGCAAGATTTCTTCTTGTTTTCCTGTCGATTCCCCTGTAGATCAGAGGAAGCTCCACGTTTTCAATGGCTGTGAGATTTGCGATCAGATTAAATCCCTGAAAAATAAAACCGATCTCCCGGTTCCGCACTACGGAAAGCTCGTTGTCTTTCATAGTGGATACGTCTGTGCCATTCAGATAATATTCTCCGGAAGTGGGAACGTCGAGACACCCTAGCATATTCATAAAGGTGGATTTTCCGGAACCGGACTGACCGATGATCGCCACAAATTCCCCTTTCTGAATCTCCAGATTTACATGATCCAACGCCCTTACCTCGTTTTCTCCCGGATTATAAATTTTACATAAGTCTTTTACTTTTATCAGTGCTTCTTCCATGTTACGCCTCCTGCCCCTGATTATATCATTGCACTGTCGTATTTCCTATATTTATTTTTCGGAGAAAAAAAACAGAACCGGGGCTTCAGTACCCAGGTCCTGCTTTCCCTCTGTCTGTTATAACGAGGAAGGATTTATTTTGGATTCATCTTAAATAATATTTCTTACGCATCAAGAAGAAATGCTTTATATGCTTTTTTCGCCTCGTATACGTCTGCCTTGCTTGTTACTTCCCACGGAGCGTGCATACTTAAAACAGCAACGCCGCTGTCGATAACTTCCATTCCGTAAAGAGCTGCGATAAACGCGATAGTTCCGCCGCCGCCAACATCAACTTTTCCAAGCTCTGCTGTCTGGAATGCAACCTCGTGATCGTCAAAGATTCTGCGTACTCTTGCAACGTATTCTGCGTTTGCATCGTTGGAGCCGGATTTTCCTCTTGCTCCTGTAAATTTGTTGAGAACAATGCCTCTTCCAAGGAACGCTGCGTTTTTCTTCTCAAAACATTCTGCATAAGCCGGGTCAAAGCCTGCGCTTACGTCAGAAGAAAGCATGCTGCAGCCGCGAAGAGTTCTTCTTAAAGCAAGATCGGAATATACGCCCATTGCGTCCATAAGCTCTGCCACGCTGTTCTCAAAGAAACGTGACTGCATACCTGTTGCACCTACGCTTCCGATTTCTTCTTTGTCTACAAGGAGACAGCAGCATGTACGTTTCGGAGCTTCCATCTCAAGCATTGCTACAAGAGAAGTGTAAGCACATACACGGTCGTCCTGTCCGTAAGCAGCGATCATGCTTCTGTCAAGACCGCAGTCTCTTGCTTTTCCTGCCGGAACTATTTCAAGCTCTGCTGAAAGGAAATCTTCTTCCTCAATTCCGTATTTCTCTGTGAGAAGCTTCATAACATTTTCTTTTACTGCTTCTTTTTTATCTTCCGGAAGGTCTTTTAACGGTCTGCTTCCAATAAGGAGATCAAGGCTTTCTCCCTCAACTACTGTAGAAGCCGTTTTCTCCATCTGCTTTCCTGCAAGGTGTACAAGAAGATCTGTGATATATACGATCGGGTCGCCTTCTTCTTCCCCGATATTTACGTTTACTACAGAACCGTCTTTCTTTGCGATCACGCCGTGAAGTGCAAGAGGAAGAGCTACCCACTGGTATTTCTTGATACCGCCATAGTAATGTGTATCAAGGTAAGCAAGGTCGGAATCCTCATACAGCGGATTCTGTTTGATGTCGATTCTCGGAGAGTCGATGTGTGCGCCAAGAATGTTCATACCTTTTGTAATATCCTCTTCTCCGATGTGGAAAAGAGCAATGATTTTATTCATATCAACTGTGTAAACCTTATCTCCGGCTTTTACAGTCTCACCTTTTGCAAGTTTTTCTTCCAGGGAAACATAGCCTTTTGCTCTTGCCTCCTCGATTGTTCTGTCTACGCATTCGCGCTCTGTCTTTCCATTGTCAAGAAAACTCTTATAAGCTTCTGCGAGAGCTTCCATTTCTTTTTCGTCTGCTTCTGTATAAGAAAGCCAGGCATTTTTTCTTTCCATTTTTATCCACCTTTCCTACCCTTTTTTATGAAAAAGGATATTATCTTTTATCGTTTTCGATATGTTTTCTATTATAGAACAAAACCTCAGATTTTTCCATATCTAACTTTACAAAAACATGGGAATTCGTTATCCCCCGTTTCAAAACCGCAAACCTTATGCAGCACATCACTGCAACAAATGAATTTATAACAGTTGTCTATTTCCGCTTCCTCTATCAGTATTTTATTTTTATTTTGATTGACATTGTAAACTGTATTGTGTATAATAAAGAAAAAGGAGGTAGTCAAATGGCAACAACACCAACACAGATTCGAATCGATGCCGGTATCAAACAAGAAGCTTCTGCTCTTTTCAGCCAGCTTGGACTGGATATGTCCAGTGCAGTAAATATGTTCCTGCATCAATGCGTCCTTCGCGGCGGACTTCCTTTTGCCGTGGAGATACCCGCTTACAATCAGAAAACCCTTGATGCTATGGCTGAAGCCCGCCGTATTTCCCGCGATCCTGATGTCAAAGGATATTCCAGTATGGAAGATTTAAAAGCGGCTCTTGATGACTGATGTATCAAGTCAAATTTACCACAGCCTATAAAAAGGCTTATAAACTCATGAAAAAACGTGGACTGGATATATCTCTACTAAACGAAGTTGTCGACCTGCTGCGTCAGGGCAAGCAGCTCGAAGAACGCTACCGCGATCATGGACTGACTGGAAACTTTGCAGGTTTTCGTGAATGCCATATCAAACCGGACTGGCTATTAATCTATCTCATCGAAGATGATATTTTAACGCTTACCTTAATTGATACCGGTTCACACTCCGATCTTTTCAAAAAATGAAGTACAGGCAGGTAATTCCATCTTTATGGTGTTTCCTGCCTGTTACTTTTTTCGTATCCAACTTTACAAAAACACGGGAATTCGTTATAGTGAATTTAACATCGCCAAAGGAGGTTTTTACATGCAGTCATCTACACAGCTTCAGGAACAGCTTCGCTCTCTTAACAGAAAAAGCTATCCTGCATATAAATCACTAAAAGGAGCGTATCGTTTCCCAAACTATATTTTATCTATTGACCATGTACAGGGAGACCCGTTTGCCTCCCCTTCCCATATAACTGTCTCTGTCTCTCATAAAGACGCCGGCTTTCCCGCTGAATATTATAAGGACAAACTGACCCGCACCACACTTTCCGACTATCTTACGAGACGATTTGAACAGCAGATAAACCGTTTTTCTTTCCGGGCAAAAGGTTCCGGAAAAAGCGGTCTGATTTCCGTGAGCCACTGCGGTCAGGAGGTTTTAAGCCGCACTGCCTGCGAAATTACAGATGCGGGAATTACCGCCCGTTTCTTTGTGGGCTTTCCTGCAAACGGACGCACCATCAACGCGCCGGAGCTTGAAAAAATTCTTTTTGATTTCCTTCCCGCAAGTGTGGAACAGAGCTTCTTCTATAAGAATATAAACAGCGCTCATTTACAAAAATCTATCTATCTCGCAGAAGACCAGGCGTATATCCGCCAAACTTTAAAAGAGCGTAATCTCGCCGCCTTTGTTGCAGACGGAGCTATTCTTCCAAGGGAAAGCGGCGTTTCTCAGAAGCCTATGAAAAATGCAGTTGCCTTTTCCTCCCCGGAAAGCCTCCGTATCGCTTTCGACCTTCCTCACAAGGGAAAAATAACCGGTATGGGCGTTCCCTGTGGCATTACCTTAATTGTGGGCGGCGGCTATCACGGAAAATCCACTCTTTTAAACGCGTTGGAGCTTGGTGTATATAACCACATTCCGGAAGACGGAAGAGAATATGTCATCACAGAGGAAAGCGCCTTAAAGCTCCGCTCCGAGGACGGACGTTTCATTAAAGATACAGACATTTCCATGTTCATTAACGACCTTCCAAACAAAAAAGACACCCGCTGCTTCTCCACAGAGGACGCCAGCGGCAGCACCTCCCAGGCTGCCGGAATTGTGGAAGGAATCGAATCCGGAAGCCGCGTTTTCCTTCTTGACGAGGATACTTCTGCCACCAATTTTATGGTTCGCGATGAATTTATGCAAAAGGTAATATCCCGGGAAAAAGAGCCTATTACCCCTTTCCTTGAGCGCGCCCGCAGCCTTTATGAAAAAGGCGGCATTTCCACCATTCTTGTTGCCGGAAGCTCAGGAGCATTTTTCCACATTGCAGACACCATTATTCAGATGGATAACTACTATCCGGTGGACATTACCGCCTCCACAAAAGAGCTCTGTAAAAACTATCCTCTTACAGATTCTCACGTGCCGCCCTTCCATATGCCGGAAAGCCGCCGGATTATGACAAAGGCTGCTGCCGTAAAAACAAAGGGAAGAAATTATTTCGGAAAAGAAATGGCAACCGTTCCGGAGCGTCTGAAAATCAAGGTTCACGGAAAGGACGGCTTCTCTCTTGGAAAGCAGGAAATTGACCTTCGCTATATCGAGCAGATTACAGACGGGGAACAGACCGCCGCTCTCGGGCTTCTCCTCAAATACGCCTGCGAGCATCTGATCGACGGAAAACGAACACTTGGGGAAATCGTGGAATTTTTAAATAAAGAACTGGAAGAAAAAGGCTTTAATGCCTTCCGGGAAAACGGATATGTTTCCGGCGGATATGCCATGCCGAGGGTTCAGGAAATTTATTCCTGTTTTAACAGGTATCGGAGAAAATAACACACTATTAAAACAACAGGAAATCCGGCTGTAAAATTCACACCCGGATTTCCTGCTTCCATTAAGCCTTTAAAGATTTCCCGTATTCCAGCTCATCAAATTTCCCTTTTTCCACCACTTTTCCTTTATCCATAACAATCACCTCATCATACTTTCTCAGTATATCCCGATTCATATTATGGGTAATGGTAAGCACGGTTATATTTTTATTTTCCAGAATCGAATTTTCTATTTCTGCGGCAGTCGTTTTATCAAGCGCAGAGGTTGCCTCATCTAACACAAGAATCGGGCGATTCTGTACAAGCGCCCTTGCAATGGCGATTCGCTGCTTCTGTCCTCCCGATAGTCTGGAACCGTTTTCTCCTACCTGATAATCCAGTCCCTTTGTATCGAGGAATCTATATAAACCGCTGTTCTGGACAGCCGTATGTACTGCATTTTCCATAAACTTTTTCCCAAGGACAATATTTTCTTCTATTGTTTTGTGAAACATATACACATTCTGGTGAATCATGGACGAAAGCGCCATAAGACTGCAGTCCGTTTCTTTATCCAGCTTTTTGCCATCTATACAAATCTCACCGTCGTAATCTGTGTAGTAGTTCAGAAGAATCTTAGCCAGAGTTGATTTTCCGCAGCCGCTTTCCCCGAGAACCGCGTACTTTTTATTTTTCTCAAGCTTCAGCGAAACATGGTCAAGGGCAAGATTTGCGTCATGGTTATAAGAAAAGCTTATATCTTTAAGCTCTATGCAGTCACGAAACTCTGTCACGCTTATTTCCGTATTATTTTTTGAGGAAATCAGCCGCAAAAGCTTCGTGTTCAAGTCTTTGCTTCCCTTTATCAGAGTAATATACTGCACAATTCTCTGAATCGGTCCGAAAATACCGTTTCCCAGCTGCATGACTGCCGACAGAACGCCTACCGTCAGAGTTCCCTTTAACACAAAGTATCCTGCCATGATCACACCGGAAAACTGACATACAAGTGATAACATGAGAGAAATTGCCTCTGTGAGAGCAATAAAAATATTATATTTCTGCCGCGATTTCTCCAGTTTGTTATTAAACCCGTCAAATTCCTGATTTCCTGTCTCCTCCATAGAATACGACTTTATAACCTCAAAACCGTCGAGCAGATCCTTTAACGCTCCTGTAAAAGCGGAGGTATCTTCTGAAAGCCGGTTCTGCTTTGCATTAATACTTCCATGAAACAGATAGGGAACAAGAAGCATGACCGTTCCTGTTAAAACCAGAACGATTGTAATCGGAATGCTGATCCTAAGGAGAATAAACAACGTAGCAATAAAAATGTAAAAACCTCTCCTATCAGCTCCACTACGGGATTAATATAATTGTTCTCCAAAAGGTTAATGTCATTTGTGAGGTTGGAAATATAATCTGCTGATGCCTTTGATTTAAAATCTTTAAAACTCTGGTGTATGGTTCCGTTAAAAATCTCTTTTTTTAAATTTTGAATGGTATTCTTGATATAATACGATTTAACTAAATCACTTATAAAAAGAAGAAGGACAAAAGACAGGAAATACACGATTGAGAGAATGACTGCTCCTGCAAACTTATCCATGTCTCCGCCCACTGCCGTGTCTACAATGTTCTGAATCACAATAGCCGTATATACCCACAGCACAGAAGAAATCACCTTCAGTATAATTGTAGAAATAAATTGCCTTTTAAATTTGAAAATGTACTTATTCATACGTTTTTACCCCCCCCCCCCACCATCTTCTTTTCTTCTATTGTTTTTA
>URHH01000091.1 GCA_900547615.1 uncultured Blautia sp. | reverse complement strand
TAGGGGATTGGTCAAATGGTATGATAGGGGTCTCCAAAACCTTTGGTGGGAGTTCGATTCTCTCATCCCCTGTTAAAAAGCTCAGTAAATGTACTGGGCTTTTTCTGTATATCCGGAAAAATAAAAAAGAGGTGTCAGCGATGAAACAGCTTCAGATATTAATAAAGCCTGCGTCTTCTGCGTGCAATTTAAGATGCAGATATTGTTTTTATGAAGATGAAAGTAACTGCCGGGAAATAAAAAATTATGGAATAATGAGCGCGGAGACGAGAAGTGATTTAATTGAAAATGCCCTTTCAAGTGCAGAAGAACGCTGTGTTTTCGCTTTTCAGGGAGGAGAGCCGGTTCTTGCTGGCTTAAAATGGTTTCAGGATTTTGCGGAAGAAGTAAATAAAAGAAAAAATAAAAAACAGCAGATTGCCTATACCATTCAGACAAACGGAACTCTTCTTGATGATAACTGGTTTTCATTTTTTAAAAAGAATCAGTTTCTTGTAGGGCTTTCTCTGGATGGAACAGAAGTATTGCACGATGAAAACAGGAAGGATCAATATGGAAACGGAACATTTTTTAAAGTTCTTTCTGCTGCAGAAGAATTAAGGAAAAGAGAGATCCCTTTTAATATCCTTACTGTTTTGACAGGGCAGTCTGCAGAAAAAGCCGGGGAAATTTACGATTTTTATAAAAAACAGGGATTTTTATACCAGCAGTATATTCCCTGTCTGGACGCCTTAAATGAAAGACCGGGGAGCAATCCCTATTCCATTTCTCCAAAACGGTATGAAGATGCCTTGAAGGTTTTATTTGACAGATGGTTTCAGGATACAGTACAGGGGGAAGCCTGTTACATCAGGCAGTTTGATAACTGGCTCACTGTTTTGTCAGGAGGAGCGCCGGAGGCGTGTTCCATGTGCGGAAAGTGCACCATGCAGAATGTTGTGGAAGCAAACGGAGACGTATATCCATGTGATTTTTATGTGCTGGACGAATACAGGATTGGAAATGTGGCGGAGATTTCATTTAAGGAAATGAGGCGTATGACGGAGATTCCGGATAAGGTTTCTTTTTTCAGGGAAGCGGAGAAGCGGGATGACAGGTGTGGAGAATGCAGGTTTTATCCTCTGTGCAGAGGGGGCTGCAGAAGAGAACTGGTAAGAGAAGGGGAAAAATGCCGTCAATATTTTTGTGAGGCATACGAAGGATTTTTCCAATATGCCATAGGGCGCATGGAATGGCTTCTTGGAAGCGGAGAGATTTAAAAGGAGAAGTACGGGGGAATAAGAGATGAAGCTACTGGTAGCAGATGATGAGAGGTGGATTCGAAAAGGCGTAAGGAAAATGATTGAGCAGGGAGGGCATTCTTTTGAGGAAATCCTGGAAGCGGGAAGCCTTGCAGAAATGGAAGCTGTTTTTCTGGAAGAAAGACCGGAAATTGTAGTATCCGACGTTCGTTTTCCCTGCGGGACAAGCTGCGAGTTATGCAGAAAACTATATGAAACAGAAAGAAAAACAAAATTTATCATGCTCTCCGGTTATGATGATTTTGCTTATGTAAAAGCTGCGCTTGGATATAAAGCTCTGGACTATCTTTTAAAGCCTGTAGACAAAAAGATTTTGAATAAGGTAGTGGAGAAGGCAATAGAGGAATATGCCGCAGAAAACGGAGAAAAAGCCTGTGTGAGCATAGAAGTGGAAGAACAGGAAAAGGAGATTTTAAGCGGTGATGATATTGTAAAGAGGATTATGAAAGAAATAGGAGAAAACTGTGCAGGGAAATATACTTTAAAAACATTTGCCTTAAAATACCATATCAGTGAAGCATATCTTTCCAGCCTGTTTGCAAAAACAGCAGGGGTGAGCCTTACAAATTATATTATGAGAGAGCGGGTGGAACGCTCAGCGGGGCTTATGCTTCAGACAAGCAGAAAAATCAGTGATATTGCAATGGAAGTGGGGTATGAAGATCCGAGGTATTTTATGAAAATTTTTAAGAAGGTAACAGGCGAGACGCCTACGGATTACAGGGCGCGCCAGTGGCAGGAGCTTGATTATGAAGAATAAACGAAAACCGCCGATTTATCTGAAAGTGATTCTGGGATTTTTTGCAATTCTTGCAGGAACGCTTCTTCTTGTGTGGCTGATTGTTAATGCCTACTGCATTTCCTTTGTAAAAGAGCAGAGGGTGGCATACAACATAAAAATGCTGCAGGAAGCGGAATATGAATTTAAAGAGCTGTATGTGCAGATGAATCAGCTTCTCACTACCATATCAGGTGAGTATGTGGAAAATCAGGAAGAGCCGCAGGCATTTCTGAGAATCAAAGGGGAGCTGGAATTTGAAAGTAAAATCAAGGACGCGATTTACAGAAACGGGTTTTATAATATTTGTGAAGGCGTAATTGTTTACGAGGACAAAGAGAATTACCGTTATGTAGGTTCCGGAGCAGTACAGAAAGGATATGAGTTTGAGGAAAACTCCTGTTTTTCACAAATGGCTGAGAAAAATTTTACGTGCAGGGTTTTCGGGCCAATGGAAGAAACATATAAGGCGGAACATGTGGAAAAACAGCAGGTGATCTGTTTTGTGAAACGAAAGCAGGGCGCGGTAAAAGAAGGAAGTCTGCCGCCCTTTGTTATGGTGGCGGTAAAATATTCTGCAATCCAGGAAATGCTTGACAGAATGCTGTCTGATAATGCCGGTTTCTTTTTAATGAATAAAGAAGGGGAAATCCTGCAAAGCTCCGGAAGAAAGAACAAATATGAAGATACGGAAACTTTTGAAGATATAAAAGGTGAAATTCTGAAAAATATGGAGCATACAGGAACGTTATCGAGAAGCGGTACGCTTCTTACAAGTATGCGTCTTGATAATTACGACTGGATTCTTACTGTGGCAGATAAGGAGGATACCTTATTTCAGGATATAAATCAGCTTGCCATGTATGTGGAAATTTTTATTGCAGTGTGCGGCGCGGCAGGGATCGGCGCAGCAGTATTTCTTTCCAGGAAAATGCTGTTTCCTGTTGAGCTTTTAAGAAGAATGGCTGGCGAGATGGCAAAAGGGGAGCATATAGACGAGGGGGAAGGAGATGAGGTTGGAGAAATAAGAGGTATTCTTCAGGGAATGAAGAGGGAGATTGAAGATTTAAGCGCAAGACAGTATATCAGCGAGGTGAGAGAGCGGGAAGCACAGATCCGCGTGCTTCAGTCGCAGATCAATCCTCATTTCCTTCATAATACCCTGGATAATATTTACTGTATTGCACAGATTGAGGAAATCGAGCCCATCGAAATCCTCACAAGAAACCTCTCGGAAATGATGCGGTACAGCGTAAATAATAAAAATATGTATGTGCCTCTTTCACAGGAATTAAAGCACATGAAAGCGTATGTGGACATTATGAATGTCCGGTACGAAGACTGTATTGAGCTGAAAACAGAGATTGAAAGAGATACGGAAAATGCACAGGTAGTAAAGCTTCTTCTTCAGCCGCTTGTAGAAAATGCCTGTATTCACGGGATTTTGAAGAAGAAGGAACAGAGGGGGATTCTGTGTATCCGGGCTTTTCGTAAAAAGGAAGTTCTGGAAATACACGTGGAAGATGACGGAGTGGGGATTACAGAAGAAATAAGGGAAGAGATGAACCGTGTGTTCAGAAAAGAAGTAAAAAGTGTCCGCACTCCGAAAAATAAAGGATTTGGAATTGCGCTCGTAAATGTGAATGACAGAATCCGCCTGCTGGACGGAGATGAATATGGCATTCATACAGAGAAAAGACCTGGCGGCGGCACTGTTGTAATTGTGACACAGAGATACCGACTGTGGGAAGATGAATTATAAAAAATAACAAAACAGAAAAGAAGATGTGAAAATTGGAAGAAAAAACCAATGAAAAAACATCTTCTTTTTTTGTATATTTGTTGTAAATAAATAAAAAACGAAAAATCGTACACCTAAATGAGAAAAAATGTCTACAGATTTTAGAAAAAATGACAGGTATAATGGGCTTAACAACAACGACAGGAGTGAAATCAAATGAAAAAGAAAATCAGATTTCGGACATTTAAGCCCTATCTTTTTCTCATTCCTATTTTTGCTCTTCTCATCATATTTAAGTACATACCGTTTGGAATGGCAATTACAAAGTCATTTTTTAACTGGAACGGAGCAAATCTGAATGAGTTTATAGGACTTGAAAATTTTGTGGAGGCATTCCACGACAAAATGTTTCTGGAAAGCATTGTCAGGGCATTTTTTGTTATGGTGGTGCAGGTACTGATCGTGCTTACGATTCCGCTTTTGACAGCAGAGCTTCTCTATGCGGTGCGCTCAAAGAAGATGCAGTATTTTACGAGAACTGCAATTACCTTTACTATGGTAGTTCCCACAGTGGTAGTCATTCTTCTGTGGCAGTGGCTGTTAAATGGCGATACTGGTGTGATCAATACCTTTTTAAGAGATATAGGGCTTTCGGGATTGGCAAAGCCCTGGCTTGGAAATTCGCAGACAGCCCTAGGATCTGTTCTTGCAGTGGGATTTCCCTGGCTTGGCATGGTATCTCTTGGCGGTATGCCGTTTCTTTTATATTTTGGCGCTTTGCAGTCGATTCCCACAGACTTGTTTGAGGCGGCAGATCTGGACGGCGTGACCCTGTTTCAGAGAATACGCATGATCGACCTTCCCATGATCGCAAGCCAGATCAAGCTTATGGTAACGCTTGCCATCATTAATTCTCTGCAGGTTTTTGATACGGTTTATATTCTTACAAAAGGCGGACCCGGAACTTCTACTATGGTTCCTGCTGTGTATATGTATGAGCAGGGATTTTCCTACAGGAGAATGGGGTACTGTTCCGCACTTGGAACCATATTGTTCGTGCTGATCATGCTTTTGACACTGGTAAATAACAAGTTTCTGAAAAATACGAAACAATGGATTAGAAAGGGGGAGAAAAATGAAAAAAGCAGCATCTGTTCTGGGAAGAGTATTTCTTGGATTGATCGTACTTCTTGTATTGATCCCGTTTTTTCTGCTCCTTTCCAATTCCTTTAAATGGAGTGAGGAGATTGTAAAGACTCCGTTTTCGCTTCCCGCAGCCTGGCATTTTACAAATTATGTGAAGGCTGGGGCACAGGTATTCAAGCCTATGCTGAATACATTTTTTGTAACTGTGTGCGTCATTGGAATTGTACTGATAACAGGAACCCTGGCAGCATACGCTTTTGTGAGATTTAAGTTTGCGGGCTCTACATTTTTATATCTGGCAATTATGGCGCTTTTAATGATTCCGGGCTTTGTGCTTTTGATCCCTCAGTTTATTCAGATTACAAATTTGCATATGTACAACACCTTCTGGGGATTAATTCTGCCTCCGGCAGCGGCAAGCTCGGCAACAGCTACTTTTCTTTTAAAGACTTCGATGGAGGGACTTTCCAAAAGTCTCTTTGAGGCGGCAGATATGGAAGGGGCAGGAGAGCTTCAGATTCTTACAAAAATCGTGGTGCCTCTCTCAAAGCCCACACTTTCTACAGTTGTGATCATGACAGGTCTTGCAGCATGGAATAATTATTTATGGCCTCTCGTATCTACAACAGGGGAAAATACACAGCAGATAGCAGTTGCTTTGACGAAACTGATCCGAAGCGCTGTGGAAGGAAACGGAGTTGTATTTGCCGGATATGTAACGGCGTCTCTGCCGCTCATTATTTTATTCTGTTGTGCGAGCCGCTCATTTGTGGCTGGACTTACGCAGGGAGCAGTAAAAGGATAATAAAAAATTAAAAAATAAAGGAGGAAACAGAAAATGAAAAAAAGAAATCTTACAGTAATGTGTGCAGCAGCCGTAATGGGGCTTCTGGGAGGAATGCTTCCGGGTGTGGAGGTAAAAGCGGAGGATAAGGTAAAGCTTGTGTTTGCCCAGGATCTTGATACGGACGAAAAGGCAAATAGGGTAATGAACGAAATCCTTACAGAGTATACGGAGAAAACAGGAACAGAAATTCAGTTTGAGTCTCTTCCGTCTGCAGATTACAGAACATGGCTTATGACTCAGTTTTCAGCAGGACAGGGACCGGACGTATACACAGGAATTATTTATGATATGACTCAGGATTATAAGGCAGGATACCTTACAAATTTTAAAGATCTGTATGAGGAAGAGAGCGTTTATGATAAGGGACAGCCCTGGAAAGAGACGCTGCCGGAGTATATTGCAGAACAGATGTATATTACAGAAGACGATGTGCCGGGGTATCCTACTGCAACAAGCGTGGTGCGTGTTTTCTATAATAAAGATATGCTGGAGGCAGCAGGAGCAGAGGTTCCGGAAACATGGGAGGAATTTATGGATACCTGCAGCAAATTAAAAGAAGCGGGAAACATTCCGTTCGCATTTCCAAATGCAACGATTGCAGATTTATCCTGGTTGTGGTTTAATAATTCTATCTGCAGCCAGATCGATCATGAAATGGTAGAAGTTCTTGACGTTTCCGGCAACGGTTATGTGGAGCTGGCGGAAATGTGCAGGGGATATGATGAAGGAAAAATCGATTTCAAAGATGAAAAACTCATTGAAAGCTTTGAGCTTATGAAAGAATTTTCTCAGTACTGGACTTCTGATTACAATGGACTGGATCAGAAAAACGCCATTGAAATGTTTGCAAGAGGAGAAGTCGCAATGGTACAGGCAATGAGTACGTCTCTTGAAAAGATTCAGTCTATTGTAGGCGACAGCTTCGAATATGGAGTAATGCCGGTTCCTGTAATTACAGAAGAGACAAATGAAAATGCACTTGGAAAATCTGTAATCCTCGGGGGACAGCCGGATATTATTTTCGGAATGAACAAAGCGCTGGAAGAAGATGAGGAAAAATACGCGGCAGCTCTTGATTTTGTACAGTATATGTCTTCACCGGAAATCCAGACAAGACTTGCAGAGGAGATTAACAGGATTCCTCTTGCAACGACTGTAGAGCTTCCGGAACGCCTTGCAGGTTTCACTATTACAGAAGAGCCTCTTCGTATGCCCTGGTATACAGGCGTAAATGAGCAGTGGAGAAATTATTTCCACCGCACAGGACAGGAATTTTTATCTGATGCCATCACAGCAGAAGAAATGGCAGAGACTTTAAATAAGTCCTTCGGAGAAGTGATCGCTTCTGTAGAGGGGGAAAACGGCTGGAGTGCAGATAATAATTACGGAATGGAACAGGGGAATGAATCATGACGAAAAAGCCAAATGTAATCTACATTCTTGCAGATGATATGGGATATGGAGATATTCGTGCATTTAACGAAAAATGTCCTTTTGAGACGCCGCACCTTGACGCTTTATGCAAAAACGGGGTGAAATTTACTGATGCACATTCTTCTTCCGCAGTATGTACGCCGTCCAGATATAGTATTCTTACGGGAAGATATAACTGGCGTTCCAGACTGAAATCTTCAGTTGTGGGAGGATACTCAGAGCCTTTGATAGAGGAAGGCAGGAAAACGGTGGCAAATCTTTTTAAGGAAAATGGATACCGCACTGTGATGATCGGGAAATGGCATCTTGGAATGAGCTTTTCCAAAACGCCGGATTTTCAGGAAGTGCCGGATTTTGATGCCTGCAGCGGTGTAGACTACAAGGGGCGCATTGCACGCTCACCTGTAAGCAACGGGTTTGATTATTATTACGGAATCAGCGGCTCTCTCGATATGCCGCCCTATGTTTACATAGAAAACGATCATTTTACGGAAGTGCCGGATCATGAGACAGAGAGTAAGGGAAAGAAATTCTGGAGAAAAGGACCGACGGGCGCACATTTCCATCATGAGAATGTTCTGGACGAGCTGACGGAAAAGGTAACGCAGGAAATAGAAAACAATAAGGACGGGGAAACGCCATTCTTTATCTATTTTCCAATGCCTGCTCCTCATACGCCGATTCTTCCGGGAAAAGAATTTCAAGGAAAATCAGGCACGAACGAATATGGAGATTTTGTCCTTCACTGTGACGATGTAGTGGGAAGAGTGACAGAAAAGCTGAAAGAGACAGGTCTTTACGACAATACCATTGTGATTTACACATCAGATAACGGCTGTTCTCCAATGGCAGATTATAAGGAACTAAAAGAAAAAGGACATAATCCAAGCTATGTTTTCCGGGGAACAAAATCCGATATTTATGAAGGTGGACACAGAATCCCTCTTATTGTTCAGTGGCCTGAAGAATTAAAGGGCGGGAAAGTATGTGAAAAGATAGTATGTCTGTCTGACTTTATGGCGACAATGGCTGAAATTCTCGGAGTTTCTCTTCCGGACAACTGCGGAGAGGACAGTGTGAGTAACCTTCCTCTCTGGAAGGAGCCGGAAGGAGATGAGGTTCGAAAGGATATTGTACATCAGAGTATCGACGGCTCTTTATCCATAAGAAGAGGAAACTTTAAGCTGGAAATGTGCCAGGGCTCCGGAGGCTGGTCGGAACCTGTCTCCGGAACGAAAGATGAAAGTCTTCCAAGATTTCAGCTCTATGACCTCTCCGATGATATTGGGGAGCGGAAAAATGTAATTGAGGAGCATAAAGAGCTTGCAGGAGAACTGCGAAATATTCTGAAATCCTATGTAGAAAACGGAAGAAGTACGCCGGGAGAACCGCAGTCCAATAACGGGCAGAGGATCTGGGAAACTGTTTCCTGGCTGGACGAGGACGAACCTTTAAAGCTTAATTTTTAACAAGTTCTGTCAGAGAGCGGAAAGTATAACCCATTTCTTCCCATTTTGTGAGCAGTTCGTCCAGAATCTCAGCATTTGTTTTTGAAGTGCTGTGAAGAAGGACAACTGCTCCGGGGTGAATACGCGTTAAGAGCTTATCAAAAGCCTCTTCCTTTGTGGGCTGGCTGTCTTCATACCAGTCTACATAGGCAAGGCTCCAGAAGAAGGTTTTATATCCAAGCTCCTTTGCCATAGAAAGATTTTTTGTACTGTATATTCCGCGGGGCGGACGGTAAAATTTTGTCATGGGAGTTTTGGTTAAATCTTCATACAGCTTTTCTACTCCGGCAAGCTCCTTATGAAAAGCTTCCACAGAGGAGATGGACGACATATCCGGGTGGGTGAGAGTGTGATTTCCAACGATGTGCTCTTCCTGCACCATACGCTTAATAAGTTCCGGATTGTCTTTAATAAAATTTCCCACTACGAAAAAAGCAGCGGGAACGCGGTGCTTTTTCAGAGCGTCCAGGATCGCGGGCATATTTCCGTTTTCATAGCCGCAGTCAAAAGTAAGGTAGAGAACTTTTTCTTCCGTATCTTCTGCAAAATAAGCATCGTACTGTGCCAGTTCTTCCACGGAGGCGTTTCCGACGGGGCGTTTGCCTTCTTCCTGAAAGCTCAGTCCCCAGCTTGTGGAGGAAGACGATGTTTGCACAGTCTTTTGTTCGGAGCGGAGGAAGCTGTAAAGATTTCCTGCGCCGGCTCCGATTATGTAAGCTGCTGCAAGGATAAGAAGTGTTAGGGAGCGGGAAGGACGGCGAAAAAGATATTTCATAAAAGCCTCAATATTTTCTTTTAAGATATGTATATGAAGAAGAGAAAATTTTATACAGAATAAAAAATCCTGTGCATGGAACAAAGTCCGCACAGGATTTTTTGTGACAGCGAAGAATCCCGCAAGCGAGATCCTTTGTTCTGGAGAAATTTAAACGCCACAGGTTTTGTGGCTG
>URHH01000090.1 GCA_900547615.1 uncultured Blautia sp. | reverse complement strand
AAGGCAAAGGTCTGCAACACCTCTATCCCCGGTTCAAATCCGGGTGGCACCTCTAAAAAAAGCTCAGAAAATTAGTATTTTCTGAGCTTTTAGTATAACTAGATGTTATAATTCAGTTCTGTGTTTTTCGTGATCCTTCTAAATAAAAAGAGACCACTCGCAAGTAGTCTCTTCGTAAACATCAATTTAATTAAACTTGTATTGTTCCAATAAATAAATAGGCAGTGTTTCTGTTTTCACGTCTATCCCTCCTTTGATTGCCCCTTTTAAATAAAGAAGCTTATCTGCTTTTCCCTGAGCCAGAGCTTTCTGGGCAGTGGAAGCAGTCCCTTTTCCGGCTTTTACTTCTATTAAATATCGGGTGGAAGAAGATAGGTTTTGCGCCACAAAATCAATTTCTCCGCCTCGGTAAGTAGCAAAAGCAGGGGTTTCAAAGGAAATTTCCGGTGGAAAATCCTGGCGTTTCTTCAGGTTGATATAGACATAATTTTCATTTAATGTGTCTGCAAGTACACGGGAATCGGTACCGGTACGTGTCAGATAATAATTTGCCAGTCCCATATCCATGAAGTAGCAGCGGCTTGCAGACTTAAAATCCAGAATGTCCATTTCTGTTATTTTTGCACAGAATCCAATGATTCCAGAAAAGTATAACCAGCTAATGGCACGGTTGCAGGTAGCCTTTGAAATATTACTGGAGTAGTCTTTGGTTACCAGCTTTTGCAATTCTTCGCTGATACTGTCTTCTGAAAATCCTTTCTTTTCACGGTTTAAAATGCGGCAGATGGAAAAGAAAATATGAGTAAACACTTTGGTATCCAAAATATCTGTAAAATAGCGAATGGACTCATTGGTAAAGGTATCAATGATTTTTACAAGTTCGCCCTGTGCCTTTACGATATTCCGGTTCTCCAGATAGTTTTCTACCACTTTGGGATAGCCACCAATTTGACAATACAGATCATAGGTTTCCTTTAAGCGATTATAGACTTCTGTTTTAGAGGAAACAAGAGATATTTTTTTGTAATCGTCATACAGATTCTGATCATAGGCCATCAAAAACTCCTCTAAAGAAAGCGTATAGATGGTGAGTTTGGTGACATCACCGCTGGAATAGCGAAACTCCGGATCATAAATTCTTCCAAGATAACTACCTGTAACGATGAAATGGGCTTTAAACTGTCGGGTGAACTCCCGGATGCGGTTATAAATTTCCGATGATTCCTGAATTTCATCAATAATGATGACGGTATCATCGGAATCAATAAAGTCCGGCTCATATAACTGGAAGGCATCATGGAGAGGATGCTCCCGCCGTTTTGTTCCAGGTGTCCAATCGGTTGCCTGTTTATAACATTGCATAAACTGTTTACCACTTAATTCAAACAGGTTAATATAAATTTTGTGTTTGTAGTTTTCGTCAGCGAATTTCTGTATCAGGTAGGTTTTCCCAACCTGACGGGCTCCACCGACTTCCAGGGTACTATGACCTCCTTCATTTTTCCAATCCAGAAGACGGTCATAGACAAAACGCTTCAGATACATAAGCACAAATCCTTTCTTTAAAATCTATCTTTCATTATAGCAATTTCTTGAGGGTTCATACAGTAGAAAATATATAATTTATGAATATCTGTTTTTATACTTCATATTTCAGCTTTGCACGTATGTCCATGAGCATCTCACCTAAATGATTTTCGCCATGACCATCTACACAACCCCAAAAGTAATCTCTCCAGTCGTTTCCTTCAACAAGGTGAGAACTTCCGGTAGCAAGTAATGCTTTGCATAGGGAGGGGTTCTGCATGAATTTGCACATACAGATTTCATACATGTACATAAGCTTTACACTTTCCCAGTCTGAACGAAGATGGACTTCCAATCCCAGTTTTTTTGCTTCTTTTGGATTTTTTAATCTGGTGAAGCGCAGTTTTTCTTTTGGTAAGCAGGTCTTTTGTGCCTGGAATGCAGCCTCATTATTGGCATACCAGTAACCCCGGTAATAGATCCGAGAAGGATAGAAGTTACTAAGAAAAGCGTATGCTCCACGAAAGTGGTCGATTGTTTGCTGGTAATGATTCGAATCGTTATTCATAAACATGTAATCCCTTCTTTCTTACCTAAAAAAGGAACCGCTTATTTTGATAAGCAGTTCCTTCTTAAACATAGTATTATTATTTTTGAGCTTCTTCTTGTTCTTCGTAATAGCGGTCTGCAATATAGCCGGCAGATTCCGCCCAAAGAGTATTTTCTGTATTTTGCAGGGCTTTATAAGTTTTTGAGTGATAAAACTTGCCCATGGCATCCGGAAAGGAAAGATTACTCTTTTCCATAATAATATCGATAACATCCCGGATTTGAATATACAGATTCATTGAAATATCTTTTCCGTTAAAAAAATATTTACCTTCCATTTTTTACACATCCTTTCGAGATTCAAATACCAGATGTTCAAGAGCAAGTGGAGTGTGAAAAGAAACCTGATTATTTACCTTATTATACCGAAGCCTTGCAACCGCTTCGTCCACGCTCAAGATGCCGGACAAATAAAGCTGTACCGTTTCCATAGTATTATCATCCGCAACAGGTCCGATTACAACATCATAGTGGTGCTGGATATCGCCAACGGTACGGTTAAGCTTGATAAATTCCAACCATTCCTTGTCCAAGGTAGCAAAATGTTTGATTTTTAATTCTTCAGATTGTCGGAAGATATACCGATACACATATTTTCCGCCAGTATGAGTACGCAGGTACAGGCGGTTTGCCCATTCCTTTGCCTGCTGTTCAAGCACTGTACAATAAAAACCACGACCAAAATCACGACGGTTATGCGATTTGTTCAAATCGATTTTATTAAATGCAATATTGGAGCCATGGAAAAGAACAAGAGTGGGTGTATCTTCTTCTATAATATCTTCTACGTATTGAAAAGTGTCATGAATATCTAATTGGTGCAACGTTTCGTGTTGAACCAGTATTTTTTCAAATACTTGATGTTTGCAGAAAATATTAAAGGCAACGTCTTCTGATATTTGGTGCTTTTTAGCATAATATTCCAATGCTTCGATTGATAGCATTTCTATATCTGATTGAATACTCATAATACGTTATTCCTCCATTTGCTTTCATTATATCAAAAAAGAAGGTGCTTTCCAACGGTAAAATAATTAAATCAGAAAGTTCTGCCAGGTGTTTGAAATGAGGCATTCACCCCATTTCACTAGCCCCAGAATTCGCCCATGATTTCTCAAGAAAATCATCTACTGGATTTAAGTCCAGTTCCTCGTGATTCTTGATTCGCCATACGGTCATATAATCAGCGTTGCTATAGCGATAGCCGTTATACATTTCGCAAAGATATTCCTGAAACGAAGAAAGCTCTTCTGAATCCGAGAACTCCTTGTATAAATCAGGAAGTTTTACCTACGCTGTACGTACTGTGCAGGTTTTGGCTACTGTCAGCGAAAGGTTTATAGGTACAAAAAGCGCTGATTAGGGTGCTGGAAAAAATAGTTGCAGTAAAGTAATTGAAGATATGAAAAGCTTTATAATGTGTATACAGGGTGTCAACCGGCATAAATTTGGCACGGTAAAATACCTGATATGGCATGGAAATAGCTTGTCAGTAAAGGTGAACATTCACTTCTTAAAATAATCCGAATATCCCAAAATAGTACAAGAAAAATTTCATTTTTTTCAGAAATCAAAAGATAATCCAAATTCCAGTGAAGATTGTATTAAGGATTTTCGTGAACCTGTGGTAATATAAATTCATCAAATAAAAGAACGAACCGCAGGGAGGAACGAACATGAAATTCAAAAAAATGGCAGCTCTTTTAATGGCAGGAGCAATGGTACTTGGAATGGGAATTCCGGTAAGTGCAGAAGAAAAAGAAAGCGCAGATGAAATTACAATCTGGGCATGGGACGAATCTTTTAACATCAAAGCGGCAAACGTGGCAAAAGAGATGTATGCGGAGACAAATCCGGATGTGAAAGTAAACGTAGTGACAATGGCACAGGACGACATCGTGGCGAAATTAAATACAAGCCTTGCTTCCGGTTCCTATGAAGGACTTCCGGACATCGTGCTTATCGAGGATTACAGAATCCAGGGATATTTAAAAGCATACCCGGATGAATTTGCTGATTTATCAGACATTGCATCTCCGGATGATTTTGCAGAGTACAAAACAGGAGTAAACCAGGTAGATGGAAAAATGTATGGTATTCCGTTTGACTCCGGTGTTGCGGCTGTTTTCTACCGCACAGATTATATTGAAGAAGCTGGTTATACAACAGAAGATATGCAGGATCTGACATGGGATAAATACATTGAAATCGGAGAGGCAGTAAAGGAAAAAACAGGAAAACATATGCTGACTCTCGACCCAAGTGACCTGGGACAGATTCGTATGATGCTCCAGAGCGCAGGTGCATGGTACACAGATGAAGAAGGAAACGTAACAATTAAAGACAATCAGGCATTAAAAGATGCCATTACTACTTATAAGAAAATCGTAGATTCCGGAATTTCCAAACAGGTAGCTGACTGGGATCAGTTCGTAGGCGCATTTAACAGCGGAGAGGTAGCAAGTGTTCCGACAGGCTGCTGGATTTCCCCATCTGTATTAAATGCAGAAGACCAGAGCGGAAAATGGGCAGTTGCTCCATTCCCTAAAATGGCAGAAAATGAAAACTCTGTAAACGCTTCTTCCATCGGTGGAGCCGGCTGGTATGTTCTGAAAAATGTAGGTCATGAAGACGCAGCAAAAGATTTCCTGAAAAATACATTTGCTTCCAACACAGACCTTATGAACCAGCTTGCAGTTGATATTAACCTTGTAAGTACATTAAAAGCTTCCAGCGAAGCAGAAAACTACAATAAAGGTGTTGATTTCTACGGCGGACAGGAAATCTTCAAAGATTTTGCAGAGTGGACAAATGAAGTTCCGGCTGTAAATTACGGAGAAGATACTTATGCAATCGAAGATATTATGACAGAGGTTGTACAGGCTGTTGTAGGCGGCGCTGATATTGACGAAACTCTGGAAATGTACCAGACACAGATTGAAGGCGCAGTAGCAAACTAAAGATTTCAGTAGTGTGAGGAGGGCAGACAGGCTTGTCTGTCCTCTAACTGGTTAAAGAGGATTTTGCAGGAGGAAGATTATGAACAGACAGAAAGTGTCAAAAAGTGGATACAGCCCGAAGCTTAACAGAAAAGCCTGGGCGTTCATCATTCCAAGCCTGATTTTAATCGTTGCGTTTGTTTTTTATCCGATGATTCAGGCATTTATCACATCGTTTCAGACAGGAGCCGGAAATCAGCTTACATTCAGCGGACTTGTAAATTATAAGCGTTTATTAAATGATATTACATTTCGTAAAGCGCTTTTTAACACATTGATCTATCTTGTAGTTCAGGTTCCGGTAATGATCATTCTGGCGCTTATTATTTCAACTATGCTGAATTCCAAGGGACTAAAGGGAAAAGGATTTTTCAGAACTGCCATTTTCCTTCCGTGCGTAACCTCCCTTGTAGCGTATTCTATTGTTTTTAAAAGTCTGTTTGCAACAGATGGATTTGTAAATGCACTTTTAATGAATTTACATATTATCAGTGAGCCGGTGGCGTGGATCACGCATCCGGTATGGGCAAAGGTACTCATCATTCTTGCCATTACCTGGAGATGGACAGGATACAATATGATTTTCTATCTTGCAGGACTTCAGGGAATTGATGATTCTATTTACGAGGCAGCGGAAATTGATGGGGCAGGCGCTTTCCAGAAATTTAAAAGCATTACAGTTCCTATGTTAAAACCGATCATTCTTTTTACAACAATCAATTCTACAATAGGAACTCTGCAGCTTTTCGACGAGACAATGAATATCACACAGGGCGGACCTGCAAATGCAACCATTACCATTTCCCAGTATATTTATAATCTGCTCTTTAAGTATTCACCGGATTTCGGATACGCAGCAGCCGTGTCTTATGTAGTTGTTGTGCTGATTGTTGTTCTTTCAATTATTCAGATGAAAGTGGGGGATAAAAATGACTAAAAAAGTTCTTCGTGGATTTCAGTATGTATTTTTAAGTATTTGTTCCATCATATCGATTTTTCCATTTATCTGGATGATCATTGCGGCAACAAACAAATCGGTTGACGTAACAAGGGGAACTCTGGTGCCTGGAAATTATCTGATGGAAAACTTAAAGGCAGTATTTTCCTCAGATCTTCAGTATGGTACGGCATTTAAAAATTCTCTTGTCATTGCTGTTGTTACAACTCTTCTTGCAATGGTTGTTTCCTCAGCGGCAGGATATGCATTTGTTATTTATAAATCAAAAGGACGGGAAAAGGTTTTCAATATTATCCTGCTGTCTATGATGGTTCCGTTTGCAGCTTTGATGGTTCCGCTGTTCCGTCTTTTCAGCAAATTCAGCAGTATTCCGGTGTTAAAAACAATCGCCATCAATACGCCGGGAGCTGTAATTGTCATTGCAGTTGCCACAGCATTTTTAATCTTTTTCTTCCGTCAGAATACGGAAGCTTTTCCAAAAGAACTGATCGAGGCAGCAAGAATTGACGGACTCGGGGAATTTGGAATTTTTACGAGAGTATTTATGCCAACAATGAAATCTACGTATGCGGCAGCGATCATTGTTACCTTTATGAGCAGTTGGAATAATTACTTATGGCCGTTGATCGCTCTGCAGTCACCGGAAAAAAGAACGCTTCCACTTGTTCTTTCCGCAATGGGCTCCTCATATACGCCGGATTATGGTATGATGATGGCAGCCGTTGTTATGGCAACAATTCCTACAGCGCTTATTTTCTTCCTGATGCAGAAACATTTTGTAGCAGGTATGACAGGCTCTGTAAAAGGCTGATAAATTTTTCATGGAGGATAAGAATTATGACAGCAGAAAGAGTATCTCTTGAATGGCTGGAAAATCCGGAAATATTTCAGGTAAACAGAGAAAAAGCACATTCCGACCATTTATTTTATGAAAAAGAAGAGGAGATTTCCCTGGAGGAAAAAATGCCTCTTGCACAGTGCCTGAATGGCATATGGAAGTTTTCCTACGCAGAAAATCCATCGAAAAGAGAGAAGGATTTTTTTGAGGAAGGGTACGATGACAGCCATTTTAACAGGATCAAAGTGCCGGGGCATATCCAGATGCAGGGATATGACAGAAATCAGTATATTAATACCATGTATCCCTGGGACGGGCAGGAAGAGCTTCGCCCTCCGCATATTTCAAAGGAATATAATCCTGTGGGAAGCTATGTAAAAGAGTTTGTTTTGAAGGAAAATTTAAAAGGAAAACCGCTGTTTCTTTCTTTTCAGGGTGTGGAAACTGCCTTTTATGTGTGGATGAATGGAAAGTTTGTGGGATACAGTGAGGATACCTTTACTCCTTCTGAATTTAATATCACAGATTTTGTAAAAGAAGGAAAAAACAGACTGGCAGTAGAGGTATATAAAAGAAGCAGTGCAAGCTGGCTGGAAGACCAGGATTTCTGGCGTTTTTCTGGAATTTTCCGCGACGTATATCTCTATGCAGTGCCGGAGCTTCATGTGAGAGACCTGTTTGTAAAAGCAGGGCTTGATGATTCTTTTACAAAAGGAAATCTTTCTCTTCAGTGGGAAATTTCCGGGGGAAAAGAAGGTGCATACATGGAGATCAGCCTTCTGGATGAGAACGGAAATCTTATTTTAAAAGAGGAAAAACCTGCAGAAACAGGAAGTTTTTCTGTAAAAGAAATAGAAAAAATCAGACCGTGGAGCGGGGAAGAACCTGTACTTTATGAACTGTTTATCCGCCTTTACGATAAGGACAAAAAGCTGATGGAAGTGGTAAAAGAGCAGGTTGGATTCCGTCGTTTTGAGATGAAGGACGGGCTTATGCTCTTAAATGGAAAACGGATTATTTTCCGTGGGGTAAACCGTCACGAATTTCATTATCAGAAGGGAAGGGCGATCGGAAAAGAGGAGATGCTCTGGGATGTACGTTTTATGAAGCAGCACAACATCAATGCAGTCCGTACTTCTCATTATCCCAATCAGACTTTATGGTATCGCCTGTGCGATAAATACGGTATTTATCTGATAGATGAGACAAATCTGGAAAGTCACGGTTCCTGGCAGAAGATGGGAGCCTGCGAGCCTTCCTGGAACGTGCCGGGAAGCCTGAAAGAGTGGAAGGCAGCCGTTGTTGACAGGGCAAATTCCATGTTTATGCGAGACAAAAACCACCCTTCTGTCCTTATCTGGTCCTGCGGAAACGAGTCTTATGCAGGTGACGATATTCAGGCAATGACAGACTTTTTCCACAGTGTGGACGACACAAGACTTGTGCATTATGAGGGCGGATTCTGGAACAGAAATTACCCGGATATTACAGATATGGAATCCAGAATGTATGCAAAACCGGCAGATATTGAGGAGTATTTAAAGGAAAATCCCGCGAAGCCTTACATAAGCTGCGAGTATATGCACGCAATGGGAAATTCCTGCGGAGGCATGAAGCTTTACACAGATCTGGAAGATGTTTACGAAAAATATCAGGGTGGTTTTATCTGGGATTATATTGATCAGGCTGTGGAGCGGATCAACGATCAGGGAGAGAAGGTTCTTTCTTACGGCGGCGATTTTGACGACAGAGCAACAGATTATGAGTTCTGCACAAACGGGATTGTATATTCCGACAGAAAGGTTTCTCCGAAAGCGCAGGAAGTAAAACATCTGTATGCACCTGTCCGCATATTCCCGGAAAAGGACGCAGTACGGATTGAGAATAGAAACAATTATAGTTCTACAGAAAATCTTGATTTCTGTTACGTGCTTCTGAGAGATGGGGAAGAGGTGGAATCCGGCGTATTTAAAGCAGATGTAAGCCCTCTTTCTGAAAAATGTGTTCCGCTTCCAAAGCTTTCTTTTACAGAGAGCGGCGAATATACCATACGTGTTTCCACCTGCCTTTCCAAAGATACCATATGGGCGGAAAAAGGTTTTGAGACTGCGTTTGGAGAGACAACCTGGACAGCAGAGCCGACAGAATATAAAGAAGAAAAAGAAGCACTTACGGTTGTTCACGGAGACGTAAACATCGGCGTAAAAGGAAAAAATTTCTCTGCCATGTTTTCGCAGACAGAAGGGGGAATCGCCTCTCTCTGCTACAATGGAAAAGAGTTTATCACAAGAAGACCGGAGCTTACATTCTGGCGCGCGCTCACAGATAATGACCGCGGCTGCAGCCTTGGATATGACTGTGGATGCTGGGCAAATGCGGGAGCCTACAGGAAAGTGGAAAATGTTTCTGTGGAAGAAACAGAAAGCAGCGTAACTGTTATTTTTGACTTTGCAATTCCTGTAAGTAAAGAAATCAAAGCGTCTGTTTCCTATACGGCAAAGGCAGACGGAAGTATAAAGGTTCACGCTTCTTACAGGGGCGTAAAAGGGCTTCCTGATATTCCGGCGTTTGGTCTTGAGTGGCGTCTGAAAGAAAAATATCATAATGTCCGCTATTATGGAATGGGGCCGGAGGAAAATTATATTGACCGCTGCGAAGGAACTCGTCTCGGTATTTTTGAGACTACGGCAGAAAAAAATGTATCCGGGTATCTTGTTCCTCAGGAATGCGGAAACAGGACAGGTGTGCGATGGCTGGAACTCAGCGATAAAGAAGGTACAGGACTTCGCTTTGAAGCGGCAGGACAGCCGTTT
>URHH01000089.1 GCA_900547615.1 uncultured Blautia sp. | reverse complement strand
CTGGAATAAACTGTTCCTGCTTTTTTCAGCCCTCCGGCTTCCTCATCTAATTCTTCCAGAATATATTCTTCTCCTGCCCATTGCAGACGGTCATAAACGTCATCAAGAGCTGCCGCTGCCCTGCTGTTCATAAATTCCTCTATAAATAGAGGACAATCGTATCCATTCTTTAAAGCGAGCTCAAATAATCTGCCCTGTATATCACAAAGCTGCCGCTTGTCAAGTGTGAAGTTTTCCATTTTATTTGCCTTCCTCCAATATTTCATCGAAAAATCGCCCTTCCCTGCGATATTCCCTGCAAATTCTCTCTGCTATTTGAATACCTTCCTGACGATTTTCTTCGCTTTTTTGTTTCAATTCTTCTCTTTCTTTATCTGAAATTCGTCTTTCATCAAGGATTTTTATTTTCTCACAGGCTTTTTGGGTTAAAGCTACGTACTGTTTCCCCAATTTCAAAGCAGACAGACTATTTATAAGGGCTCGGTCTGTAATCTCACCGTTGAAAAAACGGTCCAGTACAACAAACATTCTGTCATTGGCAATATACCCGATTATCATATCGCTTTTTTTACTTAAATTTGCAATTCGATTATAAAGAAGTGTATCTTTCGCCCCTTCCATTTTGCCTCGATTGTACGCAACCAGTAATGCCCTCTCTAAGCCCACCTCTATATCCAGAATTTTAAGATCTGACAAATCTGCTTCTAACGTATAAATTCTGGCGTCCGGATAATTACAAATCAATGTAAGCGGCTGTATTCTTTCCGTTCCCATATAAAATCCCTTACCAAAATCACAATATTTTCTGCTTACAGGTGCAATATTACCCTGGATTCCTGACTTTGACCCATGATACAAAACTACAGTTTTACTCATAAGCTCCTCCTTCCATTCGTATTTCGCTTTTTCCGATAACCTCATCATACCACACAAGTTCTTACGTTACAACGCACCGCATCTTTAAGATATGAATATCCGACAAATTCTGAAAAAACACATTGACAAACCCGTTCTAAATGACTATTCTTTTTAAGGTATAATTTTTGGGAAAAGAGGTACAAAAATGCAAAAAACGGAAAATATCATGGGAACAAAAAAAGTAATGCCCCTTTTGATTTCCATGTCTGTGCCGCCTATGATTTCCATGCTGATACAGGCATTATATAATATTGTAGACAGTATGTATGTGGCAAGAGTGAGCGAGGATGCTCTGACAGCAGTATCCATTGCCTTTCCCCTGCAGAATCTGATCATCGCAGTATCCTGCGGCTTTGGAATCGGGCTTAGTTCCTGCGTTGCACGTGCTCTCGGCGCAAGAAACGAAAAAGAAGTCACATCTGCCGCCACGCATGGCTTCCTGTTAAGCGGTGTTCACTGGCTGTTGTTTGTACTGATGGGACTCTTTGTCACCGGACCATTCCTTGGAAACTTTACAGACAGTCCTCAGATTTATGAAATGAGCTGCCAGTATACGCAGATTGTTTTATGCTTCAGCATTGGAAGTATGTATCATTTATATGCAGAAAAATTATTTCAGGCAACAGGAAGCATGGTGCTTCCCATGATCTTCCAGGGTGCAGGTGCTATTTTTAATATTATTTTAGACCCGATTTTTATTTTCGGCTGGTTCGGCATTTCTGCTATGGGAGTTAAGGGTGCTGCGATTGCAACTGTAGCTTCTCAGATTCTGGCTGCTGCCCTTTCTATGATTTTCTTCCTGAAAAAATGTACGTCTGTACGGATTCATTTAAAAGGATTTCGCTTTGAAAAAAATATGCTTTGGAAAATCTATACTGTGGCAATCCCTTCCGCAATTATGATGTCCCTGCCTTCTGTTCTGGTAGCAGCCTTAAACTCTGTGCTGTCGGCATTTTCCGCTACGGCGATTGCCGTTTTTGGACTGTATATCAAAATCCAGACCTTCGTATACATGCCTGCTAACGGCGTAATTCAGGGAATGCGCCCTATTATGAGCTATAATTACGGCGCCGGAAACCGAAAACGTATGAAAGAAACTTTAAAAGCCAGCCTGGAGGCAGCCGGAGTGATCATGACTTTGGGTACTGTACTGTTTATGGCTTTCCCACAGGGAATCATGCAACTTTTTAATGCAAATGCGGAAATGCTCGAAATCGGCGTTCCCATGCTGCGTATCATTGCCATTGGATTTATCATTTCCACAGTAGGCTGTGTGCTTTCCGGAGCTTTTGAAGCGCTTGGAAAAGGCGTCCAGTCATTAGTCGTATCTCTGCTGCGCCAGTTGATCATCATTATTCCTCTGTCTGCTGTTTTGTCAAAAACCGCTGGACTGTACGGCGTCTGGGCAACCTTCCCCGCCGCGGAGCTTATCGCTGCTGTGATCGGCTGCAGTTTATACAGAAATTTTATGAAGAAATTAAAACTGACAAAATAATGCTCTGATAAACAGATATGCTAACTTCAGGAGAATATTATGTAATTTAAAGTTTACGAATCACTGCCGGAAGAGATAGCTTCGTGATCGGACGTATTGCTGATTTCTACGAAAAACTCAGCTACCAAAAACAGGGCGGCGTATATCTTGATGAAAACTGCCCGCATATTGCTATGCCAAAAGAATTATAATTTTATTTTCGGGGAGGAATGCCTCCCCTTTTTAATTTATAATTGTTCCGCCGAAATATTTCAACATAAAAGTAAACTAATCATATTTCGGCTACCTGATCATTTTTTACGGCTCCGCACGGTTGTTCTTACAACTGCGTATGGTTATTCTTGCTATAACAGGTATATAGCATATTCATTGATTCCTGTACTTTATCTATAATATCGTTTTATCAGATAGCGTAAGGTTATTTTTTATTTTCTCTGCTTTTCGCCTATTTTTTTGAGGTCTAAATAAGCTACTTTTCAAACTTATTAAAATATCGGATACTTTTTTCAAAGACAAATAGGATACTTTTTTACTTTTCTTAGATTCTGATTATTTTTTCATGTCTTTTTATAGGCTAGATTTGCCTTTCTTTGATTTTCAACTTATTTTACCTTGTATTTTATAGGATTTTTAAGATATTTAAAGGTTTTTCGCCTATTTCAACTGATTTATTATAGGCTTATGGAATTGATTCAAAGATTTTCGCTGACTTTTACATTTGCATTTTTCGACAATTACTCCTTACCACACCTTATAGATAAAATTATATTTATTCCTCCAACAAAGGCATATTGATTAATTCCTGCAATTTTTTCTGTAATACAGTTTTATCCGGCAATTGCAGTTTATATTCAGCTACCATCATCGGAGACATGGTTCTGCTCATGGCATACTCTACAACTTCATCATCTTTAGAGGCACAAAGAATCATTCCCACACTCGGATTTTCATTCTCTTTTTTCTTTTGTCGATCTAATGCCTCTAAATAAAAATCCATTTTGGAAATATATTCTGGTTTGAATTTTCCAATCTTTAACTCAAAAGCCACCAAACATTGCAAACCTCTATGGAAAAACAATAAATCAATCCGAAAATCTTCTCCACCTACTTGTACTCTGTATTCTTCATCAATAAACGTAAAGTCCTTACCCACTTCAAGAATAAAATCTTTCATATTCTGGATAAGTCCTTTTCTCAAATCAGACTCTTTAAAATTCTTTAGCAAGTCAAGAAATTCTATAATATATGAATCTAAGAACGGATTATCTTTTAATCCTTTTATCGGTTCTGGCAAGAGTTTTTCTTGCGAAAGCATATATCGTTCATAATAGCCACTATGAATCTGACGTTCTAATTCTCTTTTTGAATAGTTCTCTTTAATACACAATCTGATATAAAATTCTCGCTCTACATCTGATTTGCATCCTGACATAATTAACAGATGATTCGACCAACTCAATTGTGTCAACAGTGGTGACACAATTGGGTTATCTTTGTAGAGCTCATAAAACTGTTTCATTCTATATAGACCTCTTCGATTAAACCCTTTAATTCCCGGAAACATTTCTGTTATCTCTTTAGAAATTGTATCTATATATTTATCTCCAAAGGTAGCTTTCGTGGATTCAATACTCAAATACTCCCCTACCAGCCAATACATGCGAATAAGCTCTTCATTCACTTTTCTCAAAGCATTGTTTCTTGATGTTTCTATAATTTTTATCAACTTTCCGGATAAAAGTATTTCATTTTCCATCTCCCTCTCTCCTTTCACAAATTTGTGTCACCAATGGTGACACAAATTCAAATCTCTCATCCAACGATTTTCCTGACATTAGAAAAATCGACCATAATAATCTAATCAACATTCTTTATAGATTATACCATTATCTTCTAATAAAATACACAACAAAAAACTCCTCATAACCGAAGTCCTGGGGAGGTGAAAATCTTTTGAAATTGTACGCTCCGAAAACATATGATTAACGTTACTATAACTGCGGTTCTCTACGAGCTGCTTTAAGACCATACTTGTTTTACTGCCGATTGCATAAAAAGCCTGGCAGAAAACTCTGCCAGACTTTTTATCATACCGCAACACTCATTCAAATTTCCGTAACAGGACAGACAGGCAGCGGAGGCTCCCTATGGTCTCCGATGATCTTCTCCATCCATATCATATCGTACCATCTTCCGAATTTACAGCCTGACTTGTGGAATTTTCCCACCATCTGAAAGCCCATATGGTGATGAAATCTGGGGCTGTCATTTGTGAGATACTCGTCCTCCACATCAATGCAGGCGATACAGGCGTTCATATTCTGGATATTCTGCTTTTTCAAAAGCTCCTCCAGTTTTTCGTAAAGGGCTTTTCCGTATCCTCGTCCTTTATATTCCGGATCCAGATAAATGGTTGTCTCCACAGACCAGTCATACGCCACTCGCTCTTTAAAAACAGCGGCATAGGCATAACCTCTCACTTCTCCATCTTCTTCCACAACGAGATAAGGATAACGCTTCTTTATGTCTCTCATCTCATCTGTAAATTCCAAAAGAGAGGGCACTTCATAGTCAAAACTTACCGCCGTATGTTTTACATAGTAGCTGTAAATGGAAAGAAGCTCTTCTGCATCGCTCTCCTCTGCCATGCGGACAGTAAACTGCTTTTCAGCTTCCAATTTCTCAGCCCTTATATTCTGCAACTGCGCGGTCAAATACTTTGATGTGATCGAACAGCCAGTCTACTACATTTTTCTGAACCTGAGCTACAAAAGCCTCTGTTGGACCTTCCTCTTCCTCAAGCATCTCCTGAAGTTCTTTTACTGCATTTTTAAACTCTGCGTGTTTTGCTTTATGCTCATTTATTCCAGGGAAACCGATTTCTTCCTGAAGTTTTTCTTCCGCATCAAAATGGAACTCTGTGTAATCCAAGAGATAATCCAGCATTTTGATTGCCTTTACCTGTCCATTGCCGTCCTGACAGCTTACAAGAAGCTGGTCGATTCTGCTGATCAGTTCTTTGTGCTGAGAATCAATCATCTCGTTTCCTGTTTCCAATGCTTTATCAAATTCTACTCTCATCTTATCTGACCTCCTGTGTCTCTGTATCTTTGTGCTCCAGGTCTTTGCCGGACACTTTTAAACGTATATAGTTTATCACAGTTACAGGGATTTTCCAATATTTTCGCGCACATCTCTTAAAAAAATATAAGCGGGAAACTTATGGTAATCTGAAGATATGTTTTTTTCTCAGCTTTTTTGTATTCCGCCCATATCTTTCCGTTCATATATTCCACAAGGTATCTGCTCACTGTGAGACCCAGTCCTGTTCCTCCCTTTGTTCTTGAAGCTTCCTGCATATAAAAACGGTCAAAGATCCGGGACGGTTCTGAAAGCTCTGTCCCCTCCTCTATGTCGTTTGCAAAAATAAAGACTGCTTCTTTTTCTTTCTTCTGTATCGAAACACTAAGCTCTGTCTGCCCGTATCTCACGCTGTTCTGGAGAAGATTTACAAATACTCTTGTAAGCGCCTCCTCATTCCCCCTTATTTTTACCGGGGTTTCCAGAAGAGACAGCTCTACCTTTAATTTTTCCAGAAGCCCGTAATGGGAAAGACAGCATTCCCTGAGAATCCTGCCCGCATCTGTCTCTTCCATTTTCATCTGAAAATTCCCGTCGCTTACTCTGGAAAGCTCGTAAAACTGTTCGATCAGCTTTTGAAGCTCCCCTGCTTTCTTCCTCACAATTTTTAAGGATTCCTGCTCCTCACTGCTCATTGCCCCGGAATCCATCATCTTTAAATATCCGAGAATGGCAGTGAGAGGCGTCCGCAGGTCATGGCTGATATTTTCAATTTCTTCTTTCAGTTTTTCCTCTTTTTTTCCATAGGCAATGCGAAGCTTCCGGATTCCCTCAAGATTCTCATTTACTGCGAAGAGAAAGGATTCCACCGTTTTATCAGGAACAGGGAACTTTACAATTCTGTTTTCTGAATTTTATTATTCCCCAGGCGCCGAAAACAACAATTCCGATCACACCGGCAGCCATCTTGAAATTTTTTCAAATATTTTAAAATACCAACCGAGCATATCCACTGCCATAGGGATAAAATAAATCACTGCCATCCACCAGAGCATCATAGCCGTTTCTTTTTCAAGCACTACGCCAAGTCCCAGCATAAGCATCATAGCTGCAATGGAAAAAGGAAGCGTGACAGCGATCGCCATTACCATCTGCCTGAAAGGCTCCCACTCCGGATTTTCAAGAAGAAGGTATGCGCTTCCCACGTACACTGCAAATACCACACACATTAAAATAAGACGGCTCGCCAGCGATACCAGCCATTTTCCAATAAGAATCTTTTCCTTTGGAATGCCGTAGGCAACTGCGTTTTTAATGATTCCCGATTTTCTGTCGTCAACAAAAACCGTACCTGCGACCACGCTTCCAAGGACAATTATCCAGATAGGCTGAGCTGTCAATGTATTTAAAGAAAACCGGAACGTCCCGTATGGAAAATTTGAAATAAAATGATTGCTTCCCCATAAAATCAGGTTCATAAGAAGGACAAGACCGCACATCACGCCTCCCGCAAGATAAACTCCTTTGCTGTGAACAGTTTTGTATCACTCGCTTTTCATATAATTTAACATAACGCGCTTCCTCCTTCTTTTAAATTCAGGTAATATTCCTCGAGAGACTGGCTTTTCCGTGAAAGCTCCAGAACATCAATTCCATGTTCCTGGGCAAGACGGCTGTATGCCTCATTAGAATCCTCTGCTTTTAAAATCCTCACTTTTCCGTCTGGCATTACTTTATAATTTTTCACAGAAAGCTCTTTTTCCAGAAGAACTGCATATTTCTCTCTGTCGGAAACAGCAATTTCCACGTAATCTGCACACTCTTCCAGAATTTCCTTTCGGGAAATCTGACGGAGAAGACTTCCGTTCTTTAAAAATCCGTAAGTATCGGCCATCTGCTCCAACTCGCTCAAAATATGACTGGAAAGAAGAATCGTAATATTTTTTTCTCTGCTGCCGTCGTAAGTCCTGTAAGCTCCAGAATTTCCTCCACGCATTTTTTTCCGGGAACGCCTTTTTGTATTCTTGCATATTCCAGATTTTGTCTTACATTAAGCTGCGGATAAAATCCTGGCGTTTCAATGAGAACGCCTGTCCTGTTTCTCATTTTCTCAATTTTCTTTTCCTCATGCTCACCAAACAGAGCTATTTCTCCCTCTGAAGGAGTTGCAAGACCTGACAGGAGCTTTAAGAAAGTGGTTTTTCCTGCTCCATTGTCGCCTACAAGTCCGTATATCTCTCCCCTCTTTACAGAAATTCCCACACGATTCAGAGCACAGAATTTTCCGTAATTCTTTGTGAGATTTTTTGTTTTTATAATATATTCTCCCATTTTTTTCTTCCTTTCTTTGAAAACTTGCGTCCTTTCTGTAATCAGAAGTATACAAAAAGGTCTTTAAATAAGTCCTCAAGAAAGTTTAAAGAATTCATAAAGATTACGCCATTTTAAATCCGATTCCCCAAACTGTTTTAATATACTCCTCTTCCCCGTCAACAGACGCTATTTTTTTACGAAGATTGCTCACATGAACATTTACCGTATTGTCCTCCCCGTAATATCCTCCTTTCCACACCTTCTCGTAAAGGCTTTCTCTTGAAAAAACTTTATCCGGCTCTTCCATAAGGAGAAGAAGAATTTCATATTCATGAGGTGTAAGTGTAAGTGTTTTTTCTTTTACAGACACCTGACGTCCTTTCTTCAAAAGTTTTAAGCTTTTAAAAATGAGAACTTGCTCTCCGAATACCGCTTCTGGACTTTCCTCCTTTGCCCCGCTTCTTCTTAAAAGTGCATACACTCTCGCTAAAAGCTCATCCGGCTCAAAAGGCTTCGTCATATAATCGTCTGCCCCGCTTTTTAAAAGGGTTACCTTGTCTTCCAGCGCTGATTTTGCCGAAAGAACCAAAGCTGGAATTTCTGATTTTCTGTCTGTTCGAATTTTTCGAAGAAGGGATTCCCCATCCATTCCCGGCATCATTAAATCGAGAATAACCATATCCACTGTTTCCATGCCAAAGCGAAGTTCTGCCTCCGTTCCGGAAAAAGCCGATACTGCCCTGTATCCTCCCTTTTCCAGAATTTTACATATCAGCTTATTAATCTCTGTATCATCTTCTGCTACAAGAATTGTTTTCTGTCTCTCATTCATCTCTCTGTCCTTCTTTTTCTCCTTCTGTCAATATCCAAAGCTGCGCCTGAGCGCCCTTTGTCTTTTCTGAATTTTTAAGAATCAGGCTTCCTCCCTGATTTTTTGTAATATTGGAAGCAATAAAAAGCCCGAGTCCCTGATGTTCGCTTCCGTGGCGGCTTTTATCGCCTCTGTAAAACCGCTCTGTGCCGTGAAATAAATCTTCTTTTGAAAATCCCGGTCCATAGTCGCTTACTTCCGCCACAATAAATGTTTTTCCGTCTCTCTCTTTGGTTTCCACTGAGACCTCGATTCCTTTTTCTTTCTCCGTATAGGAGACAGCATTGCTCACAAGATTTTCCCAGGCACGAAGAAGCTCTTTTCTGTTTCCTTTTATTTTACAGGCTGCCATATGATTCTTTACAGAAATCTTCGTATTTCCCGCCGCTGTCATCTCCTCCGCCTTTTTGACAAACGCGTCAGAAATCGCCTCTCCCTCCAGGATTTCTGTTTTTTCTTCCTTAAATTCATTGTGGATTACCTGCCGCATCGCCTGTAAATACTGCTCTATCTGTTCCACATTTTTAAGGATCGCTTCGCTGCACTCTCTCTGCTCAGGATTTAAGTCTTCTTCGTTTAAAAGTTCCGCATTTCCCCTTATAATTGTTACTGGCGTTTTTATATCATGTGCAAGAGCTGAAAGCTCCTCCTCCCGTTTTATCTCCATTTCCCACTGCTCTTCCAAAGACATTTTCAGAGATTTCCTCAAATGCTCAAGGGAACCTAAAACCTCCTCAATCTCCTTTATATCTGAATGCTCTCTCTCAAAATCCAGATTATTATTTCCAATTTTTTCTGTTGCCTGATTTAGTACAAGAAGACGGCGCTTCAGTCTTTTTGAAAAAATCCGGGAAGAAGCGATCACCTGGATCAAAAACAGGACAGGAAAAATAAGAAGCAGTATATTTTCCAGCCCGATTCTGTTTAAAACAGGGTGATTTCCGGCAAAATACACCTTCAGTGCATATTTTACAATGCAGACCTCCCCGTTATTTCTCTCAATAAAAAAGAAGTATTTCCCATCTGAAGAAAATTTCGTGTCCGTCTCAAAATTCTCCCAGCTCTTCTCTCTTATTTCTTCCGGAAAATTCCCGTACATCCATGTCCCATCTGCTTCATACACTCCGTAAGTACAGTGAGACGGAATCATTTCTTTTGAAATATGCGATATTTCCGCAAGCTTCCCGCTGTCTTTTTGAAGCGTCACTTCCGCATAATTGGCAGGAAGAATCAGCCCGGAAACGCCGGAAAGGGCTGCCAGTAAAACCAGCAGTCCCACAATGAAAACCGTATTTACACAAATCTGCA
>URHH01000088.1 GCA_900547615.1 uncultured Blautia sp. | reverse complement strand
AAGGAAAAAGTTTGAGTTTACATATGCCATGATCGCTTCTGGGGCAGCCATTGTATGTACGCTGGGAGCAACCCTGTTTTCCTGCTATAAGGAGCTTTCCGAGACGCCGGCTTCCCTTATGCGGCCGCCCGCTCCAAAAGAAGGAAAGAGAGTGCTTCTGGAACGCATTACATTCTTCTGGAAACATTTAAGTTTTTCCTGGAAGTCTACGCTCCGAAATCTGTTCCGCTATAAAAAACGTCTTTTTATGACGATTTTCGGTATTGCGGGAAGTATGGCTCTTATGCTTGTGGGCTTTGGTATCCAGGATTCGATCATGGACATTGCTCTTCGTCAGTATTCGAAGCTCCAGCATTACGACGGAACGATCATCAGCGATGAGGACGCAGGGGAAAAAGACAGGGAAGAGCTGCAAAAATTCCTTCAGGAAGATGAAAGAATCGAGCGGTATACAGACGTACAGTTTACAAAAATGGAGACTCCGGCAGGAAAATCCAATTTAAGCGTCTATGTATATGTGCCGGAAAATCTGGAAACTTTTAAGAAGGACGTAACCTTACAGAACCGCCGGACAAAGGAGCAGTACGAGCTTTCAGATGCGGGAGCCGCCATCAGTGAAAAGACGGCGAAGCTTGCAGGTCTTTCCGTGGGAGACACCATTATGCTTATCAAAGACCATAAGCCCTATGAGGTAAAAGTAGATATTATTACAGAAAACTACATGGGTCATTATATTTATATGACGCCGAAGGTATATGAGGAAGCATTCCACGAAAAACCGGATTTTGAAAATATTATTTTTACAGTAAAGGACGAAGAAAAGGAAAATATGGAGCAGGTGGGAAATGAGATCCTCAAATTCCCGGCAGCTTTAAGCATCAGCTATACAAGCAGCCTTGCAGATCAGCTTGACCGTATGCTGAGCACCCTTGGAACGGTTATCGTGGTTCTGATCGTATCTGCGGGAATGCTCGCTTTTGTAGTTCTTTATAACCTGAATAATATTAATATCACAGAGCGGCAGAGAGAGCTTGCAACCTTAAAGGTACTGGGCTTTTATGACAAGGAGGTTTCCCAGTACGTATTCCGGGAAAATGTGCTTCTCACTATTATGGGCGTAATTGCAGGCGCAGCCTTCGGTATTCTCCTTCACAGGTATGTGATCACAACAGTGGAAGTAGACGCCGTTATGTTCGGACGAAACATCAAGCCGTTAAGCTTTTTATACAGCACACTGTTTACCTGCGGCTTCTCTGCCTTTGTAAATATGGTGATGCATTTTAAGTTAAAGAAGATCGATATGGTAGAATCGCTGAAAAGCGTGGAATAAGTGTGAAATCGAAGGACATCTTCTTGACAAAAAAAGAAATATTCATTATAGTAGAATCCATGATAACGGCTGTGAAGAAGAGGAGTAAGCTGTCGGAGCATACAGAGAGAAATGTCCGCAGGCTGGAAGACATTTTATGCAGAAGGCAGGTGAAGGTAGCTTTGGAGCCGGAGAGCCGAAAAAGAGGTAAGCTCTTCCGTAACCCGCGTTAAGGGAAATGAGATGTGCAGGTTTTCTGCATAATGAAGGTGGTACCGCGACAACAATCGCCCTTCACACGCTTGTGTGAGGGGCGTTTTTCTTAAACAGACATTCTTCACACAGAGGAAACCAACAGATAAACTTTCAAATATTTACCAGGAGGACATTATGAGTAAAGAACTGGCAAAAACTTATGACCCGAAAGGCATTGAAGAACGCCTTTACAAAAAATGGATGGACAACGGATACTTTCATGCAAAAGTAAATCCGGACAAGAAACCGTTTACCATTGTGATGCCGCCGCCCAATGTAACAGGACAGCTTCACATGGGACACGCTCTTGACGAGACCATGCAGGATATTTTAATCCGTTTTAAGAGAATGCAGGGCTATGAGGCATTATGGCAGCCGGGAACAGACCATGCTGCGATCGCAACAGAGGTTAAGGTCATTGAAAAACTGAAAAAAGAGGGCATTGACAAAAACGAAATCGGAAGAGAAGAGTTTTTAAAACATGCCTGGGAGTGGAAAGAAGAGTACGGCGGAAAAATCATCAATCAGTTAAAGAAGCTTGGCGCTTCCGCAGACTGGGAGAGAGAACGCTTTACAATGGACGAGGGCTGCTCAAAGGCTGTACAGGAAGTATTTATCAAGCTGTACGAAAAAGGCTATATTTACAAAGGCTCCCGTATCATCAACTGGTGTCCTGTATGCCAGACTTCCATTTCCGATGCAGAGGTAGAGCATGAGGACCAGGACGGATTTTTCTGGCACATCAATTACCCGATCGTTGGAGAAGAAGGAAGATTCGTGGAAATTGCAACAACACGTCCGGAAACTCTTCTCGGCGATACTGCAGTTGCAGTCAATCCGGAGGACGAAAGATATAAAGACATTGTTGGAAAAATGCTGAAGCTTCCCCTTACAGACAGAGAGATCCCGGTTATCGCAGACGAGTATGTAGACAAAGAATTTGGTACAGGCTGCGTAAAGATCACACCGGCTCACGACCCTAACGACTTTGAGGTGGGACGCAGACACAACCTCCCGGAAATCAATATTATGAACGACGACGCGACCATCAACAGCCTTGGCGGAAAATACGCAGGTATGGACCGTTACGAAGCACGTAAGGCAATGGTAGAAGACTTAAAAGAGCTGGGACTTCTTGTAAAGGTTGTTCCGCACTCCCATAACGTAGGAACACACGACCGCTGCGGAACAACCGTAGACCCTATGTCCAAGCCGCAGTGGTTTGTAAAAATGGACGAGATGGCAAAGGCTGCCATTGAAGCCCTGGATAACAAAGAGCTTACTTTCGTTCCGGAACGTTTTGACAAGACATACCTGCACTGGCTTGAAAATATCCGCGACTGGTGTATTTCCCGTCAGCTCTGGTGGGGACACAGAATCCCGGCATATTACTGCGACGAGTGCGGCGAGGTTGTAGTTGCCGGAGAAATGCCGGAGAAATGTCCGAAATGCGGCTGCACACACCTTCATCAGGACGAGGATACCCTTGATACATGGTTCAGCTCCGCGCTCTGGCCGTTCTCTACTCTTGGTTGGCCGGAAAAAACAGAGGAGATGGAATATTTCTATCCGACAGACGTACTTGTAACAGGATACGATATTATTTTCTTCTGGGTTATCCGTATGGTATTTTCCGCTATCGAACAGACTGGAAAGGTTCCGTTCCATCATGTGCTTATTCACGGACTTGTGCGCGATTCTCAGGGACGCAAGATGAGTAAATCCCTCGGAAACGGAATCGACCCGCTTGAAGTTATTGACAAATACGGCGCAGATGCGCTCCGCCTCACCCTTATGACAGGAAACGCACCTGGAAACGATATGCGTTTCTACTGGGAGAGAGTAGAGTCAAGCCGTAACTTTGCAAATAAAATCTGGAATGCTTCCCGTTTCATTATGATGAATCTGGAAGGAAAAACAGTAAAAGAGCCGGAAAATCTTGCAGATTTCTGTCCGGAGGACAAATGGATCCTGTCTCACCTGAATACAGTGATCCGCGAAGTGACAGAAAACATGGATAAATACGAGCTCGGCATTGCCGTACAGAAGGTTTATGATTTCCTCTGGGACGAGCTTTGCGACTGGTACATCGAGATGGCCAAGGTTCGTCTCTGGAAAGCAGAGGAAAACCCGGAGGCAGCAAACGCAGCTCTGTGGACACTCCGCACAGCGCTCACAGAAGGCTTAAAGCTTCTTCACCCGTATATGCCGTTTATCACAGAGGAAATCTTCTGTACCCTTCTTCCGGAAGAGGAATCCATTATGATCTCCAAATGGCCGGAATATAAAGAAGAGTGGTCCTTCCCGGAGGCAGAGCTTGCAGTGGAAAGCTTCAAAGAGGTAGTGCGCGGAATCCGTAATACAAGAACAGAGATGAACGTACCTGCAAATAAAAAGACAAATGTCTATATTGTAGGAAAAAATGCGGAAGTATGCAAAATGTACGAAGAAAGCCAGAAATCCTTTGTAAATCTTGCCCTTGCAAAAGAGATCCACGTACAGGAAGACAAGGCTGGAATCGGAGAGGACGCCGTATCTGTCGTTGTTTCCAACGCAGTCATATATCTTCCTCTTGAAGACCTGGTAGACAGGGAAAAAGAACTGGAACGCCTCACAAAAGAAAAAGAGCGTCTCACAAAGGAAATTGCCCGCTGTGAGGGAATGCTCAATAATCCGAACTTTGTAAACAAAGCACCTGAAGCAAAGGTAGCAGCAGAAAAAGAAAAGCTTCAGAAATACATTGAGATGAAAGAAAAAGTCAGCACACAGCTTTCTCAGCTTGAGAAGTGATAAAGGAGTGGTTGAATGAATAAGCAAAAGCTCTGTGATTTCTGTAACAGGATTTCCCTGATCCTTCAGGCTCTGGGCTGCGCGGTTATGTACTTTATAATTGAGGCGATGAGCCGTCATTCTTTTGCGGAAGCATGGCATTTTATGGTAAATAAACCCCTTGTATTTGCATATAACGCAGGATTTATTTTTACTACAATGCTTATTTCCTATCTGTTTCGGAGACGAGTATTCTGGAGAGCATTTGTCAGCATATTCTGGCTGCTCCTCGGAATCACAAACGGTATTCTTCTTATGAACCGTGTTACTCCTTTTACAGGACCGGATATTGCGATGGTGACAGACGGACTTGCTATTGCCAAGAAATATCTGCCCTCGTATGGTGTTACCCTTGTGTACATCGTACTGGGCATTCTGGCAGTGATTCTTCTGGGAATGTTTATCAAAGCGCCAAAGTATAAAGGACCTTTGAAATATCGTTACAATATTCCTCTTGTGCTTGCCGGAGTGCTTGCTTTTGGCGGCATTACACAGCTTGCACTGGAAAAGAGAGTGTTATCCAATTATTTTGGAAATATCGCCTTCGCTTACGAGGATTACGGGTATCCCTACTGTCTGGCAACTACGATTTTCAATACGGGAATCAGCTGCCCCAGGGATTACTCCCCGGAAGAGATAGACAGGATCCAGAATACGGAAGAAAATCTTCCGAAAACAAAAGAGGAGAAAAAGCCGAATATTCTGTTTTTGCAACTGGAATCCTTTTTTGACCCAACGCTTGTAAATTACCTGAATATATCGGAAGACCCGATTCCGACCTTCCGGAAACTGATGAAGGAATATTCTTCAGGATATTTTAAAGTTCCCTCCGTGGGCGCAGGTACGGCAAATACAGAATTTGAGACAATCACGGGAATGAGTCTTCATTATTTTGGACCTGGAGAATATCCGTATAAGAGTATTCTAAAGGAAACCACATGTGAAAGCGCCCCTTATGTTTTAAAGAATCTGGGATACGCCACACATGCTATTCATAACAACGAGGCGAATTTCTACGGAAGAAGAAGTATTTTCCCAAATCTGGGATTTGACACCTTTACTTCCGAAGAATATATGGCGGAAGAAGACGAGAAAAACCTGTTAGGCTGGGTAAAGGACGAAATCCTTACAGATGAAATCATCAAGTGTATGGACGCCACAGAGGAACCGGATTATGTGTATACCATTTCCGTGCAGGGGCATGGAGATTATCCGGCAGAGCCTGTTTTAAACGATCCGGAAATTACGGTTTCCGGTTCTCCCACAGAGGAGCAGGATAATAAGTGGGAATACTATGTAAACGAGATCCGGGCAATGGATAATTTTGTAAAAGAGCTTACAGATACACTTTCAGAATATCCCGAGGACGTGGTTCTTGTAATGTACGGCGATCATCTTCCTACTATGGATCTTACAGTAGAGGACGTAAAAAACAAGTACCTTTTCCAGACAGAATATGTCATCTGGGATAATTTCGGACTTGAGAAAAAGGATGAAAACCTTGCGGCATATCAGATGGCAGCGGAGGTTCTCGACCGGGTAGGAATCCACGAGGGAACAGTTTTCCGTTATCACCAGGCAAGAAGAAATACAAAGAATTACCAGGTAGATCTGGAAACGCTTCAGTATGACCTTCTTTACGGAGAGAGATACGCGTATGACGGAGAAAATCCTTTTGAGCGGACAAAGATGAAAATGGGACTTTACGACGTGACTCTTGATTCCATTTCGCTTGTTTCGCTTTCGGACTTTACATATTATATCCACGGTACAAACTTTACGCCGTCCAGTCAGGTGAAATTAAACGGCGACTGGTACGATACGGTGTATGTGAATCCGACTACCCTGATTATTTCCGGTACGGAGCTTACAGATTTTGACCGTCTGTCCGTTGTGCAGCGAAGCAACAGTTCAACGAGAAAGGCATTAAGTAAGAGCTATGACCGCTCCTGTTATGCCCTCTTTGATGAAAATAAGTGGAAATTAAATAAAGAATAGAAAAATCGTAACATCGTGTCGGATAATTTGTTACGATTAGGACTGGACATCTTCCACCACTCATATATAATGGTATCGTAACGGTTTTTAAAATCCTTACAATACATTATAGATAAGTGGTGGAATTTTTTATGAATTACGAAGAAGCAGTTGCTTATATTGAGGAAACACCGAAATTTACAAAGAAAAACAGCCTGGAACATACAAAGGAGTGTTTGAGAAGACTTGGAAGCCCGGAAAAGAAATTCAAGGTGATCCATGTGGCAGGAACAAACGGAAAGGGAAGTACCTGTGCGTTTATTACGTCTGTTTTAAGAGAGGCGGGATATTCCTGCGGACTTTTTACTTCACCGCACCTTGTGCGGATCAACGAGCGGTTCCAGATTAATGAGACAGAAATTGATGATGAAACATTTTTAAATGTGTTTGAGAAAGTAAAACATCTTGCAGACGAGCTTGTAGCTGAGGGAAGCTACCACCCAACCTATTTTGAAATGCTGTTCCTTATGGGAATGGTGATTTTTGCAGAGGCAGGCGTGGATTACGTGACTCTTGAGACAGGGCTTGGGGGACGACTGGACGCCACAACGGCAGTGGAAGCTCCGGCAGCCTGCGTGATCACTTCCATCAGCCTGGATCATATGCAGTATCTTGGAAATACGGTTGGAGAAATTGCAGGGGAGAAGGCAGGCATTATTGTTCCCGGAGTTCCTGTGATTTTCGACGGCAACTCAGAAGAAGCGGCAGAGGTGATACGGAAAAAAGCAGAAGAACTGAAAAGCCCTTATTTTGAGGTGAAACAGGAAGATGCCGAAATTTATAAAAATACAAGGACAGGCATTGATTTTTCCCTGAAGAATGGGTATTATGGGGATATTATATTTTCCATTCCCTTTATCGCGAAATATCAGGTTATGAATGCGTCCCTTGCTTTAAAAACAATGGAGGTATTAAAGGAAAGTATTCCTGTTTCCGTTGAAAACTTAAAGGACGGACTTCTGCGCACAAGGTGGCAGGGAAGAATGGAGACTGTGCTTCCCGGCGTAATTGTGGACGGTGCGCACAATGAGGACGGCGTGGAAAAATTTGTGGAGACGGCAGCACATTTCCAGGAGGAATGTCCTCTGACGCTCCTGTTTTCCGCGGTAGACGATAAGGATTATAAAGATATGATTTCCTCTATATGCGGAAAAATTAAGCTTTCCCACGTTGTGGTAACGCAGGTAGGAGGGTACCGTGAAGTTCCGGCAGAGGAATTTGCGAAACTTTTCCGGGAAAATGGCTGTACAGATGTACAGGTTTGCGATAAGACAGAGGAAGCCTTCCCACTGGCTCTTAAATTAAAGGGAGAAGACGGAATGCTGTTTTGTGTAGGCTCCCTTTATCTTGTAGGAGAAGTGAAAGATGTGATTAGGAGAAAAAAATATGATTGATTACGAAGAGGAACTGAAAAAGTTTGAACCATGTCTCGATGTGGCAGACGCAGAAGGAGCGATTTATGACCGAGAGCTGACAGATATTCTGGATATTCTTCAGGAAATGCTCCGGGAAGCAAAAAGCAACAGACGGGTAAGATAAGGAGAAAGCAATGAACTGCATGAATTGTGGCACACGCCTTACGGATATGGATCTTGATTATTGTCCGCGCTGCGGCTGTAATGTCCTGATCCAGAAAAAGGTGGAGTATCTTTCCAAGCTTTACTATAATCAGGGATTGGAAAAAGCGAGTATCCGCGACCTTTCCGGGGCAATCAGCTGTCTGAAGCAGAGCCTTACCTATAATAAGTCAAATATCCAGGCGAGAAACCTTCTGGGTCTTGTATACTTTGAGACAGGAGAGGTTGTGGCGGCGTTAAGCGAGTGGGTTATCAGCAAAAACCTGCAGCCTGCAAGAAATCTTGCTTCGGAATATATTAATAAGCTTCAGGCAAATTCCAATAAACTGGAAGCAATCAACGAAACAATTAAAAAGTACAACCATGCCCTTGCCCTTTGCAGAGAAGGTCATGAAGATATGGCTGCCATTCAGCTTCGAAAAATTCTGACTCAGAATCCAAAGCTGATCAAGGGGTATCACCTGCTTGCCCTGATCCAGATGAAAAATCAGGAGTGGAACAAGGCGAGAAGAATCCTGAAAAAAGCTGCGAAAATTGATAAGACAAACACGACGACTCTGCGATTTTTAAGGGAGATCGACGAGCAGACAGGCGTTACTACACGCCTGGAGAAAAAAAGCAAGGGAGGCTTTCTGAAAGGAAACAGCGACAGTAAAGAGAAAGACAGCGATATGTATGTACCGACTGCGGCATATCGGGAAAAATCAAAAGCGCCTCTGTTTTTTACGCTGGCGGCAGGATTTGCAGCGGGAGCGGCAGCGCTCTGGTTTCTTGCAGTCCCGGCAATCCGCCAGGGAATTTACAGGGAAGCAAACGAGCAGATCATCAACTACAGCGAGTCTCTTGCCAGCCAGGGAGCGGAGCTTTCAAAGGCGCAGGGAGAGGCGCAGCAGTCTGACGATACGGCAGAAGCGGCAGCGAAACAGATAGAAGAGGAAAAACAGAAAAGCCAGAGCTACGAAGCGCTTTTTAACGCCTATACAGCCATGCAGCAGGAGGATATGGACAGCGCGGCAGTGGAAGTCCAGAAAGTATACGCAGACGTCCTTCCGGACAGTATGAAAGAGATTTATACTACGATCTGCAATAATACAGGCGTGACGGGAATCGAAGGCTCTTCTGACGGAGAAGGAGAACAGGATCCGGAAACGGGAGACGGTTCTTCGGAAGCAGGAGCAGACGAGGAGGATACCGGAATGGCTGATGGCGGCGAAGGCGGCTATGAATAACGGGCACAGCGAATGAGAAGCCTCCAAAAAGGGGATATACGATACGTATGTCCTTTTTTTGTACCTTAAAATAATAAAAAACGCATATTTTTTTGAAAAATGGGAATAGAAAGAAAATAAGGGGGAAATGATCATGGAACCTGTTTTTAAAACAGAGGGAACCTGTCTTACGATCGTACTTCCGGGAGAGGTGGATCACCCGGTATCCGACTATGTGCGGAGAACAGCAGACAGGATCATGGAAAAAATTTATATTAAGACAATAGAATTTGACTTTTCAGAAACCACATTTATGGACAGTTCCGGCATAGGGCTGATTATGGGACGCTACCGCACTCTTGGCATGTGCAGCGGCTGCATCAGAGCCGTTCATGTAAACCGTCACATTGAAAAAATTCTCCGCATTTCAGGAGTGAGCAAATTTATGGAAATCAGCAGAGAACCGGAGGCTGTTTAGAAAGGGAGGGAGCGTACTATGGAAAACACCAATGAAATGACCATTGTTTTTGAGAGCAGACCAGTAAATGAAAGCCTTGCACGGGTGGCAGTTGCTGCGTTTAGCACGCAGTTAAACCCTACGCTCGAGGAGGTGGCTGATTTAAAGACAGCCGTCTCTGAGGCTGTCACAAACTGCATTATACACGGATATGAGGGGGAGATACATAAGATTTGGGTGACCTGCCGCCTGAAAGGGCAGGAGCTTTTCGTGGACGTAAAAGATGAGGGCGTGGGAATCCCGGACGCCATCATGAACTTCACCAATTTTGTG
>URHH01000087.1 GCA_900547615.1 uncultured Blautia sp. | reverse complement strand
CCCTGATCATCGAACCTCAACATCCAGCGGCAGCACCACCACCTGGAAAGGGAGCATCATAGCTGCCAGAAACACATAATAAAAGGACTGAAAAAACCGGGAGCGCATATTTCTCGCGATCACATAAGCCGCCATACTGCACACTACCATAAGTACAACAACGCTCACTACCGTAATGATCAGACTGTTTTTTGCCGCATTCCAGAAATTTGATACTTCAACTGCCTCTGTAAAATTCTGCCAGTAAAATTTCTTTGGAAAGGCAAGTCCTGTTTTCATTGTCTCCTCCGGAGATTTCAGCGCATATACAACTGCAATGTAGAAAGGCATGATAAATACAGCTACAAGCAGCATTTTCAGCAGAATTTCTCCGGCTGTTTTTATTTTTTTCGCAGCTTCCATCACATATCTATCTCCTTTCTTCTCAGTATTGTAGATACCACACCGGAAATCAGGAAAATTGCCAGCATCATAAGAATCGCTGCTGCCTGCCCGTAACCAGCTCTGTTATAGGGGAATGTATAGTTGTATACATACATGGCAAAGGTTTCTGACGCTCTTCCCGGTCCTCCGTTTGTAGCCGCCATAACATAATCAAATATTTTCAGCCCCCAGCCAAGAAACAGAGTTACATTGACAGTAAATGCAGGAGCAAGAAGCGGTACTGTAATTCTTGTAAATCTCTTAAAAGAACTTGCTCCGTCAATTTTAGCAGCCTCATAATAAGTGTCCGGAATTGCCTGAAGTCCTGCAAGGTAAATCAACATGGCATATCCAATATCTCTCCAGGACGCCATAATACAAATACCAAGCATAACGGTATCCTTGTTTCCGAGAAGGCTTTTAATTCCGAAAATCCCATAAAATACATCACTGTATATGTACTTCCATATAAATCCGGTAAGTACAAGGCTTAAAACAAAGGGCATAAAAATACAGGTTCGGAAAATCCGGTTTCTTCTGTTATCTTTTTTAAGGGCAACTGCCACACCAAGACCAGCCAGATTGTTTACAACGACTGTTACCACTGTGTAAAAAAGCGAATTTAAAATCGGTCCTTTAATACTGGGGTCTTTTAAAATTCTTTTGAAATTTTCAAGCCCCACATAATGATAAATAGGCGAAAACCCGTCCCAATCCGTCAGGGAAATGCGAACCCCCTTAATAAAAGGATACACCACGATCAAGCCAAACAAAATCAGAGCCGGAACAAGAAACATAAAATTTGCCGCCTGTTTTTTTGCCCTCAGTTTCATTTTTCCACTTCCCTTCCTCTATATCCGCTTACTGAATTGCCGCGATTTCAGCGTCAAGCTGTTCGATCATGGCATCTACATCACGCTCTGTATCTGCTGCAAATTCCTCCTGCCATTTACGGAAGGTTGCGTCATACTGTCCGGAAAAAATATCCTCTGTCTCGTAGTTATATACTTTTCCATTTTTCTGAATATCAATAAAGTCAAGAACAATCGGAGAAAGATTTGTGGTATCTACCTCTGCTGCACAGGGAATATCATAACCTTTTTCATTTAAAATCGCAGCTCCTTCCGGAGTTGTAAGGAACTCAATAAATTTCTTTGCAGCGTCAATATGCTCTGACTGAGAAGTGATCATATAACAGCCGTCCGGAGCAAGTCCGAGTACAGGCTGGTCATCAGTTGTATTCGGTGTTGCAAAAAATCCGATCTGATCGTCTACTCCCGCATTGACAAATTCAGAAATTTCCCAGTTTCCGCTTACAAGCATTGCCGCTTCACCGTTGATCAGCATGTTCCTTGCTTTTGCGGCATCTGTTCCAAAATCGTCCCCGCCCTCAAAAGCAAGTCTGTCGGCAGTTCGCTGTACGCACTCCCTAAACTCCGGATAATCTGCAAATTTCTTTTCTCCTGCCGCAATTTCCTTAAACATCATAGGATTGCTCTGCAGGGCATATCCGTAAAGATCACTCTGGATTTCACATTGTGACATCCAGCTTTCCTGGAATCCATGTGCAAACGGTGTAATTCCTGCGTCCTGGAATTTCTTTGCAGCCTCCAGAAGAGCTTCATGAGTTTTTGGAATCTCCACTCCGTTGTCCTCAAAAACCTTTTTATTATAGAAAATTCCCATACCGCCCTGATTCGTAGGAATCGCATAAATTTCTCCGTCAACCTTCATAGACTCCAGAGCCGCCGGTTCCACATTTTTGATGAACTCTTCATCTGTCAGCGGCTCAATATGTCCCGCACGGATCAAGTCCGCATACATTTTCGGACGCCCCATGATCAGATCCGGAGCATCTCCCCCTGCCAGTTTTGTTTTTAACATGGTATCATACTGGCTGAAATCAATTCCCTGCTCTTCAATTTCAATCCCTTCGTTTACGAATCAGAAAGCTGCAATCAGTTTTTCCAGTGTCTCTCTTGCCGCTTCTTCACCGATATGGTGAAAAAGAGTGACCACCTCTTTTTCTTCTTCTGCTTTCACCTCTGTAAGATTCATTCCTGTCATCAGGAGCGATGCCGCCATTGCCGAACATAACATAGAAGATAAAATTTTGTTTCTCATTTTCATGATTCGTTCCCTCCTTATTTTTTGTATTTTTATTATAGCAGCGATATGCAGGAAACTATATTTTATCTGCTTTACAAAATATTAGTTTTTTTTACCTTTTTTATAATCGCTTGGCGAAATCCCTTCCTGTCTTTTAAAAACCTGGTAAAAATAGACATAATCACTGTACCCTGCCATTTCCCCGGCTTCTGCTACCCTGTATCCCTCGTCCAGAAATTTCTTTGCTGCGGTAATCCGCACACCTGTTAAAATATCGGTAAAATTACGGCCTGTTTCTTTTTTCAGAAGCCCGCTTAAATAAGAAGGATTAGCAGAAAGCTCCTCCGCCATAGAAGTAAGGCTTATATTTTCTCTGTAATGTTTTTTCATATATCCCATCGCCTGTACAGCAAGCGGATTTTTCTTTTCTCCCTCTTTCATATATGCTTCTTTTATTGCAGAAGTCATATTTTTTAAATATATTTTTCCCTGGGAAATATCTACAATCCGGTTCACACTGTCAAGAATGCCGTCCACGCTGAAATCAGAATCACTGTCTGAAAGAATTTTTCTGTAATGGCGATACAGCGTGATACATGCCTCGCTTAAAAAACATTTAATTTTAAATTCATCTCCACCTGCATTTTTTACAATTTCCTCCACCAGTTTATCCGTTTCACTGTCTGTTTTTCTCACGGAAACCTGTTCCAAAGTCTGATAAAAAGAATCCAGTTCTCTCATAAGAGACCACGTTTCCTCTCTTACGATTCCAAAAGTATCGCTGCAGAAAAGCAAATCTTCTGTCCCTGAAAAATATCCGGTGTTCAGAGTTTTTTCCGTCTGTCTGTAAATTTCACCCATTTTACTTATGTCTGTGGCAAGCAGCGAAGCCGCAAAACATATTTTTCCCTCTTCCCCGAATTGCAGTCTTAACCTCTTCTGTACAGCACAGAGAAGATTTTTTACATGAATGCGAAAGCTTCTGGAGCTTACTGTTTTCTCTGCACAAATTACAAGCACCAGATCCTGATGAACCAGAAACGATATGATCTCCTTTTGCTTTGCCAGCTTTAAAACTTCTTCTGAAGCAATCTGATTTATCTGCAAAAGCCTCTCTTTTTCATAGCATCTTGCCCGTCCTGTGACAATCCCGTAATTTACTCTGTTAAGCCCCAGTTTTTTTATAGCTTCCTCCGTCATCTTCCGTTCTGTCCCCTGAAGAAGCAAATCCTTTATCAGATCTCTTTTTTTCATACTGATAAAAGATTCTTTTAAATTTCTGGCTGCCTCCAGCTTCTGCACTGCCCTTTCCAATACCTTCTCCAGCTTCCTGTTCTCAATGGGCTTCATAACAAGATCCAGAACGCCAAGACCGATTGCCCGTTTTGCATATTCGAACTCCTGATACCCGGTAATCATAATAATTTCCATATCCGGAAATTCTTTTTTTACCTTTTCCACAAGCTCCAGTCCGTCTGTTTCCGGCATTTTTATATCTGTCACAAGAATATCTGGCTTTATCTGAAAAGCAAGCTTCAGCGCTTCTGTTCCATTCTCTGCGGTTCCCGCCGGATAGCAGCCGTATTTCTTCCAGTCTATTGTCTCTTTCAAAGACTTACAGATCAGCGGATTATCATCTGCAAGTATAACCTTGTAACTCATTTTCTCACTCCTCCCCCTCAAATAAAATAGGCATTTTTAAGCATACGACTGTTCCGCCTTCTTCTCTTCTTCCTACGGAAAGTCCGTAAGAACTTCCGTAAAGAATCTGGATTCGTTTGTGTACTGCCTCAAGCCCTACCTTCGTATGCTTTTCATCTTCCTCTGCTCCGGAAAGCTTCTGCACGGAAAGCCATTTTTCCGAAATTCCGATTCCATCATCACACACGCCGATTTCCATATCCTTTCCCACACATCTGGAAAAAATCTGAATATGCCCTTTTCCTGCCTTTGGCTCAATTCCGTGAACAATCGCATTTTCTACCAGAGGCTGCAAAATCAGCTTTGGCACAACTGCCTCTGAAAGTATTTCATCTACATCAAAAGACAGAATAAGCCTTCCCCCAAATGACATATTGGAAAGCTCCACATATTCTTTCACATTTTCCATTTCTTCTTCGAGAAGTACAAATTTTTTCTTTTTGCTTATTGTTTCACGAAGGTAACTTCCCAAAAGGGAAATACAGTCAGCCACTTCCCTGTCCCCGTTCAGCTTTGCCAGACTGTTAATACTTTCCAGAGTATTATAGAGAAAATGTGGATTGAGCTTTGCCTGTAAAGCATCGTACTCAAACTGTACTGCTTTTAGCTGCGCGCTTTTTTTCTGTGTTTTTTCTTCTGTAATATTTTCCAGAAGCGTTTCCATCTTCCGCGCCATATTGTCAAAAGCAGACGCGACTACCCCAATTTCGTCTTTTTCAAAATCTGAAGTTTCCTGTGCAAAATGCCCCTCCTCCATTGCATGAATCCTCTCAAGAAGTTTCTGAAGCTTTCCCCATATATCCCGATAAAGCCATACCGACAGAGAAACAGCCAATACGATAGCAGCAATCGCCACATACCATACGGGCTTCAGCATCTGTACTGCACGGTCGGAAATACTTTTTATATTGATAAGATTCATTACCTTAATCTCATTTTTTCCGAGATTGGCAAGAGTAAATATATATTTCTGATCTTTGTAATAAAATTCCTGCTCTGTATCTTCCTCAAAATTATGCGCGCTGACAATCATTTCGCCTACAGAGCTTTCTTTATTTCCCGTATGTACCAGTACCTGATAATCCCCGTTAAAAAGAAACAGTTCATTTCCGTTTTTACTTGTCAGGTCCTTATATATATCCCGGAAAAATTCTGTATTCAGGCCAATCGCAACAATACCCACCTGCTCCATTGTATTTTCATCAAAAACAGCTCTGCTTAAAAATACAAGAGAATCATCGTATCTGATCCAGTATGCTTTTCCATAAAGTTCTCTTATTTTTTCAACATCTACCATATGCTCTATTTCATAGTCCTCCGCTTTTCTGGGATATGACGCATACCGGTATTCTCTGCCGTCATTGTCTCTTACAAGAACAACCTCTATCTCCTTATTGTAATCCATAAGATTACTTCCGAATGTGCGCATTCTTTTCTGCCTGTCATACATTCTCTCTTTATATACAGGATTCAATGCCCTGTATATATCTGTTTCAAAAGATTCCTTCACTGTAAATTCGCTGAGACGTTTAATCCTGGAATCCAGATTCTGACCAAGCTGATCTGTTATTTTTTTGGAAAAATCCAGCGATTCATCTGTCAGGATTTTTTTTGAAATCATATAGTTGGAAATTCCAAGAAGAACGAGCATAACAAAAATAATACTGATATTTCCTGCCAGAAGCTTTTTTCGGATAGATAAACTACGAAACCTCCTCATCTTCTTCCCTCCCCTGTTTTCTGTACTGCACAGGCGTCATTCCTATCACCCTCCGGAAAATCCTGTAAAAATAAGCATTGTCATACATTCCTACAGCTTCACTTATTTTCTCGCAGCTCAGTTCCGTTGTGCGCAAAAGATAACAGGCATATTCCATTCGTTTCATCGTAATGTATTTCACAGGAGAAACTCCCATACCATTTCGAAACAGCCTGTTTAAATATCCCTGACTGATATGAAGACTTTCCGCCAGTTTCTGTATACTGATATTTTCCGTAAAATTTCTGTCTATGTATTCTGCTGCCTGCACAAATGCATCAGAGGGACGCTTTTTTATATTTTCCGCCATTTCCAGAAGGCACATTAAAAAATCATAGATTTCTGCGGACTCCTCGTACCGGTTTCCCTTGTTTTCTTCTCGATTTTTCCTGTTTAAAAGAAGGCAAAGAAGCTTATCTCTGATTTTTTCTGTTCCCATATTCTGGAGGGCATAGCCTCCTACTGCGGAAAAGCGGCTGAATATTTCCCTGCAGCTTCCTCCGCAAAGCTCCGCCCACAAAAGAACAGGCTTTGATTCCAGGCGGCTGCAGTACATATGCGCCTGTCCCGGTGTGATCAGAAATATATCGCCCTTTTTGAGGAAATATTCTCTCCCCGCAATCCGGAAAAATCCGTAGCCGTCCAGAAGAATATGAACCGTATAATACGCATATTCTTTTTCCCGCTGCACATAAAAATCTTCATTGCAGCAGGTACAGCCTGCCCTCACAGCAGAAAACAGAAACTTTTCTGCATTCTCTTTTTCCTCCTCAAAATACCAGTTCAAAACCGGCTCCCATTTTTCTTTTCCCATTGTATCCCCTGCCTTTCCTCTCTTACTCTCCGATTATAGAATATGGGATATTTTTGTCAATTATATTCGATTAAAGGTTCTGTTTTATACAATAAAGTGGTTCAGTTTCTCAATTATTTCTTTTCTTTTTCTGTTGTATCATAAAGAAAAAACGGAGGATTCAAAGATGATGACATCAAAAGAACGGGTACGCGCAGCCATAAGCTTTCAGAAACCGGACCGGGTACCGGCAGCCTTTGAAGCGGTTGGCACTGTGCAGAAAAAATTAATGGACCACTACGGCTTTTCAAACTATGACCAGCTTCTTGAAAAATTCCAGATTGATATTGTATCAGTCGCTCCCAAATACATCGGTCCGCCCCTGAAAGAATACACAAACGAAAAAGGACAGCTTGTCCGCCAGAGCTACTGGGGCTTTGAAGAAACCTTTCATAAAACAGACATAGACACCTACACCATGACTTCCTATTTTCCATTTCACGGAGCAGAAACAGTAGAAGACGTCCTGGCTCTTCCATTCCCTGACCCGGACTGGTTTGACTACGATTCTGTAAAAGAGCAATGTGAGCGCTACCCGGATAAGGCGATTATCACAGGACACGAAGGACCGTTCCAGATTGTCACCTTCCTTATGAATATGCCGGAATTTTTCATGCTTATGGTAGACGAACCGGAAGCTGCAAAATGTCTTCTGAACCGAATGGTAGATTTTGAGATGGAATATTACAGACGCCTTCTGGAAGCAGGGCAGGGAAAAATCGATATTATCCGCCCGCACGATGATTACGGCACACAGATTTCTCTTTTATTCAGCGTGGATATGTGGCGGGAATTTTTCCGCGAAAATACAAAGCGACTTACAGAGCTTACGCATAAGTACAATGCCTTTTATCAGCAGCATTCCTGCGGTGCGGTGCGCCCCATTATCCCGGAGCTTATTGACTGCGGCGTAGATGTTTTGGAACCCCTTCAGAAAGTAGAAGGGCTGGAACCACAAAGTCTCTATCAGGAATTTGGCGGAAAAATCGCATTCCACGGAGGAATCGACACCCAGAATCTTCTGCCAAACGGCACGCCGAAGCAGGTTCGAAAAGAAGCGGCTCATTACATCAATTCCCTTCACCATGACGGCGGCTATAAGCCAGAACTTTGAGGGAGACGTTCCCATTGAAAACATTGAAGCCGTATACAGCGCCGACCGGCGTCCTTCTGTTTAAGCACGAAACGTAAAAAGTACAGGCTCGCCTGAGCTCTGTACTTTTTACATTGATTCTTACAGTGTCTTCGCAACCTCTCTTAAAATCTCCTGGCTTGCAGACGGAATCCTTCCAAGACCGTCCGGCCCTACGTTTAATAAATAATTAATTCCCATTCCGTTTAATTTTTTCTTAATTTCCGCGATTTCCCCTGCACTCTTCCAGTTCTGATCCCACGCGCAGTATCCCCAGCTGTCATTCATAGTTGCCGCAGTCTCGTAAAGACCGTACGGAGAAGGCTTAAATCCGTCAATCTCATTCATCAAAGCCGGATCAAATTCTGTGTTTTCCGGCATTTCTTTTGGAATTTCATTATCCCCCAGAGATACATAATCGTAAGCTCCGTTTCCAAGTCTGGAATTAATGAGACAATTCGGCTGATATTTTTTTACCAGCTCAAAAATCTGGCGGCTGTGTTTTTCTTCCAGAGTCATGGGAACATCAAACCAGATGAGGCAAAGCTCCCCGTAATTTCTTAAAATCTCTTCCACCTGCGGATAAATTTTATTCCGGAAGCAGATGTCAAAATCCTTCTTCTCATTTTCCGGAAAATCCCAGTCATTGCACCAGGCTGTTCCCGAGCATGGAATATGTCCGGATAAATATCCGCCTCCGTGCGGCTCATGCCAGTCAAGATCCTGAGAATAATAAAGTCCCAGCTTCATTCCGTGTTTATAACACGCCTCTGCGATTTCTCCCACTACGTCCCGTCCGAAAGGCGTCGCGTCCACCACATTAAATTTATCCACTTTTGAGTGGTACATGGCAAAACCTTCGTGATGCTTGCTTGTCACTACGAAATATTTCATGCCGCAGTCCTTTGCAAATTTTACCCACTCCTCCGCGTCAAAATAAATGGGGTTAAAAGCAGACGCCAGTCTCTCATAATCCGCCTTTGGAATCCGAAGGCAGGTCTGGATCCACTCGGCATAGCTGTTGCTTCTTTTTCCCCTCCACTCTCCTGCAAGAAGAGAATAAAGTCCCCAGTGCACCATCATTCCGTACTGTGCTTCCTTAAACCATTTACGCATATCCATACGCCATTCCCTCTCTTTCGTCTCTTGTTTTTTGATGATTTTATAGTATACTAATAAAGAAATAATGTACATGGCATTTTTGTACGGAAAGATGGACTTTTTTTATGCAGACTTTTCACGCTTACCCCTTTTTAAATACAGAATGGGACTCTGTATCCCTGCAGATCTGGGAAAATGCAGTATTTACAGGAGACAGCTCCTGGTATTATCCTCACATGACTTCCCCCTTCAACCGCCTTTACTTTATTATGGAAGGGGAAATTTATCTGGAAAATGAAAAGGGGCGGAATCTTCTCCGCTCCGGACATATGTACCTTGTGCCTGCCGGCTCCTGCTATACTTACGGCTGCACAGATAAGGTACGTAAGTTCTATGTACATTTTAATACAGAGCTCCTTCCCGGCATTGACCTTTTCGGAGAACTTGATACGATTCTTTCCCTTCCTTTTGAGAAGCCCTTACTCGATAACATCTTTGCGGAAATGAAAAAGGAATCCTTATTCGGACTCCTTCATTTAAAAGCCATATTCTGGCAGATCATCTGTGATTTTTTTGAATCCACCTGCCAGTATCTTCATAAATTCCGGGGATACTACCGCCAGAGGGAAGCTATCACCTATATTTCGGAAAATCTTCAGGCAGGACTTCGCATACAGGAAATCGCGAACGCCCTCCACACGACCACACACCTTCTCTCCCGCACCTTCCGTCAGGATACCGGTCTTGGGTTAAAGGAATATATGGAACAGATGCTGATGCAAAAAGCCAGGCTTTTGCTTCTTTATACAAATCGTCACATAAATAAAATTTCAGAAGAGCTTGGCTTTTCCGACCCATTTTACTTCTCACGCTTTTTTAAGAAAAGAGAAAAACTGTCCCCCAGAGAATATCGTCTCCAGAGAGTGGCAGGAAAGATGAAGCCTTAAAAAATAAAAAAAAACGTCTCTTGT
>URHH01000086.1 GCA_900547615.1 uncultured Blautia sp. | reverse complement strand
CTGCGTCTGGTCTACACCGAAAGAGAAGCAGGCGGGGAAAATGATAAGGCCTGCTGTCAGTGCGACAAAGGTGTCGAGAATCCCGATCTGGATCGCCTCTCCTGTAAGGCTTCTGTCTTTTCCTATGTAGCTTCCGAAAATGGCAAGTGCGCCGATGCCAAGGCTTAAAGTGAAGAAAGCCTGTCCCATCGCTGCGTAAATCCCCTGTGCGAGACCGTTTTCTTTCAGACGCTCAAAATCAGGAAGAAGATAAAACTTCACACCTTCTGAAGCGTTTGGAAGAGTCAGGCTCTTAATGCAGAGAAGGATCATAATGCCGAGAAGACATACCATCATGGCCTTTGTAATCCGCTCCACGCCTTTTTGAAATCCCATGCTGCAGATGCCAAAGCCCAGAACCGTAGTGATTCCCATCCAGATGGTCATTTCCACAGGATTTGCCAGCATATCATTAAATACGCCTTCCACAGCCGAAGGATTCAGTCCTGTAAAGGTTCCTTTTGCTGTTTTGACAAAATATGCAAGCATCCAGCCGCCTACGGTTGTGTAGAACATCATAAGAAGATAGTTGCCAAGCATGGCGCCATAACTGTAAAGATGCCATTTTGTACCCTTTGGCTCCAGGATATGGAAGCTTCTGGCAGCAGAGTGTCGGCTGGCACGTCCCACAGAAAATTCCATTACCATGATAGGCAGACCGAGAATCAAAAGGAATATAAGATAAATCAGAACAAAGGCAGCGCCTCCATACTGACCGGTAATGTACGGAAATCTCCACACATTTCCAATTCCGATTGCACAGCCGGCAGAAATTAAAATAAAGCCAAGCCGTGAAGAAAACTTTTCGCGTTCTTTCATAATAGATTTATAACCTCCCTCTAAAATCTATTAAAATTATATGAATTTTTATACATTCCGTCAATAACTATCTCTTTTCATGTTAAAATATTTTTGGTAAAATAAAAAACGACTATGAAACAGAAAGGAATTTAAGTTTATGTTATATATTGGAAATCACGCGTCTTCTTCTAAAGGATATGCGGCTATGGGACGTCAGATGGTGAAAAACGGGGGAAATACCCTGGCATTTTTTACAAGAAATCCAAGAGGCGGAAAGGCAAAAGAACTGGATCTGAAAGATGCGGAGAAATTTCTTGCAATCGCAGAGGAGAATCATTTTGGTAAGATAGTAGCTCATGCACCGTACACGATGAATGCCTGTGCTGCGAAAGAAGATTTAAGAGATTTTGCAAGAGAGATCATGGCGGATGATATGAAACGCATGGAGGCAACTCCGGGAAATTATTATAATTTCCACCCGGGCAGCCATGTGGGACAGGGCGTGGAGACCGGCATTCAGAAAATCGCGGAAATTTTAAACGATGTTCTCACAGACGAGCAGTCCACCACCGTCCTTCTGGAGACAATGGCAGGAAAAGGTTCCGAGGTAGGCGGTCGATTTGAGGAAATCCGCGCCATTATGGATCTCGTGGAAAAGAAAGAAAAGCTGGGAGTGTGCCTTGATACCTGTCATGTGTGGGACGCAGGCTACGACATTGTTAATCATCTGGATGAGGTTTTAGAAGAGTTTGATCACATAATCGGTCTTTCGAATTTAAAGGCAATCCACTTAAACGACAGTATGAACGGACTGGGAAGCCATAAGGACCGCCATGCAAAAATAGGACAGGGAGAGATTGGACTGGAAGCCCTTTCCGCCGTTACCCGTCACCCTGCGTTAAAGGGAATCCCGTTTATTCTGGAAACTCCAAATGACGATGCAGGCTGGGCAGAGGAAATCTCACTTTTAAGAGAAAAATACGAGGAGTAAGAAATGAGAAAAACACTGATATTAAACGGTTCTCCAAGAAAAAAGGGAGATACTATGACAATGATCAACGCATTAAAAGAGGAACTGGAAGGAGAGGTAAGAGTTCTGGACGCATACTATGCAGATATTCGTCCCTGCATTGACTGCAGATGGTGTTTTGAGAACAAAGGCTGTGCCATAAAAGACGAAATGCAGGAGATTTTTGATTATATTCAGGAATGCGACCACATTATCCTTGCATCTCCTGTGTATTTTGAGGAAATCACGGGAATGCTGCTCGCTGTTTTAAGCCGCCTGCAGACGTATTTCAGCGCCAGATATATAAGAAAAGAAGACCCTGTGCCGAAGAAAAAGACAGGAGGGATTCTTCTTGCGGCGGGAAGCATCGGACCGAGAGAAAAAGCGGAAAGCACTTCCAAAATGCTTCTTAACCAGTTAAACTGCCAGGTGTTGGATACGGTATATGTTGATAAAACAGACAAAGTTCCTGTAAAAGAAAGAGAAGATATTTTAGAGGCGGTAAGAAATCTCGGAAAGAAATTAAACGAAGAGAGCAGATAAAGGAGGCTTACATGAAGAAATCACGGATTTTTGCAGCAGGTCTTATGGCTATGCTGGCTTTTGCGGCGGCAGGCTGCGGAAAAGAGTCAGAGGAAGAGATTTTTTCAGAGGATCTTGTTCCCCTTGACGAGGAGGAGCTTGAGGCTTTGGAGGAAGGAGATCAGGGAGACGATCAGTTCGAGGTGATGGACGAGGATATGCTCGTGGATGATCCGGAAGTAGAACTGGAAGAAAGTTCAGAGGAAACGAATAAGGAAGCTTCAAAAGAAGCAAAACTTGAGAGAACCGGGACCTATACAGATAAAGACGATGTCATTCGCTATATTCATGAATACGGACATCTTCCTTCCAATTATATAACAAAGAAAGAAGCCCGAGATCTTGGGTGGAGCGACGGGGCGGATAATCTTTCCGATGTGGCTCCGGGAAAAAATATCGGAGGAGACGAATATAATAATGCCGATAAAATGCTTCCTGAGGAAGAGGGAAGAGTATTTTATGAGTGCGACGTCAATGTAGAGCCGGGGGAAAGAGGAGAAGAGAAGGTCATTTACACAAATGACGGACAGATTTTCTATACAGGCGATAACATGGAAACCTTTGAGCAGGTGTATTAAACTCTGCCGGGATTGAAAAAAGCATAAAGCCACGATATGCAGGTATGTCGTGGTTTTATGCTTTTTATAATCTGACTAAAGTACAGAATAGGTCATCAGGAAAGCACCTGATTCTTCAATTCCTCTCCGTTCATAAATGCCGCTGCATTTTCCAGAGTCGTTTCCGCAATATTCGTAAGGGCTTCCTCTGTGAAGAATCCCTGATGAGAAGTCATGGTCACATTGGGGAAGGAGAGAAGACGCTGAATGGTAGAGCTTGGAAGAATGCGCTCGGACATATCTTCGTACACAAAATCTGTCTCCTCTTCATATACGTCAAGACCGACGGCGAAGAATTTGTGGTCGCGGATCCCTGCGATCAGGTCGTCTGTTTTAATAAGCCCCCCTCTTGAAGTGTTTACAAGAATGACGCCGTCCTTCATTTTGGAGATAGAGTCTTCATTGATCATGTGTTTTGTCTCGTCTGTCAGCGGGCAGTGAAGACTGATCAGATCGCTGGAAGAGAGAAGCTCATCAAGGGATACATATTTTACAAAATCAAGAGCATCGTTTGGATAACGGTCATATGCGATCACATTCATGCCGAAACCGCGGCAGATCCGTGCCATTGCCTGACCGATTTTACCGGTTCCCACAATGCCGGCTGTTTTCTGATAGAGATTTACGCCCATAAGACCGTTTAAGGCAAAGTTGTTTTCACGGCATTTAATATATGCCTTATGAGTATGGCGGTTTGCTGTGAGAACAAGAGCCATTGCGTGTTCTGCTACGGCTTCCGGGGAGTAGCCCGGCACGCGCATTACTGCAATCCCGTATTTTTTTGTTGTGTCAAGATCCACATTATTATATCCTGCGCACTGCATAAGAATCAGCTTTACGCCGCACCGGTGCAGCTCCTCAATCACATCTGTGCCAAGATCTGCGTTTACAAATGCACAGATGGCGTCATAGCCTTTTGCAAGAGCAGCCGTTTCCACATGGATATTTGCCTCAATAAATTTAATTTCTATTCCCGGAAAAGAAGGCAGAAGCTTCTGGAAAAACTGTTCGTCATAATTTTTAGTGCCATAAAATAAAATTTTCATAAAAACTGCTCCTTTCTATTTGTAGTATGTAATGAGTTCAATATGATTATACGATATTTTACAGAAAATAAAAAGGATAATTTTAGTCTAATATAAAAATTTCTATTTTGACAGGGAGTACAGGTCTTTATAAAATTCCGGATAGGAAATATTCACACATTCGCCCCCGTTTATGGAAAGGATTCTGTCACAAATTGTACCTGCCACTGCAAAAGACATGGCGATGCGGTGGTCAAGATGAGAATCAATGCAGGCTCCGTGAAGGGGCTTTCCTCCATTTATGATCATGCCGTCCTCAGTTGGCGTGACGTCTGCCCCCATACGTTTTAAATTGCTGCACATGACGGCGATTCTGTCGGATTCTTTTACTTTCAGTTCCTGGGCGTCGCGGATAATCGTAGTGCCCTGTGCAAAAGCAGCCATTATGGCAATGACGGGGAGTTCGTCAATTAAAGTTGGAATCATATCTCCCTCTATGGTTGTTCCGTGAAGACTGCTTGTGCAGACAAGAATATCAGCAGTAGGTTCTCCCTGATATTTCTCATTTAAAAGGGTAATATCTGCGCCCATCTGGCGGCACACTTTAAGAATACCGTCTCTTGTAGGATTGATTCCCACGTTTTTTAAAAGAATCTCACTGTTTGGAGTGAGAAGCCCTGCTGCAATAAAATAAGCTGCGGAGGAAATATCACCGGGAACAGAAATTTCTCTTGCAGTAAGTTCTGGTTCCGGAGAGATGGAAGCAGTTGTTCCAAAAGAGCGCACGTCTGCTCCGAAATAATGAAGCATGATTTCCGTGTGATTTCTGGAAAGAACAGGTTCCGTTACTTTTGTTTCTCCGTCTGCATACATTCCTGCGAGAAGAATGCAGGATTTTACCTGCGCAGACGCAACAGGGGAATTATAGTGGATGCCGTGAAGCTGCGTTCCCTGTATGGAAAGAGGCGCGCAACCGTTATTTTTTAAACTTGTAATATCTGCTCCCATCTCCTTTAAGGGAGTCATGATCCGGTTCATGGGGCGGGACTGAATGGAAGCGTCTCCCGTAAGGGTGGAGGAAAACTGCTGTCCTGCAAGAATCCCGGAAATCAATCTCGTTGTGGTGCCGCTGTTTCCCGTATCAAGAATATCGGAAGGGGCGGAAAGCCCATGAAGCCCTTTTCCGTGAACAAGTACCTCAGAACCGCTTTGTTCTATGGAAATGCCCATCTGCCGGAAGCAGCGGATTGTGGAAAGACAGTCTGCTCCTTTAAGAAAACCGCTGATCTTTGTAGTACCCTGTGCGAGAGCTCCAAACATTACCGCCCGGTGGGAAATCGATTTGTCTCCCGGAACAGAAAGGGTACCTTTTAAATTTTTCAGTTTTTTAATATCCATATTTTTATCCTACCGTTCATATATTGTATAGTTCCGTTTTGTAAGAAGGGTGGAGGCGCGTCTCATAGCGTCTTTCTCATAAAATTCGATTTTCAGAACGCCTTCTTCAAATTCCCGGTTGTGGATAATGCCAATATTTTTGATACTGATCTTATCCATTGCAAGAATGGTGGCAATGGTGGCAATGCCCCCCGCCTCGTCCGCTATATCAAGATACAGCACAAAGGCTTTCTTGATCAGACCGCTGTCTGTCACATCAATGGAATCACGATAATCTCTTGAGGAGGCGAAAAGCTGATAAAGGCTGTCTGCGTCTTTGTTGTCTACGAAGTATCGTATCTGGATCAGCATACGGATATAATCGTCCAGTACATTGGAAATATTTTCCTGGTTTTCCAGGCAGATCTGCTGCCACATAACAGGAGAGGAGGAGGCGATTCTTGTAAGATCACGGAATCCTCCGGCGGCTATGGTCTTCATGTATTCTGCATCATTGTCAAGAATGCTTACAAGATTTACAAGAGCGGCTGCGATAATGTGGGGCAGATGGCTGACCCCTGCAGTAATAAAGTCATGCTCCTCGCTTGTGAGAACCATAGGAATGGCGCCCAGAGAAGTGATAAGCTCCGTAAAATCCATAAGGCGCTCCAGAGGTACTTCTCCTCCCGGCGTAATAATATAGTAGGCATTTTCCAGAAGACGGTCGTCGGCAGAAGAAAAACCGGATTTTTCCGAGCCTGCCATAGGGTGTCCTCCTATGAAATGCTTTCCAAGATGAAGGGATTCCACTTTTTCGTGGATCATGCCTTTGACGCTTCCAACATCTGTGACGATACAGTTGTCCTGAATGGAATCTTTTATTTTACTCAGATATTCTATATTAAACTCGACGGGTGTGCAGAGAAAAAGATAGTCGCAGGAAAAGAAACGGCTGTCATTTTCTTCACATACCCCGTCAATGATCCCGCTCTCTAAAGCGGCGGCGAGAGTTTCTCTGTTTTTGTCATAGGCAAGAAGACGGTAATCTGAATGGTGCTTTCGGATTGCTTTGGCAATAGAGCCGCCTATTAAACCAAGACCGATAAAACCGATGGTTTTCATATGTATATTATCCTTTCCCACTGCGTATTTACCTGTATATTTTAAAAGATACGGGGAAAAAAGTCAATTACATATGGAAATGACGAAATTAGACAAGGAAATTTGAAAAAAATTGAGATTAATTTATATAAAATACTTGAAATTTGTTTTGAATTTTAGTAAAATATGGACATATTAGACAAACAGGGAGGTATTACATATGGACGTTTTTAGAACTGACCGAATCAGAAATGTAGTCCTATTAGGGCATGGGGGAGCCGGCAAGACTACACTGGCAGAAGCAATGGCATATCTGGCAGGGATGACTAGCCGTCTCGGAAGAGTAGAAGATGGCAATACTGTCAGCGATTATGATAAGGAAGAAATCAAGAGACAGTTCTCCATTTCTACAACACTCATTCCCGTACCGTGGAATAAAGTAAAAATCAATGTGCTGGATACACCGGGATACTTTGATTTTGTAGGAGAAGTAGAGGAAGCTGTAAGCGCAGCAGACGCAGCGATCATCGTAGTATCAGGTAAAGCCGGCGTTCAGGTTGGAACACAGAAGGCATGGAATCTCTGTGAAAAATATAAACTGCCGCGTATGATTTTTGTAACAGATATGGACGTGGACGATGTAAGTTACCGTAAAGTTGTGGAAGAGCTTACAGAGCTTTACGGCAAAAAGATCGCGCCGATCCATTTCCCAATCCGTGAGAACGGCAAATTTGTGGGATATGTAAACGTTGTAAAACAGGCAGGAAGAAAATATATTGACAAAGCCGGCAAGGAAGAGTGCCCGATTCCGGAATATCTTGACGAATATCTGGAAAAATATCATGAAATCCTGATGGAATCCGTGGCAGAGACAAGTGAAGAATTTATGGACCGCTACTTTGAGGGAGATACTTTCTCAGTGACAGAAGTATCAGCAGCTCTTGCCATGAACGTGCAGGACGCAAGCATTGTTCCTGTATGTATGGGTTCACCTGTAAATTTAAGAGGCGTTTCCAACCTTCTTGACGATATTTGCGGATATTTCCCAAGTCCGGATAAACGCTCCTGCAATGGTATCGCACAGAAGACAAATGAAATTTTTGAGGCAAATTACGATTTTGCAAAAGTAAAATCTGCTTACGTATGGAAAACGATCGCAGACCCGTTCCTCGGAAAATATTCTCTTATTAAAGTATGCTCCGGCGTTATCAAATCTGACGATACTCTCTTAAATGTAGAAAAAGGAGAGGAAGAGCGTCTCAATAAACTGTATGTGCTGGAAGGCTCCAAACCGATCGAGGTTTCTGAGCTTCACGCAGGCGATATTGGCGCCATTGCAAAACTGGGAAGCGTACAGACAGGAGACAGCCTTGCAACAAAGGCAAATCCGATCCTTTATCCGAAGGCAGTGATTTCCACACCATATACATACAAGAGATACAAAGCAGTGAAAAAAGGCGATGAGGATAAGATTTCCCAGGCGCTTGCGAAAATGACAAGTGAAGACAAAACGCTTCGCGCAGTCAACGACAGTGCAAATCACCAGTCTCTTCTCTATGGCATGGGCGATCAGCATCTTGATATTGTAGTAAATAAATTAAAAGAACGCTATAAAGTGGAAATCGAATTAAGCAAGCCGAAGGTTCCGTTCCGCGAGACGATCCGCAAGAATTCCGATGTGGAAGGAAAGCATAAAAAACAGTCCGGCGGACATGGACAGTACGGTCATGTAAAAATGCGTTTCGAGCCGTCCGGAGATCTGGAAGCTCCATACGTTTTCGAGCAGGTAGTCGTAGGCGGCGCTGTTCCGAAAAACTACTTCCCGGCAGTAGAAAAAGGTCTTCAGGAATGTGTACAGAAAGGACCTCTTGCAGCTTATCCTGTTGTCGGCGTAAAAGCGACACTTTACGATGGCTCCTTCCATCCGGTTGACTCTTCCGAGATGGCATTTAAGATGGCGACGATCCTGGCATTTAAGAAAGGATTTATGGACGCTTCTCCTGTACTTCTAGAGCCGATCGTTTCCATGAAGGTAGCTGTTCCGGATAAGTATACAGGCGATGTAATGGGTGATTTAAATAAACGCCGCGGCCGTGTTCTCGGTATGAATCCGGATCATGACGGAAATACTGTGATCGAGGCGGACGTACCTATGCTGGAAATCTACGGATACTCTACAGACCTTCGTTCCATGACCGGCGGAAGCGGAGATTTCTCCTATGAATTTGCGCGTTATGAGCAGGCACCGAGTGATATTCAGGCAAAAGAGATCGAGGCAAGAGCAAATAAATTAGATAAAGCAGAAGAATAATAAGAACAAACAGTAACGGGGCATAAGTTCCAAATGGCTTATGCTCCTTTATTGTATTTTGTGGTGTGTCGTGATATAATGCTCCTTACCGAATAGAAAGGAGATTTTTATGAGAGGAAAGTTTAGAAAGAGCAAAATTTTAATGCTGCTTCTCGTACTGCTTGCGGCAGGAGTTTATTATTATGTAACTCTTCCTGCAATTAACATTCACTCCAGCGGTTTCTGGATTTTTGTCATTGCTGTTCTGGCGCTGGCGCTGTTTTTTTATGGCGGAAAAAATATCCGGACTGCAGAAGAGCTGAAATCAAATAAGATACTGAAGCTTGGCATTGGCGTGATCGCTCTTGTTGTCGTTGTTTTTGCAGTGGGAAGCCTTTTGTCTTCTCCTATTGTAAATGCGAAGAAATACAGAGAGCTTATTGAGCCGGAAACAGGAAATTTTACGGAGGATATTGAACAGATCCGTTATGACCAGATCCCGATTCTTGACAAGGAATCTGCAATGCTTCTGGGAAACAGAAAAATGGGAAGCATGGTCGATATGGTGTCTCAGTTTGAGGTGAGTGATCTGTACTCCCAGATTAATTATAACGGACGTCCTGTACGTGTGACCCCTCTTGTATATGCAAGCCCGATCAAATGGCTTACAAATATGAGAGATGGAATTCCTGCATATATCACCATTGATATGGCAACGCAGAAGACGGAGCTTGTAAAGCTGGACAAGGGAATCCGTTACTCAGAGGCAGAATATTTTAACAGAAATATTTACCGTCATCTTCGTTTTAAATACCCGACATATATTTTTGACCAGTTAAGCTTTGAGATTGATGACGAAGGTACTCCTTACTGGATCTGTCCTGTAAAAAAATTCAATATCGGACTTTTCGGAGGACAGACCATTGGAAGAGTGGTTCTCTGCAATGCAGTTACAGGAGAATGTAAGGATTATAAAATAGAGGACTGTCCGACCTGGGTAGACCGGGCGTATCCGGCAGACCTTTTAATTGAGCTTTATAATTATCACGGAACTCTGATCAACGGTTTCCTGAACAGTGTTCTGGGACAGAAGGGCTGTCTTCAGACAACAGACGGATTTAATTACCTTGCAATGGACGACGACGTGTGGGTTTACACCGGCGTGACTTCTGTAAGCGGCGACCGCTCCAACGTAGGCTTTGTTCTTATGAATCAGCGTACAAGTGAGACAAAATATTATGAGATTCCGGGAGCAGAGGAGCGTTCTGCAATGGATTCCGCAGAGGGACAGGTACAGAACCTGGGATATAAGGCAACCTTCCCGCTGTTTTTAAATATTGCGGGAGAGCCGACATACTTCCTTGCCCTTAAAGATAATGCCGGACTCGTAAAGAAATACGCAATGGTAAATATCCAGCAGTATCAGAATGTGGCGATCGGCGATACGGTTCAGCAGTGTGAAAAAGTATACAAAAAAATGATAAAAGGCACAGGCGGCGCAGTGGCAGATGAAAATACCAAAAAAGCTACAGGCGTGATCAGCCGTATGGCGCAGGGTGTGATCGACGGAAATACCCACTACTATATTGTGCTGGAAAATCATAAGGATCTGATTTTCGATGTGCCGATCACAGATTTTCTCGGAATTGTAAAATACGATGTGGGAGATAAAATCACCATTTCTTATAATGCGGGCGAGCCTGCCTGTACGGTGCTTTCTGTAGAAGGCGATGAAGGAAGTGCAGAAGGTGTGGTAGAAACAGAGACTCCTGCAGAGGTTCCGGGAGAAGCTTCCTGAAAAATTAAGTAAATACAAAGACGGAGGAGAAGGAGATGGAAATCATCATTCAGCTTGCGCTTCTGGCATTCGGCTTTCTCATGCTGGTAAAAGGAGCAGACTGGTTTGTGGAAGGAGCGGCAGGAATTGCGGAAAAATT
>URHH01000085.1 GCA_900547615.1 uncultured Blautia sp. | reverse complement strand
CCTTTGCCTTTCTTTCCTACAATCAGTTCAACCATGATGTTTTCCTCCTTAGACACATATGATATTAAATTTTAACCAAAAACATGATTTAATATGTTTCAATTATAGTGCATTTTATCATAAAATTCAATGCCTATTTGAGAAAAAATATAACTTTTTTATAGAAAATCATACACTGTTAATATTCTGCAAAAGCGAACTCATCTGCTGGTACAGCATTTCCTTTGTAGACGCCCCCATTACAATAGATATGAAGGGTTTGCCGTAAGCATTCTGACTTAATAAGGCAAGGCAGTTTCCGGCAAGATTGGTAGTTCCTGTCTTTCCGCCAAGAATCGTCACATCCTTTGGTGCAGTCGCCTCTCCTGTCAGATAATGATCTGTGGCTTCCAGAGTCGTAGACGCCTCGCTTCCGTCCTGATGCTTATAAGTAACTGTATAAGAAGGAAGCTGCGTAATCTCTGTAAACTCCGGATATTTCAAAGCTTCTTTGAGCATAAGGTAAATATCATAAGGCGTTGTATAGTGGTTCTCGTCCTGAAGACCGTGTGGATTTGTAAAATGTGTTCCTGTACAGCCAAGAGATGCCGCGTAGGAATTCATCATATTTACAAAGTTTTCTGTAGAACCTCCTACATGGGTTGCAATGGCAGATGCTGCATCATTTCCGGAATATACAAGAAGACAGTGCACAAGCTCATCCATTGTGACCTGATCTCCAGCCCAGAAGCCGCATACCTGAGATCCTTCCTCAAGCGTTACATTTTCCTGACTGATCGTTACCACATCTTCCATATTTCCATACTGAAATGCCAGGATCGCAGTCATGATTTTTGTAATACTGGCAGGATATACCCGTTCATATGCTCCTTTTGCATACATGGTCTCCTTGCTGTCCAGATTCAGAAGAAGCCCTTTTTGCTCTTCCTGAAGACTTACTGTTTCCAGTGGAACATCGCCTTCCACCACACAAAGATTTTCTGCAAAGGCAGGAGCCTTCTGCGCTTCCTTTGATACAAGAGTATTTTCAAATTCTCTGGAGGCGTCAAATTCCTGAAATGGACTGGAGAAGCTTCCGCCCTGCAATTTATAGACAAGATAGCCTCCGCCGAAGCCAAACGCCAGAAGAATCAGAAGTAAGAGCACAGTATTTCGGATTCTGCGTCGGCGCATGCGCCGCATTCTGGCTCTGGAAACAGCACGGGAAGGTGTTTTTCTTTTTGTTCTTTCCATCTCTCTTTCTCTAGCTGTCATAAGTATTCCTCTTTCTGATAAAAATCTTTTTTCTCAATATCTTTTTTATAAGCTCTGCCCTGAAGACCTACATTTAAAACAAACCCCATTCCGATAAACATGCTGACAAGGGAAGTGAGTCCGTAGCTTACAAACGGAAGAGGCGTTCCTGTATTTGGAGCAATTCCTGTGGCAACACAAATATTCAAAAACGCCTGCAGCGCTACAATCGTTCCCACTCCGCAGCATATGAGTTTGCCTGCCTGATCCTTTGCCCTTAGGCTCATTCGAATACATTCTACTGAAATCAGAAACAGAAGAATGACAATGGCGGAACAGCCCAGAAATCCATACTCCTCTCCTGCCACTGCAAAAATAAAGTCAGTCTGATTTTCCGCAACAAAGTTTCCCTCGTTTACAGAAGCGGTTTCCTCATCTTTTGAAAGGCGTTTTCCAATCAGCTCCCCGGAAGCTATGGCTGGTTTTGAATTGTTCTGCTGTTCAACATCATCGCTGTATTCCTCATTTTCCGGATACAGGAAAGTCATGATACGGTCTCTCTGGTAATCCTTTATCAGTTTCTGATCCGGCTGCACGACAATGGAGAGAAAAATGATCATAAGAGGAACAGCAATTAAAATTGCGCCTCCTATGATTTTATAGCTCAGTCCTGCAATATAAATAAGGATACAGAACATGATCGCAATGGTGATCGTGTTTTTCATATCCGGCTGGCTGTAAACAAGAGCCAGGGGAATAATAAGAAGAACAGCAGCCTGCACTATGGTTTTCGGCGTATTTAAATCTTCTTCATGATCCATGAAAAATTTGGCAAAAAATAAAATAATAATAATTTTTGTCAGCTCTGTAGGCTGGAAACGGATAAAACCAAGGTCGATCCATCTTGCTGCTCCGTTTGCGCTATCGCCAAAAAGTCGTACGCCCAGAAGCATAACAATATTAAATCCATACATGATCCACTGAAAATTCAAAATCCAGGAATAATCAATAAGGGAAAGGAGCAGCATGACAACGACGCCCAGAATCACACCAACAAGCTGTTTTGTCTGAAGGTCCTCTCTTGCTGTTCCAACAAGCTCTACTCCGATTCCGCTGACAAGAAGAAGAAAGAGCACAAGTCTGAAATTGTAAAAACGCAGTTTATACTGTTTAATCATATATTATCTGTCCTTTTTCTTTTGAACAGGAATGGAGGCATATAAAACAGGCGGCTCCTGTGAAATCTGCAGCATTACCTGCTCTTCATCAATGGTAATGTATTTTTTTACGCTGTGAATAATATCTTTTCGAAGCATTTTCATCATTTGCGGAGAACAGTCAATCCGTTCCGAGATAAGAAGCAGCTTCATTCTGTCTCTTGCATATCCTGCCGAGCTGCTTTTTCCCTGGAAAAAAGCCTTTCGCATAATATCCTCCCACTATTTCTTAAAAATACTTCCCAGTCTTTTAAAAAATCCACGTTTCCGTGAAATCGGAACAAACGGAATTTCTTCACCCATAAGACGTTTACAGATGTTGTAATATTCTTCTTCTGCCTGGGAGTTTTTTCCGGAAAGCGGTTCTCCCTGATTGGTGGCAATGACAATCTGCTCATCATCGAGAATCGTTCCGATCAGATCCACCGCCAGAATTTCAATGACATCTTCCACAGACATCATATCGCCTCTTGCGATCATATCCGGACGGAGACGGTTGATGATCAGGTGAATATCATGAAGTTCATGAGCTTCTAAAAGCCCGATGATCCTGTCTGCATCGCGAATCGCCGAAACCTCCGGGGTTGTGACAACAAGAGCTTTATCCGCTCCTGCAATGGCGTTTTTAAAGCCCTGCTCAATGCCTGCCGGACAGTCGAGAAGAATATAATCAAATTCTTCTCTTAAATCGTCCACAAGCTTTATCATCTGTTCCGGCGATACGGCTGTTTTATCCTTTGTCTGAGCGGAAGGCAAAAGGTAAAGCTCCTGGTGGCGACGGTCTTTAATGAGTGCCTGGCGGAGACGACAGGTCCCGTTTATCACATCTACAAGATTGTAAACAATCCTGTTCTCCAGCCCCAGCACAACATCAAGATTTCGAAGTCCTATGTCGGTATCCACCACTGCAACTTTCTTTCCCATCATGGCAAGTCCTGTTCCGATATTGGCGACGGTTGTGGTTTTTCCCACACCGCCTTTTCCGGAAGTAATGACAATGACCTCACTCATGTTCTGTGTTCCTCCTAAAAAATATGTTCCACAATTCTGGTATTCTCTCACGCAGCTTAGTCATTCGATGTATTACTTGTATCGCTGGATGCAATACCGGTAAGAATGGTTTCTTCATCTGCTAATTTAAAAATGTATTTAAATATATCATTGGCAGCAAGACAGGCATTACCGGAAGAGTATCCGTTTGCGATTCTTACTGCAATGGCATATTTCGGCTCAGACGCCGGAGCGTAACCTACAAACAGACCATGATTGGGGTGATAGATGTCAATTTCCGCTGTACCGGTTTTTCCGGCAACATCTATGCCAAGCCCGTTAAACTGTTCATGTGTCTGTACTACACGATACATTCCGTCGTGAATATCGTTCCATACATTCTGCGGAACATCAAGGATATTTTCTACCTGAGGCTCATACTCCTGAATAACGTTTCCCTTTGAATCTTTTACCTGGTCAAGGAGCGTCAGATCGTATACCGTACCGGAATTTGCAAGTACGGAAGCATATCTTGCGAGCTCACTTGTTGTATAAAGGTGCGTACCCTGTCCAATGTAGGAAGGTACTGCAAACTGGTCAGAAACATGTGGTTCTGCTTCTGTAAGTTCGATTCCTGTTTTCTTGTCAAGACCGATAAGAGAAGCATATTTCTGAAGCGCTGCAAGACTCTGTGTTTCTGAAAACTTCCCATCATCTTTCTGACCCAGCATGTAACCTACCATATTAAAATACGTATTACAGGACTCTTCAATGGCAGTCCGAATATCAAGAGCTCCATGACCGGAAAGGTTCCAGCAGTTAATGGGCGGCTCCACAAGATCAAATTTTCCGGTACACTCAATATAAGTACCGTCATCAATAACTCCCTCCATCATACCGGCAATGGTAGAAAGAGGCTTTAAAGTAGAACCTGGAGCTGTCGCCTGCTGTGTTGCCTTATTAAAAAACGGACTGGACTGGTCAAGAGAGAGACTGGTGTAATATTCGGTATCCATATTATTGGCAAGACGGTTATTGTCATATCCCGGATAAGATACACAGGCAAGTACCTCGCCTGTATTTACATCTGTGATCACCGCAGAGGCAGAACATGGCATAAGCGCAAGCTGAGCCGGTTCAATTTCCAGTTTCCATATTTTATTTATCATAAAATCATAAGCGCTTGTAGCGCCGGAAGCAAGACCTTCATAGGCGTCATCTTCTTTTGAAAGTACGCCCTGGTCATAGAGAACAAGACACAGCTCCTGTCCGGAAATGGTATCCTCATGAAGCATATACTTATAAAGAAGCTTTGAAAATTCCAGGTCTGTTTTTAAATAGTCTATAATATAATCGGTAAGAGACTGGTAAACCTCGGAAGAATCCAGATACTCTCCTTTGGGAGAAATTTTTGAAATATCAATCCAGTTCTGGCTGGCTGCATATGTCAGATATTCTTTCAGGCTTATACTCTCGTCCTTTGTCCATGCCTTATATATTTCATCAGAAGTATCGACAGCATCTTTTGAAATTACATTTAAGGTATCGCGAAGAAGGGTGTTACAGATATATGTAAGATATTCCTGCATCTGTCCGTCTTCATCTTTATATGCGGGAGGATTTTCTCCTGTGAGCCTGTTCTTTATTGTATCAAAAACCTGTTGCTGCTTTTGTTGAAATTTGGCATATAAATTTTTTTCTGTTTCAGAAGCGCCCTCATCGTCAAATTTTTCTATATCAATGACACTGTTCGACACAAGAGCGTTGTATACGTCGTAAATCGGAACGATGATGTGGCTGGCATTTGCCACGCCTTCATAATCGAAGGTTTTTACCGCCTCAATTTTGGAGAGAAGGATTCCCGCTACTCTCTGTTTTAAAATCTGATAAATGCCTCTCTGCCATTCCGCATCAATAGTAAGCTGCACGTCCTGACCGGAAACCGGCTCTATACGGGTATTTTCCTCAATTTTTAAAACCTTTCCAAGGTTATCTACGTAAACGGTTTCCTCACCGTCCGTTCCCTGGAGTGTTGTTTCCATATACTGCTCAATACCTGCTTTTCCGATAATGGCGTCATTGGAATAATCCGGGTTTTCCTCACGAAGCTTTTCCAGCTCCTCAGAAGAGGCTTTTCCTGTGTAGCCGAGGATCGGCGCCATGCTCTCATCGTCCACATACTGTCGCACAGAATCCTCCACAACATCAATTCCCTGAAGAAGGCTCTGATTTTCCATAATGGCAGCTACCGATTCCTCGCTGACATTTGTGGCGATGGTAACCGGCATATATTTTTTAAAGCTGTTTGTATTTAACTGGTAGCGGATAATGGCAATTTCAAGAATCTCCTGTTTGGAAAGATTTTTTGGAAGTCCGTGAGAAGTAAGCTCCTCCTCAGTGTAAGCATTTTCGCCTTCCAGTATAATAGAGAAGCCTTTCTCTCCGCTCAGATAAGCTACCATCTCCTCCGCTGTCGCGTTCTTTTCTTCTTTTTCCAGATCGTCGATGAGGGGGTGTCCGTAAATATCCGCACGGAAACGGTTTAAGGTAAAGCCCTCCTCCACATCAAAGACATAATTTCCGTTTTCATCAAGAATTATATGGAAGGTATTGGAAAGAGAATCTCCGTTTTCTTTTAAAATCTGGAGTACGCGATAAGCGACTCCGTTTAATGTAAGATTTTTTTCCCTTGTTGTCTCGTAGCTTCCATTGTCCTCGAACGTAACCGAATAAGAGAGAATATTTTTTGCAAGCTCTTTTCCATTCCTGTCAAAAATTTTTCCTCTTGTGCTTTTGATCACACGCTTTTTCGTTGTTCTTGTCTGGAATTCACTTTTATAATCTTCTCCCTGGATAATCTGGAGGTCAAAAAGCTGCCTTAAAAGGACAAAAGACATGGAGCCAAACACAAGAAGAAGGACAGTCGTTCTTTTCAAGCATATTTTTTTTATGATTTTTTTTATTTTAATACCCAAATTGACTCACTTTCTTTCTTTGTAACACTCATGAAGTGGTGGTTAATGTAGTAAAAGGCTCTGTACACAAAGAAGGTAAGAAATACAGTGTAAAAAACCTCTGGTATGATGATCCGGTAAATATATGTTTCCAGTCCGAGACGCCCTCTTAAAAGAAACTGAAGACCATACACCGCCAGATTATAAAGAAGGTCGCCGCCTGCTGCAAGGATCATGGGGATTTTTATATCATTGTCGTAGTAAATGCTGTGCGCATACCCGCTTATAAATCCCACATACATATAAATAAGGGCATAAAAGCCAAAGACAGAACCGTAAAACATATCTATGAGAAGCCCGGAAAAAAAGCCAACCCACAAGCCGCTTTTCCGCCCTCTCATAAGCCCCATTGACACGCACAGGATCAGGATCAGATTCGGCGTGATGGAGCCGATAGAAATAAAATCCACAACGGTACATTGAAGAAGGAAGGTAAAAACAATAGTCAAAAAAAGTACGATTTTACTTTTCATCTGCCTTTTTTTCTCCCTCCTTTATCATGTCCTGTTTATTTGCCGTGATCACAAACACCTCTTTCAGATGACGGAAATCAACAGGTGTGACAATGGTTCCTGTTTTTGTCAGGTTATTGGCATCCTGGACAATATCGCTTACATATCCGATAAAAATCCCCTCTACGTATTTATCGCTGATATTGGAGGTAACAATGCGCTCTCCTACTGTTACCTTATTTTCCTGGTCATAAAGCTGCTCAAACCGGAGTTTTCCCTCGTCGATCAGCTCCAGATCTCCCTGGATCACACAGTTGTCGGAGGTGCTCACTGTCATGGCGCTCACGTTGCTGCTGTCGTCTATGATAGAACGGACGGTTGCCCAGGAAGGACCGACTTCTGTCACGATGCCCACAAGACCTTTTCCGGCAATTACATTGTTGTCAATTTTGATCCCGTCGTTGCTGCCCTTGTCGATCATAAAGGTATCGTACCAGTTTCCGGGATCTTTGGAAATGATCTTTGCAGCTACCTTTGGATAATCGCTGTATTCCTGATCAAGCTCATACAGTTCCTGAAGACGCTTCAGCTCGCCCTGATCCTGGATCAGCTTGTTATTCTCTGTTGTCAGTCTGTCAATCTGTGCGCGAAGCTCCTGATTTTCTGCCACAAGTTCTTCTTTTTCCCGAAAATTTCCCCTTACATCTTCCAGATAGTTGCTGATGTTGGCAATGCTTTTTTCAAAAGGCACGATGATCAGACCTGCCGCTTCCTGAAGAGGAGCTGTCGTCACGCCTGATGCAAAGGTTCCCACAATACAGCTTCCGCAGAAAAGCGTCATAATTCCAAGAAGATGCTTGCTTTTTAAATTGATATGGAAATGGATTTTCTTTTTCAGGTTTTTCATTTATCATACCCCTAAAAAATTTCTATAATTTTCTCTGCGTAACAGGCTGCGCCCATTTCCGCAGGTCTTTTTCTTTGATGATTTTTTCCAGACCGCTTACAGAACATGTCTCATAAAGGTTGGAAAGGTTAAAAGTAAAGCCTGTATAACTGGCAAGATACTTGTCTATGTAAGGAAGACGCGTACTTCCTCCTGTAAGATAAATTCCCTCTTTTGCAATATGGTAAAAGATCTGGGGAGGAATCCTTTCCAGAAAAGTTTTCATCTCGGAAGCAATCTCGTTTATACAGTTCATGATTCCTGCATTTACTACGTAGGAGGAAATCACTTCTTCCCTTGGAAGACCGGAAATACTGTCGATTCCCACAACCTTCCTCGCTTCTTTTTTCTGGTCGCTTAATCTGCCCATAACCAGCTTAAGGCGCTTTCCCGTCCTTGTTCCGATCTGAAGATGGTAGCGCTTCCTGACCTCGCTGCAGATCGCTTCGTTCATCTGTCTTCCTCCGATTGGAAGTTTTCGGCTGATGATAATTTTACCGTCTGTGATAATGGAAAATTCTGTACTCTGGGCGCCGATATTTACAACCATGCTTCCTACATTTTCTTCCAGATTCACTCCCATTGCAATGGCATCTGCAATGGGAGATTCCACCATATATACCTTGTTTTTCCGAAGCCAGTGTCCGTTTACAAGATGATAGTAGGCGCGTTTTTCAACAGGCGTCATATCAAGAGGTACGGAAAAATACATCACAGAACCAATTCCACGCATATGGTTGATTTTTTTCAGCATAGTATAAAGGACAATTTCCTGCAGTTCCAGATTTGCGATCATTCCAAATGACATGGGCGAAGATACGGAAACATCAGAGGGCTCTTTTTCAAACATTTCATAAGCCTCGTTTCCTACTGCTATAATATTCCTTCCTCTTGAGGCGATCATATTTTTTTCAATATAGCTTTTGTTTTTTAAAAAGGAATAGACCTTTACGGAACTGTTTCCCAAATCTACTCCATAAGTTCTTTCAAACAGCATACTCTGCCCTTTCGTTATTCATATTCCTTAAGAAGCTCCTCCTCTCGAAAGCTGAAATATCTTCTGTCCCCGATAATAATATGATCCAGAAGATGAATGCCAACGATTTCTCCTGCCTGCAGAATCCTCTTTGTCACTTCCACGTCACACCCGCTTGGAGAAGGGTCTCCGCTGGGGTGGTTATGAACCAGTATAAGACTTAACGCGTGATGACGAAGCGCCTGAAGAAATACTTCTCTTGGCGTGATCAGAGTGGCATTTGCCGTCCCTCTGCTTAAAAGGGTTTCCGCCAGCAGATGATTCTTATTATCCAGCATCATACAGTATAAAAGCTCCTGCTCTTCATGACGCAGCCGTTCCATATAATACCGGGCAATGGTGGAAGGATTCTGAAACGAAAGCCCCGGTCTTGCGGCTGCACTTGCCATTCTCTTGGACAGTTCTCCGATACATTTTAACTGTATTGCCTTTACCTTTCCGATTCCGTTTATTTTCATAAGATCCGGAAGGGAAAGATGAAGAAGTCCAAGAAGTCCCGGATAAGAAGTGGTTTCTGTCACTGCAAGGATCTGATTTGCAAGGGTTACAGAACTGACTCCTTTTGTCCCGCTGCGCAAAATAACGGCGAGAAGTTCACTGTCGCTTAATGAAGCTTCTCCCTGGCGGAGACATTTTTCATAGGGACGCTGCTGTTCTGGCAATTTTTTTATATTTTCCGGCATAATCTTACCTTTGCGCTCTCTAAAGCAATCTTACACCAGTGTATACATTCTAGCACAAAAAGAGAGAGATGTATACTCTCTCTTAGAATTTTCTGTATTTCCGGGCAATCGCCTCGGCTGTTTTAATTCCGTCCATAGCTGCGGAGGTAATGCCGCCCGCATATCCGGCGCCTTCCCCGCATGGGTAGATTCCCCGCTTTTCAGATTCCATCTCCCTGTTTCTCAAAATCCTTACAGGGGAGGAGGTACGGCTTTCCACCCCGCTTAAAAGAGCGTCCTCTCTGTCAAATCCCGGGATCTTCTTTCCGAAGGCTTCCATTCCCTCCTCTATGGAATCACCTACATATTCCGGGAGAATGGAACGCACATTTGTAAGTGTATACGCGCCCTTCATGCAGGGAATAATTTCTCCAAATTCCGTACTTGGAACATTTTCCCGGAAATCCTTATAGAGCTGCACCGGAATTTTCCCATTTCCCAGCTTCCACGCCGCTCTTTCAAGATTTCTCTGAAAGGCAATCCCCCCGAGAGGACCTTCCTCCGGAAAATCGGAAGGATTTACAGTAACAATAAGCGCGCTGTTTGCATTTTTGCTGCCACGGTCCTGATAACTCATTCCGTTTACTGCCATCATTTCTTCCTCGGAAGAAGCATTGACGACATATCCGCCCGGACACATACAGAAGGAATAAACGCCTCTTTCGTTCCCGCAGGTGTGTGTTACTTTATAACTTGCCGCACCGAGAATTTCATTTTCCTCTTCTCCGTACAAGGCAAGATTCATTTCCGACTGAAGATGTTCCACACGAACGCCTACTGCAAATGATTTTGCTTCCATAGGAAGTCCCCGCTTTGCCAGCATGGAAAAGGTATCTCTCGCGCTGTGACCCACAGCAAGCACACATACGTCTGCCGGAATTTTTTCTTCATGGTTTACTTCCACGAAGGAAAGTCTGTCATTTTCAAAGATCAGGTCTGTCACCTGCGTGCGGAACCGAAAGCTTCCGCCCATCTCCTCGATCTGATGGCGAAGCGTCTGTACGAGAGGAACAAGTACGTCCGTTCCAAGATGCGGCTTTTGCTGATATAAAATTTCTTCCGGAGCGCCGGCTTCCACGAATCGTTTTAAAACCTCCTGATTTCTTCCGAAGGTGTCTTTCACAAGAGTGTTTAATTTTCCGTCTGAAAAAGTCCCGGCGCCGCCCTCTCCGAACTGTACGTTGGAATCCGGGTCAAGCACGCCGTTTTTCCAGAAATCCTCCAC
>URHH01000084.1 GCA_900547615.1 uncultured Blautia sp. | reverse complement strand
ATTCCACAGAAGGCGTTTATGAGCGTCTTAAAGCTTGATGATAAGTAAGGTTTGCCGGCAGAATGCCTGCCGGAGAGCGGAGTTTTTATGAAAAACAGAAAGAAAAGGCTTCTGGCAGTTTTGGCTTTCAGTTTCCTCTGTCTTTTCGCTGCCGGGTGCGGCTGCGGAAAGGAGAAGGACGAAAAAGAAGAAAAGGTTATGACGATTACCATAACGCCGGAGCCCAGTCCTACGCCTGCACCGGAGGAGATCAATCCCGATGCAGTTGTAAAAAACGGAAACATAACGATGGTAAATCCATATCTTGCAGAGGAGAAAGCGGAATGAACAGAAAGGATAATTCCTTTGAACTTTATATACATATTCCCTTCTGTGTCCGGAAATGCGCTTACTGCGATTTTCTTTCCGCACCGGGAAGCGAGGAGGCAAAAGCTTCCTATACAAAAGCCCTTTTGCGGGAAATTGAAGCAGTAAAAACAGAAAAAAGAGAAGTATCTTCCATTTTTGTGGGAGGAGGGACGCCGTCTGCGCTTTCTCCTTCCCTTATGGGAGATATTTTTGAAAAAATCCATGAAAGCTTTTCTGTAGCCCAGGACGCCGAAATTACAATAGAGGCAAATCCGGGGACTTTGTCTAAGGAAAAGCTTTTTTTGTACAAAAATGCAGGGATCAACCGCCTGAGTCTGGGGCTGCAGTCCCCGGAAGAGGCAGAGCTTAAAAGCCTCGGAAGGATTCACACATATGAGGAATTTCTGGAAAGCTTTTCCCTTGCAAGGGAAGCAGGCTTTCAGAACATCAATGTGGATCTGATGTGCGCTCTTCCGGATCAGACATATGAAGGCTGGAACAGAAATTTAAGAACAGTGGCAGCTCTTCACCCGGAGCATATATCCGCATACAGTCTTATCATAGAAGAGGGAACGCCATTTGCCAAAAGAAAGCTGAATCTTCCGGATGAGGACACAGAGTACAGAATGTACGAGGATACGGCAGGGATTCTGGCAGAGTACGGATACGAACAGTACGAAATCTCCAATTACGCGAAAAAAGGTCTTGCCTGCCGCCACAATATCGGTTACTGGACGCGAAAAGAATACCTGGGTCTTGGACTTGGGGCAGCTTCTCTTTGGGGAAATCAGCGTTTTTCCAATACGTCGGATTTTTCCGCATACCTGAAGGAAAGCGGCAGTCCGGAAAAAATCAGGGAAAACAGAGAAACCTTATCTTTGGAAGATGAAATGTCAGAATTTATGTTTCTGGGACTTCGCATGACAGAAGGGGTGTCGAAAGCGGAGTTTCTGGAAAGCTTTGGAACGCCGATAGAAAGCGTGTATGGGAAAGTGCTGGATAAGTATAAAAATATGGGGCTGCTTGAGGAAAAAGAGGGCAGGATTTTCCTTACGAGAGCAGGAATACATGTGAGTAATGGAGTGATGGCGGAGCTTTTGCTGTGACAATAAATGAATTTATAATATCAATACAAAATTCCGTTATAAATTTGTTGATTGCAAAAAACTGCCAGGGATTTATGACTGGAATTTTATTATCCAGGTTATAAATAAGATAAATTTCGTGATTTCTCCGTTCCAGCCTACTTTTTTGTGTTCTAAATAGGTGACATTGCATGGCTTTTTCATATAAGCCTACTTTTTTAGATTCCAAATAGGCTAAATTCCAAGCCTTCCTTTTTTTTAGTTAGCCTTCTTTCTTAAAATGTAGGTTATATTTAGAGGATCTTTCTCGGCAGCCTAGTTCGCTCAAAAATAAGTAAGCGTGATTTCAGATTTTTTCAAAAAACACCTATTTGTGCCTCAAAAATATAGGCTAAAAATCATAAAATAACATTCTCAACCGAAAAAAGCATTGGAACAAGAGCTCATCTGCTGCCGCAATACTATTTTATGAATTAAAATATTGATGAGATAAGTCTGATTTTTGATGTGGGAAGTTTGATTTGTTGATAGAAAAAATAAGTGAGTAGATAACGGAGGGTATGCTATGTGGAAATGTCCGAAATGCGGAAGAGAGTTTAAGAATGTAAATCAAAGTCATTATTGTGGAGAGAAGCCAAAAACTATTGAAGAATATATTTTGTCACAAGACGAGGAAAAGCAGCCGGATTTGTTTCTTATGAGACAGATTTTGAAAGAAGCGCTTCCGGAGGCAGAGGAGCGTATTTCCTGGAGTATGCCTACATATTGGAAAAATCATAATATTCTTCATTTTGCCGCCTCCAAAAATCATATCGGATTTTATCCCGGACCGGCAGCGGTGGAAGAATTTAAGGAGGAATTGGAGAAGTACAAGGTAAGCAAAGGGACAATCCGCATTCCCTATGGTAAGGTGGATAAGGAGTTAGTCGGAAAAATTGCCCGGTGGTGCTGGGGAACAGGAAATCATGCTTAAAGAATGCGCAGGGAACTTATATGAATGATAAGGAGAGACTGAATATGAGGAAATTCTGGGGGTTTTATAAGAATGAATCCTATAGTGTAGGGTGCAATGGCAGCACAGTATACATATACGATTCAACTGGAACAGAATTGGCTAAATTCAGGGATTTTCCGTATGCTTATACTGCGGTTTTTAAACCAAATTCAAATGTAATTGCTGTGAAATCTACAGAAGGCTTTCTGGGCTTTTATGACCTGGATTCTTTAGCTTTGATAAAAAAGATAACAGTTACAAGAATTGGAGCGCAGGACGAAGGCTTTGCGTTTACACCCAATGGAAGGTATTTCTACAATATTGAAAAACCTGTTAATTCCTGTCAGACTCAACTGAGTATATATGATGCCGTGTCGTTTGAAAAGATGAACACTCTATTCACGAATGAGAAAAAAATGGTTCTGGATAATCTGGAATTTGACAAAGAAACAGGTGCCTGTTATGTTCTTGGATTTATGCGCAGTGACGCCAGTGGAGTGTTTGACTATGGTTTTGTGGGAAAACTTGATGTCGAAAGAGGTTCTGTCACTGAATGCCATGCACTTGATGTAAAACAGTATCATTATCTCACATGGTATAAAGCATGGGAAGAAACTGGTTTTACAGAGAAAGAATTTGAGAGGAATCCGTTAAATAAGCTGGAGAACATTGAATCAACAAGCATAAAGGAAATTTTTGATTCCGCCAAGGCGTGAGAATTTTTACGGGGTAAATTTCGATTATGATAGAATTAAACAGATTCAAAAGAATATTGGAAGAAAACGAAAAACACTTGCCATTACTAACGCTTGATGAATTTTTTTATGGAAATACAGAGGAGGAGTCCATCGCTCCCAATCAATGGGGATTTGGGCGTCCGAAGCTCTCTGAAATATGTGATATGCTGCAAAAGATTGAGATGATGCCTGATATAGCATGGGTGCGCGTGGCGCTGCACGATGATACAGAAATTGTAGAAAGCAATGGGGAAGAAGAATTAGTTCTTGCAGGAGATTCCATTGTGATTTGCACAAGCATTTCGCCTGTGGAATTAGAGAAATTTGCAGATTGTGAATGGCTGTGTTCTGATGGTGTGATTATAATAAAGGCATCTGAATTAAATATTTACTCGTGTGTACCATCGGTTCCGGAAAATTTTAATTGCTTGGAAATTGTGTGGGACTAATCTGCAATTTTGGATTTGCACGGTGACAGACAAACAGGAGAAAGAGGGAACAGAAATGATTAACGATTTGATGTATATTGAGCTTAAAACAGGGTATTCTGATGACGGTCCGGCATGGATCGGATATGTCAGGACTTCAAAAAGTAAAAAAACAATTTACTTTAATAACCATGCTTTTCAGAAATATAATGGCAGTTACTCAAATTATATAGATATTGAAAATGGTGATGAATACTGGATTTCCGGATTGAAAAAGAAAGAGAGCAATCGTCATTGGGCAGGGCGTGGAAAAATCATGATCGATCGCAGAGCTGTTAATGAATATCTTGCGATAATAGGAGAAGAGAAATTGCCGTTAAATTTGTTTGAAGTAGTTGATATTGAAGACAGATTTCCGATTGAAAGAGTGAATGGATTATTGAATGACAGGGAATAAGATTTCAGTTGATGGCAGTTTCAAAAAAATAACAGTATGGAGCTGTAGAGTGAAAAATGAGAAACAGAACGTTTAATTTTAAGAGAAATGAACCGGAGTGATTTTAAAAATCTGGCTGCGATTTTACAAAATCCTGAAGTTATGTATGTTTATGAACACAATTTTTCGGACAATGACGTTTTGGTATGGATTGACAGACAGAAAGATATAAAAAATATGGATATGGTCTGTGGGCAATGATATTAAAAAATGCAAAAGAAGCGGCGCAGGGATGTAAAAAGTATGCTTTTAAAAATCTTGACATAAACAAAGTATGCGCGATTATTAAATCAGATAATTTTGCATCTATGAAAGTGGCAGAAAGTATTGATATGAGTAAAGAAACTAAATTTATTACGCGGTATTACAATGGAGATATGCTTCATTTCCTGTATTCTGTTTGTAAGTAAGCGTATTGGGTTTGGTATTCAGGAGGGATAATGGTGGATTGGAAAGGAATGATGATATGAGAAAAGAAGATATTGTCAGAAAATATTTTCAGGCGTGGCTTGATAAAGATATTGAACCATTGAAAAGTATTTTTTCGAATGACATTACATACAGCGAGTGTTACGGACCGGAATATCATGGGCTAGTACAGATTTTAAAGTGGTTCACAGATTGGAATGAAAATGGCACAGTATTAAAATGGGAAATCAAAAAATTTATTCATCAGGATATGTGCACGGTTGCAGAATGGTATTTTGAGTGTGATTATAATAATGAAATCGGCGGATTCGATGGGGTATCTGTTATTGAATTTGATGAAAATACGAAGATTATCCATCTCAGAGAGTTTCAATCAAAAGCAGAGCATGTTTATCCGTATGAGTAATAGAAAGCGCATATGCAGGCTGCTATAATATGATGCAGTTAGGAACATAGCAGAAAAGATTAGGAGAACAATATGCACTATGTAACAGCAAAGAGTATTCTGTCTGCATCAAACGGAATGAATTTATATCGTGGGTGTACACATGGCTGTATTTATTGCGATTCAAGAAGTCTTTGTTATCATATGAATCATGCGTTTGAGGATATTGAGGTAAAAGAGAATGCTCTTGAACTGCTGGAGGATTCCCTGAAAAGAAAGCGAAAGAAGTGCATGATAGGGACCGGGGCAATGACTGACCCATATATTCCGGTGGAAAAAGAACTTCAGTATGTGAGAAAATCCCTGCTTCTCGCTGAAAAATACGGATTCGGTTTTACACTGATCACAAAATCAGCGCAGGTGCTCCGCGATTTGGATATATTAAAAAGGATCAACGAAAAAACAAAATGCGTGGTGCAGATGACATTAACGACATATGACGAAACGCTATGCAGGAAGCTGGAGCCAAACGTCAGCACCACAAGGGAACGCTTTGAGGCGTTAAAGATTCTGCAGCAGGAGGGAATCCCGACGGTTGTGTGGCTTTGTCCGATTCTGCCTTTTATCAACGATACAGAAGAAAATTTGGTGGGCATATTAAATTATTGTGCGGAAGCAAAGGTGTACGGAATCATAAATTTCGGAATGGGCATGACTCTGAGAGAGGGAAACCGTGAATATTTTTACAGGCAGTTGGACAGATTATTTCCCGGACTGAAAGAAAAATATATTCGCTGTTACGGGGAGCAATATGTCCTGCCGAGTCCTAATGAAAAAAAGCTGATGGAAATCTTTAACCGAACCTGCGACAAGCACAACATTGTACATAATAGCAATCAGATATTTGAGTATTTACGAACATACGAAGAAAAAGAAGAGCAGCTTTCACTGTTTGATTTTATGTGAGCGAGGTGACGAAAATGATAGAAATTACTGTGTGGATAAATCTGTTTTCACAGAAATTAGAGGAGACGTTCGGGGAACGAGTATGGTTTGTTGGTCTGCAGGGAAGCTACAGCCGCGGGGAAGAAACAGAAAAAAGTGATATAGATATGGTTGTAATCCTTGATGAAGTGACAGTTTCGGATATTCAAATCTATAATGCCATGTTGGACAGTCTGCCGCATAGAGAATTGATCTGCGGGTTTCTTTCAGGAAAAAAAGAACTTTTAAACTGGGAACCTTCTGACCTGTTTCAGTTCTATTACGATACAAAACCGATAAAGGGAAGCCTTGATGAATTGCTGATGCGGATTGACGGTGAGGCAGTTGACAGAGCAATAAAAATCGGGGCGTGCAACATTTATCATGGCTGTGTACATAATATGCTGTACGAAAAAAATGAGGAAATTCTGAAAGGGTTGTATAAAGCGGCTTCTTTTGTTGTACAGGCAATTTACTTTAAGCAGACGGGAACTTACATTCGCCATCAAAGTGAACTGTCAAATGCTGTTTCGCCGGAAGAAAAAGTGATTGTGGATATTTTTTTAAGTCTGAAAAACGGAGGGACTGTTGATTTTTCGAAAATGTCCGAAGTTTTATTCGAATGGGCGAAAAAGTGGATTGGAGAACAGGGATAAACAAGAGGGGATTTACGCGGTGAAGCTGCTAAAATATGCGGAAGCAGTGGCAAAAGCAGATGGGATTAAATGTACTTATATTTCAACAAATTGACAAATGTAAACGGAGGGAACAGACATGGCATTTGATTTCAAAAAAGAATATAAAGAGTTTTATATGCCAAAGAAGAAACCGGAGATTGTAAATGTTCCGGCGGCGAAGTATATTGCAGTGAGGGGTAAGGGAAATCCGAATGAAGAAGGCGGAGCATATCAGAAAGCGATCAGTGTTCTGTACGCAGTGGCATATACTTTGAAAATGAGTTACAAAACATCTTATAAAATAGAAGGATTTTTCGAATATGTAGTGCCTCCTCTCGAGGGATTTTGGTGGCAGGAGAACATTTCCGGGGTGGACTACAAAAACAAGGAAACATTTAACTGGATTTCCGTTATCCGTCTGCCGGATTTCGTGACAGAAAAAGATTTTGAATGGGCAGTAGAAACTGCATCTGAAAAGAAAAAAATAGATTGCTCCGCAGCAGAATTTCTGACCCTTGAGGAAGGGCTTTGCATACAGATCATGCACATAGGCCCATTCGACCATGAGCCTGAAACAGTTGCTTTGATGGACGCGTATTTACAGGAAAATGGGTATGTGAATGATTTTACAGAGAAACGTCTGCACCATGAAATTTATCTGTCTGATGCGAGACGAGTTGAGCCGGAAAAATGGAGAACAGTAATCAGACACCCTGTAAAGAAGAAAAATTAAAACTACAGTCATAAATAATACATTTGATTAAGAAATGAGGAGAGATTACAGATGAAATTAAACGCGATTCATCATGTTGCAATTATTGTATCAGATATTCATGCGGCAAGAGAGTTTTATGTGGAAAAACTCGGTTTTCAGGTGATACGTGAAAATTATCGCGACGAGAGAAAAGACTGGAAGCTGGATTTGAAAATTGGAGATGGGGGAGAAGCGATTGAACTGGAGATATTTGCGGAAGTAAATCCGCCAAAGCGTGTAAACCGACCGGAAGCCTGCGGGCTTCGCCATCTGGCATTTCGTGTGGGAAATGTAGAAGAAACGGCAGAAGAATTAAAGAAATGTGGGATTGAATGTGAGCCGATCCGATATGATGATTATACAAAGAAGAGAATGACGTTTTTCTTTGATCCGGACGGACTTCCGCTGGAGCTGCATGAGTGAAGGAAATGCAGCGGAAATTTGTTATTCACTGTACTGTAAGGTTTAAATTGAGTGAAGGTATGGTATAATGGGTATATATAACTTCAGGAGGTGATGTTATGCCATTAAAAGCAGAAAATATTTTCAAACCAGGCGCGTTTCCGGAATATACATATGTGTCACGAAATTATGAGAATACGGGGATTTCATATGAACTGAGATTAAAACAGGCATTAAGAACAGCAGGTTGTTTAACTTCTGTAATTGGTCCGTCTAAAATGGGGAAAACAATATTATGTGAACAGGTGATAGGACTCGATAATATTGTTGAGATTTCAGGTGCAGATTTTAATGAGCATACAGATTTTTGGGCTATTATTGCTGCAAAAGTCGGTTTACCTTATATGGGAGAGATTACTACGGAAAGAATTGCAGCAGAAGGAACATATAAAGAGCGCGACAGTAAGAACGAAAAGTATATGTTATCGAAAGATAAGATTATCCGATATTATATCGATAATAAAAAGGTTCTTATGATTGATGATTTTCATTATGCATCATCGGAAATGCAGATGAAAATGGCGCAGCAATTAAAAGATGCTATTAGGCGTGAGTTAAAAGTGGTGGTAGTTTCCCTTCCGCACAGAGCTGATGATGCTATTAGAAAAAATGCAGATTTATCAGGAAGATTAAGCTTGATTAATATAGAAATCTGGAAAGAAGCTGACTTGAAAAAGATTGCATTAAAAGGATTTACCAAGTTAAACATTAAAATAGAGGAAGAGATTGCTGATAAATTGGCAGTTGAGTGTCTTACGTCACCACAGTTGATGCAATATATATGTTTGAGTATTTGCACATTGCTGGAAGATGAAGGAAAACGGGAAGTCAGTGATGATATACTGGAAAAAGCATATAGATTTACTACAATGAATTTTAATTATGCAGATGTAGTAAATGTGCTTTCCAAAGGACCGAACCCAAGGGGACAGCAGAGAAAATTATATAGAACAATAGATGGAAAAGAATTGGATCTGTATGGAGTTATCGTAGAATCTCTGGCAAAAAATCCGCCTTTAGTAGAGATGGATTTTGAAACTTTTTATGAGAGAATTCTTTGTATTATTGATGATAATAATTGTTCCATAAAATTAGATAAGCGAACCGTAAGAAATCACCTGAAATATCTTCAGGGAGTATTGGAAGGAAAAGAAGAAATTTATCGGGCTATAGAATGGAAAGACGGCAAGATTTATGTTCTTGATCCGCTGTTTTTGTTTTATTTAAGGTGGGGAAGAATGAATGGATAAGATGATAAAAACCTTTATGAACAGACTTCGGGATATAGACAGGGTGGAAGAATTTGATAAAATACTTGCAGAGTTGAATCAAAAATTAGTGGAAGAAGAATATCCGAAAGATTTTTATTTAGAAGTAAAGAGTAAACAGAAGTATATAAAAAATAGATTTTCAGATGAGGTAAACAAAGAAAAAATGCTTGCTGCAAAAGAAAATGTATTGGAATGCCTCAGAACTTTTCTAAAAAAGGAAAACCAGGATAATAGCTGCAGCTATTTGGAAAAGTATTTATGCAATTTCTATATGTTTATAGAAGCGCTGAATCAAAGAGCGCCGGATAAAAGAGCGACTTTAACGAAGGAGAAAGTGCAGCAGATTAAAATAGAAAATGAATATGATATACAATATTTGTTATATGCAGTGTTAAAACCGTTATATCCGGATTTAAGAAAAGAAGTTTCCGGAGATTCCGGGGTTGGAATGATCAGAAGTGATTTGAAAATTCCATGTTTAAATTGTGTGATAGAGACAAAATGTACAAGAGAGACAATGCGCTTAAATAAATTAACAGAGGAGATAGAAGCAGATATAGTTCATTATTTGGAATCGAATATTATATTTTTTGTGTATGATAAGGTTAAAATTATAAAAGACAAACAAAATTATGAGGACTATTTTAATCGCACTTTTGATGGAAAGAACGTAAAAATTATCATTCAGCAGCCGATAAATCTTTAAAAAGGGACAAGAAACTTTCATTTGAAGATAATAGAAGAAGCAGAGGTTTATAAACAAAGTAAGAGGTAATGAATATGGAAAACAATAAAGTATATCAAATGTCCTTTGCCAAAATTTATCCAATGCTTATTTCGAAAGTGGAGAAAAAAGGACGGACAAGAGATGAAATAGACCAGGTTACTTGCTGGCTGACAGGATATAGTAAGGAGCAGCTTGCAGATTTTCTGGTACGGGATATTGCATATGGGGATTTCTTTTTAAATGCACCGGAGCTTAATCCCAATCGAAAAATGATCACAGGTAAAATCTGCGGTGTTCGAGTAGAAGAAATAGAAGAGACTTTGATGCAGGAAATACGCTATTTGGACAAACTGGTTGATGAGCTTGCGAAGGGAAAGACACTGGAAAAAGTATTGAGAAAAAAATAAGGAGAGAGAATGATATGAATATATTTCAAATAGACGAGAAAGATATAGACAGGACAGCACCTCTTGTCGCTAATTTCCGAGTGGAATTATGTTCCTATAAAGGAATTGAAGCAAAGCCGGATATTGAGGCAGGCAAGGAAGATCTGTTGTATTTTTTAAAGGCGCAGTATCCTGTTTTTGCTGCAGAAGAGAATGGAGAACTGGTCGGTTACCTTGTATGCAGGATCGAAGATGAGGTGCTTTGGGCAGAGCATATTTTTGTCAGCAGCCATTATAGAAGGAAGGGCGTGGCTTCTCTTCTTTTTGAGAAGGCAGAGGAAATCGCCGGTTCAATGGGACAGGAAACAGTTTTTAATTATGTGCACCCGAATAATGACGGAATGATTCAGTTTTTGCGCGCAAAAGGCTATACTGTGCTGAATTTAATCGAAATCCGCAAGCCTTATAAGGGAGAAAAAATAAAAACTACAATAAAAGTAAATAACAATACGTTTGATTATTAAATATAGGATCAACGAAATAAAATTCGTTACGCTATAAATATTGTACTCGACAAATGAAAACGTATCCGGAAATATGAAAAAAAGTGGAATTTTATGTATGTCCGGTATGCGGAAATATTATAACTGCAGTGGGAACAGTTTTGTTTAAAAATTCC
>URHH01000083.1 GCA_900547615.1 uncultured Blautia sp. | reverse complement strand
AATAGCTTGTTTCAGTGCGCCATTTTTCGGCTGTTCTCTACTTTCTTTCACACTATTCTCCTCTTGTTTTATCCTTAACTGCCCGCAGGCCTTTTGTTTTCCTGTAGTTTCTTTTATTATTGTATTGTAAAGTTTTTCAGGGAAGATGGCAAGGAGAATCTTTTTCTCTGAACAGTATATATTATTATTGAACTCAATATCATTTACAGCGATGTTTCAATGCTTTTTCGGTTGAAAATATTATTTTTTGATTTTTATCCTACATTTTTCAGGCACAAATAAGTTGTTTTTTTTAAATCTCAAATTACACCTACTTATTTTGAAACAAAATAGGCTGATGAGCAAGCTTCTCTAAATTTAGCCTATATTTTAAAAGCGAAAAATAGGTTAAAAAAAGGAAATCTTGGAATTTAGCCTATTTGAATCACAAAAAAGTAGGCTTATATGAGCAAAATATGTAATGCCGCCTATTGAAGCCCGCAAAAATGTAGGTTGGAACAAAGAAATCACGAAATTTAACCCATTTATAACCTGACTGATAAAAATCCGAACTCTATAAATGCTTTCCACCGATGTCAGCACACTTTTTTATAAATGAAGGTATCGATTTTTCAAGGTGCAATACCATGTGGGAAGTTTGAGTTAATTATCTGGACTTAAAGATAACTGCCAGCCTCTTTTCCGAAGCTGGCAGTTATCCCGTTATTTATTATTCTGTCCGTAATATGCGTTTGCACCGTGTTTTCTGTAATAGTGCTTATCCTGAAGCTCCTGTGGAGCCGGCTTTACATCAGGATTGATCATTTCACAACGAGATGCCATCTTTGCGACTTCCTCCAATACAACAGCATTATGCACTGCCTCGTGTGCATCTTTCCCCCAGGTAAACGGTCCGTGGTTTTTACAGAGAACTGCAGGAACTGCATTATAATCTTTATCTTTAAAATACTCTGCGATGAGAACTCCTGTATTTTTTTCATATGCCTCATCAATCTCTTCTTTTGTGAGATTGCGCACACATGGAACTTCTCCGTAAATGTAATCCGCATGTGTCGTTCCATAACATGGAATAGAGCGCCCTGCCTGCGCCCAGCTTGTTGCCCAGGAAGAATGCGTATGTACAATTCCTCCAATCTCCGGGAAAGCCTTATAAAGCTCTACATGTGTCGGTGTGTCAGAAGAAGGATTATATTTTCCTTCTACACGATTTCCCTCCAAATCTACTACAACCATATCTTCCGGCGTCAGCTTATCATAATCCACTCCGCTTGGCTTAATTACAAAAAGTCCGCTTTCTCTATCAATTCCACTTACATTTCCCCACGTAAACGTAACAAGACCGTACTTCGGCAAATCCATATTTGCCCTGTAAACCTCTTCTTTTAATTTCTCAAGCATATTTTCTCCTTCTCCTTTCAAGCCTGTACTTATACGTACATTATAGCACTTGTACGGACGGGTTTTGCAACTTATATTTTAAAATTATTTCTTCTAATTTCTTCTTCTCTCCCTCAGGTAAAAAAGCCGCACCTGCAGCAGCCAAATTCGCTTTCAAAATGACATCCCTGTCAATCTGTGGGAATTTCTCTGTTAATACTGCCCACTCATTTGTAAGGCTTGTATTGGAAACCGTCCTGTTATCTGTATGTATTGTAGCACATACTCCTTCTTTATATAACCGCCAGAAAGGATATTGGAAAATATCTTCTACCGCTCCTGTCTGAAGATTACTTACCGGACACATCTCCAGACACACCTTATATTTTCTGCACAATTCTTTTATCTCTTCATTTTCCACAATAGCTACCCCATGACCGATTCTTTTTGCCCCCATCTCAACAGCTATCTTTACATTCTCTGCGCTGCCGCATTCCCCGGCATGTATGGTAAATGGAATATGTGCGTTTTCTGCCCTCTTAAAAAAACCTTCATATATTTGAGGCGGATAAGCCGCTTCATTTCCTGCTAAATCTACTCCCGCAACTCCATATCCTAAAAATTCTTCTGCTGCATCCATAACTTTATTATTATATTCCGAAGGCTTTCCTCTCATCATACAGAGTATTGCCCTGCTCTTTACTCCAAATTTCTCTTCCCCTTTTTCCAGACCTTTAAGAACCGCCCTGCATACCTGGGTATAAGAAAGCCCTTCTTTGCAATGTAATCCCGGAGAAAATCTTACTTCTGTATAAATTATATTTTCCTCTGCTGCCTGACGGATTACATCAAAAGCAGCTTTTTCTAACATCGTCTCTGTTTGAAGAAGAGGCAGCACTACATCGAAACACTGCAAATATTCTTTCAGATTTCTGCAGGGCACAGGCGCCTGCAGCATTTCTTTACTGAATCCTTCTTTATCCAGCGCTTCCTTCTCCAAAGCGCAATAACTTACAGAGCCATCCAGATGACAATGCAGCTCAATTTTAGGCAGCTTTTTTATCTCTTTTTTATCCATTGTTGTATTTCCCCCTTTCTCCCTTATAACTCTTCCAGAGTCAACATTCCTTTGCACATATTAAAAACTCTGGTCACTTCCTCATGACAGTTTCCTGTAGGCAGCACAATCTGCAGATTGGCATTTTTCCCAAACACCTCAAAAGAAACTACATTACATTCACAGCTTGTCAATTCACTGATAAAATGATTCAGGCTTTTGGCGTTTTCAAAAGAAACCCGAATTTCCATTGTGCGCGACCTTTTTACGAAATGCTTTTCGATTCCTATAAATTTTGTAAAAATAATAAGAATGAAAATACAGGTAAGAATCCCCCCCAGATAATATCCGCTTCCAATTGCAAGTCTTACACAGGCGCTTGCCCATAATCCTGCCGCCGTTGTAAGACCTCTGATGCGGCTCTGTCTGTCGGTAATAATCGTTCCTGCTCCTAAAAAACCGATTCCGCTTATAACCTGCGCCCCCATTCTGGTAGGGTCGCCGCTTCCGTATACTTGTATCAACTGCTCGTTTGTCACCATCACAAGAGCTGCAGCCACACATACAAGCATATGCGTCCTAAGCCCTGCCGGGCGATGTTTTCTTCCTCTCTCTGTTCCGATTACAGCTCCGCATATTGCAGCCAGCAATATACGGACAATCCCGGATGTGACAGAGACAATATTTTCCATTCCTATCATTCCGGTATATTCTGCTATTTCTTTCATTACATTCCCTTTTATGATGTTTTCATCTCTTCCAGACTTTTTACAAGATACGCACCCACCTTCCGGGAAAATTCCATAGCAGGTAAAATCAACTCTTTCGGAACACCCGGAAGGTAGTGCTGAATTTCAAAATTAAAGATTCCATTATATCCAATATCTGCAAAAGCTTTTAAAAGCTTCTCCCAGTCTATATTTCCGAAATACGGAAGAATATGTATCTGATTCACACCTGCCTCATCTGAAATATGTGTCGTTACAATATGGTTTTTCAACATATGAAGCGCTTCTGTCTGATTGATTTTTTCGATGCTTCCATGCTCCACGTCCCAGCACACTTTCACATTATCACATTGAATATCCTCTATCAGGCGAAGTACCTCTTCCGGCTGCACTGCATAATGGGGAACTCCCGCAGTCTTTTCTCCCCACATATTTTCGATGGCAAGCGCTGTTTTGGGATCTGTAAGCCAGGAAATATCCAGGCCTGTAACCTTATTGATGATTCCCATAGAAGGGTTAAACGCAAACTGGAAAATCATAGCTACTACAGAAACAGATATTGCCATAGAAAGCGCATACATTGCTTCATAAACAGAAGAAGTTTTTCTTCTCTTTTTTGCAAGGAGCGCCAGTGCAAGACCTATCACAATGCTGACAGGCACAGTGGTAATTACAAACACAAGCGTGTTTCCGATTGCCTGGAGAAACGTTTCATCTGTAAGTACCCTTATATAATTGGCAAGACCTGCAAATTCTTTTATTTCTCTGAATTTATTTACTGTAAAAAAACTCAGGACTGTGTTCCAGCCGATCCAGCATGAAATTTCCATCTAAAAGCCACGCAACTGCCGCAACGTCAGAAATTGGTCTGCTCCAGCATTTTTCGCCGTTGCATATCTGAGATTCCCGTTCTGTTTTTTCTATAATATAATCACAGAACGCATTTTTTCCCTGAAGCCAGTAGCGAAGCTCCGGACCTGTTGTAGAAAAATGATCTAAAACCCCTCTTCCCGGCAGAAGCACCACAGGCGCTCCGCTTGATAAAACAACTCTTGCAGCCTCCACATCTTGTCCTGCATTAAAGGATTTATTGTCATGCCAGTCAAATCCAAGGCCTCCCAGCCATACAATAAAAACTCTGTTTTTCAATTCCGGACACAGAAGCAGAGCAGAAGCTATATTGGTAGCCGCGGCAATCCCGATAATATAAAGGGGATTTTCTTCGTCATAATTTTCAGAAAGTCTGATAATCTCCCTTACCGCCGGAGAATCAATAGCCTCCTTTCTTTCAATCAGAAAGTCGTCCGCCCCTTTATACACCACATTTTCATACTCCTGCCGTTTCAGCAGACGAAGAATTTTAAAAATTTCATCATAGCTTTTTTCCATACCATCTTTAGGGCTTTCCGAATGATGATTAAAAAAAGGCGCTGCACAAATTGCCTTCAAATTCAGTTTTTCTTCCGACTGAAGCAGATACGCAAGAGCAAACTGGTCGTCTACCTCATTAAACATATCTGTATCCAATACAACATCGACTCTTTTCGCAGGCTTTGCCAGACGTCTCACAGATTTCGCATAATCTTCCATTGTATTGGGATTATTATCTGTAAAAATATATGGTTTTGGGCTTTCCATATCGTTCCTCCGTTTATTTGTTTTTTCCAATTTTTATCTTTTATATTGGTTATTTCCAACTTTTATTATAATATACACTTTGGCATTTCTCCGTCAATTACAAACTCCCATTTCCTTTATTTTTATATATATTCTACAAATTCGAGCACTGTTTTATGGTACTGTTGCCATCAAAAAATTTGACATTGGAAATTTCCAATGTTACAATATAGAAAAGGTTAGGAAGAAGGAATTTTAACATGATAAGTAAACTTGATAAACGAAGAAAACAGATTTTAGCCATTCTATCAAAGGTTCCCATCAGCTCTACCCAGCAGTTAGCCAATTTAACAAAAGTATCAAATGAAACCATGCGAAAGGATCTTGATGCCCTTTCTGATGAAGGTTTAATCGTTAAAGTTCATGGCGGCGTTGCTCTCGCCACCGGAAATAATGTAGAAATACCATTTGATTTACGCGCTTCCAAAAATGTAGTACAAAAAAAAGCAATCGCACATCGCGCCGTTTCCCTGATCCAGCCAAATGATACGATTCTCCTTGAAAGCTGCACTACAAATCTGGAGCTTGCCAGAGAGCTTGTGAAACAGCCTGAATTACTGGAAACTTTGATTGTTGTGACAAACTCTTTCTCTATTGTCTCCATTTTTGACGGAGGCCGAAAATGCAGGAGTATGTTCTTTCTTGGCGGCTGGATCCACACCTCCCAATACTCCGCCTCTGGTCAGATTACAGCCGAAACACTGAAAGCCTTCCATCTGAGCAAGGCGTTTTTAAGCGGCGCTGCTTTAAGTAATCAGTTTATTTTAAGCGGCTACTACCAAAATGATGTGGATTTCCAGAAAAACGCAATCTCTGCAGCAGACGAAATTATCCTCATGATAGACAGCAGTAAGTTCGGACAAAACGCCGTCTTTTCCGTTTCTCCGCTTTCTGCCTTTGATTATGTAATTACAGACAAAGACCTGTCCCCTGAGGAATCTGCCCAGATTGAAAATGAAAAAACCAGGTATCTTTTTGCACCTGTTCAGAAAAATCCATAATAAAAAATACACTTCTTATGCTTAATAAAGAGAAGCTGCCGCTTCACGATTGATTTCTTAATCGTCCAAGCGACAGCTCCCAAATTTACATCTTATCAGACAACTGACCGGAAAATCTCCCCGTTTCCCATATCATAAATCGCTTTTTGCTTCTGTTCTGGCTACCAATAAATCAAAATCACTTTGATATGTTCTATCCTGTAAAACACGGAATTTTTCAAATTCATTTTCTGCAAATGCCTTTGCGATAGCAGCGGTCACTTTGCCTTTGTCATGCAAAACATCTTCCTCATTGAACTGGAGGAAGGCATCTAAACGACTAACCCAATCCTGCATATACATAATATTTCCCCGCCGTGCCTGTCTTTCGGCATAGTCCAGATACATTGTTACAATTTCATTCAGATTCTTCATTTCTTCTCCGTTTAAGTAGTTTTTTGCAATCGAAACATCGGACTTGCGAATGCGCCCCTTAGGAGCATTTTTCCAAGTTGTCAAACCCATGTTTGGCTTTGTGCTATCAGCTCGTCCATAAACAATCTCAGCCGCCGTATGATGAGTGACAGCGTAATGGAGCTTATTTTGTACTGTAGCAAAAAACTCTCTTGTAACAGGACTGTTCACATCATAGTCAGCACTGCACTGAGAGTAAATATCCGTAATTTTTTGATAAAAACGGCGTTCACTGGAGCGAATATCTCGAATACGCTCCAACTGCTCCTCAAAATAGTCTTTACCAAAGAGGTTTTCCGGTTCTCGCAAACGTGCATCGTCCATCACATAGCCTTTAATAATAAATTCTTTTAATACCCGATTTGCCCAAATACGAAACATCGTAGCCTTTTTAGAATTAACACGGTATCCGACAGCAATAATAGCGTCCAGATTATAATAGTTTGTTTTATAGCGCTTACCATCTGCCGCAGTTGTTTCCATTTTGGAAACAACTGCTTCTTCCTGTAATTCACCAGATTCAAAGATATTTTTCAAATGTTTTGAAATAGCCGCCTTTTGCACTTCAAATAATTCCGCCATCTTTGCCTGCGTCAGCCACAGGTTTTCCTGATATAAAAGAATTTCAACTCTAACTTCTCCACAATCTGTTTTATAAAACAGGATTTCCCTTGTTTCATAAGGAGTTAGTACATATTTTTCGTTCATATCCATTCCCTTTCTTCCTATTGATTCCTTTTATTTCTCTATGAGAATCGAAATTTCCTATTAATGAGTCCATTTTTTAGATATAGTTCCGGGGAAGTCAAGCAGTTTTTTGTAACATTCGGTTGAATAGCCACATAAATTATAAAACCTCATCATATTTACTTATCACGAAATAACCGACCGGAAAATCTCCTCATTTCCCATATGCCCTTCTATAGAACGCCATCTGACTTTCTCTGCACAGATTACGGTTCCCGTGTATTCTTTTATTATCTCCTCTGTAAAACCCCAGCAGTCACACCAATACACACAATCTTCCTTCAAAATCATAGTCGCATCATTGATTTCCCCTGTCCACTCTTCTACCACAGGCTTCAAATGCAAATATTTCATTCCCGAAAACTCCATCTCAATCATAGAATTTTCTTCATACTGGCGCTGTATGATAACACTTAAAATTCTCCTGTCATTCACAGGATACATTCCCAGATCTTCATCTACATATGCGCCGCTTACATATTTCATTTCCTTAATACAACTGTCATGGAAAAGATCCATACTTTCCATAAATTCTTCCAGTGTTTTTTCATCTCTGATGTCATTCCACATAGATACCCCTCCACAAAATACAGTCTTTTATTTCATTTGACTTTTCTCCCGTCTTATATGACTGTCCTTCATTTTTCGAAATTGAGCCAGATGCCCTGAAAAAGATAGCTGCTGCTCATAATCCACAAGAGATAAAAATTCTTCCCGCATACTCTCATATTGATCATGAGGCACACCTCTTAACTGATCCATCTCAATCTCTGCAATTTCAAATTCCCCCTCTTCAAAGCAGATTCCTGCAGGTAAATAATATAACCTTCTCCTTTGATGGACTGCATTCATTACAAAATTTCGATATGGCAAACTTATCTGCCCTGCACATACAAGGCAGATACATCGTACAGAATATGAGAAATCTTCTTTTTTCTTTCCCAGATTTTCATTTAAAAAAGCTTCTGTCACATAATCCAGTTCCTTACACTGTTTCTTTTCAAGCTGATTTACTTTAACAAGAACAAAAACTTTAAGATATTTTTCTGTTTTATTTGTATAAAACCAGACTTTTCCGTCATCACTTATGTATTTTTTATCCTGAAGCCTGTATCCCGTCTCTTTTAAATTTTTTACGAGATGTTCTGCCACTTTCCCAAAACTGTCGAATCCATATCCCAGAGGAACTACCGGTGTTGCCTTTGCTATTCCCGGATTTGTAAATAAATTCCACTTTATTCCGGAGTGAAGAGAATTTTTTGCCGGAGATAACAGGATTCTTCTATAATATTGTCCGGCAATTAACTGTATTACTCCGGTCCCTATACACCACGCCCCAATTATCCATATGGCATCATTCCATTTATATGTAAAAAAACTGCTGATTCCCCAAAGCAATAACAACAGAATCTGGATAATCGCCTGAATCTGCGAAAAATAAAACACCTTTAAATCCTGAAAAAATGTATCCATCGTATGTGATTTAAACTTTTTACGAAAATGCCCCTGCACATAAAGAGAGTGGAAATCAAAAAAGCAATGCACAGCCATAAAATCATAATTGGAATATACATATTCTCCGCCCTCGTTTTCGCTGCATTTATAATAAATCTTCCTTCTCCCAGCATAAACTTTCGCAGATAATTAACATGGTATCTCCTGAATTAAGCAGCAATCCTATTTCCAGATATTTTGTTCCATCTACCAAACGGCATATATCACCTGGCTGCTTGCCTTTTTCAAATTCTTTCATTAAATCTTTTATCTGTTTCGTATTTTCTTCTGCCCATATTTCAAGAATACGATTTCCCATACCCCAAAATTCGCAGCTTTGCATCTCGCAAAATATAACATTTCTGAAAAACAGGCGGTTTCTTTCATTTGGATAGTAGTTATCACAAAAAAGCCTGATTTCTCTTTTATCATAATCATACTCAAAACCTGTAAACTCACTGTCATGTATATACTGTTTTTCTATTTCTTTTCTGTTCTCGTAAGCAAACTCCATTTTTTTACCTCCCGTTATCCATTCCTCTGCTTTTTCACCAAAATATATCTGTCAGGCGGACCAATAAATTGTTCTCCCTGAAAATATCCTACTCCATTCCCAAAATAGACAATTCCTCCCATTCCATCTTTCATAACCTCATTTATTCCTTTTAGAGAATCATAAATCCCATTTTTTAAACACATAATAGCCAAGCATTTCTCTTCTCCTGCTTGAACCAAAATCATATTTTGCCCGTTTTCTCCACTTTTTCGCAAACAATGTATCTACAAATCATTTACTCTTTCATCATTCTTTTTAGCTCTCTTCTCATTCCGTCATATTCTCTGAATCCATTTCCCGAAATCTGTGGACTGATCAAAATTTCTCTCTCCTCTAAAACTGCCCCTGCTGGCAAACGGTATCTTCCATGTCCCTGAATCACTGCTTTATTTATCATTCTGTAAAAACAGGGATTTCCTTTTTCCACACATATGATAAATGTGAAATAAATCGGCTTTTTTGTTACTGGCTTTCCCATATACTCTTCTATAAATTTTTGAAAAACCAAATTCATACTTTCAATATGCTTATCTTCCAGCTCCTGTACATAAAAACAGGCAAAAATCTCCAGTCCTTTTTCTTCTCTCACCCAAAAGCAGGCGTCCTCTTCCTCTTTAAAATTGTATGTTTTCCAAAATTTATATCCTTGTGTTTCACACGCTTTCATAAAATGATGAAACAATTCCTCTTTTTCACCATACATATCTTTCACGGGTATTGCTCCCAGACTTTCTGCTCCTATATATGTAAACGGCTTCCACTGTTTTTTCGAAAAACGCGAAGGAGCATATTCCCGCTTTAAAATCATTTGATAATAGCAATTAACGCCGATAAATATATTTCCGCCAATTATAATCCACAATAAAAAAATTGCCTCTATCCTTTCATTATGCTGATTTCCATGAAAAAGAGAAAATACCGCATAAATACACAAAAGTGAAATCTGTATCATTCCATGTATCTGACACCAGTATATTCCCTTTATATCAGACATAAATTTTCCCTTACCCGACATCTTTCCTTTTCTATATAATGGATTATCCTTTGTCTTTCTATTTTCATAAAAAAATCGATCAAAGTTACCACCTGAATAGTTTCCTGTATCCCCGAATATCCAGTAAAATCCAAATACAAAAACAGCCATAGCAACAGCCAGTCCTGCTGCGCCTCCGTACCTTACAATACATATCATACTTATACATAGAAAAATAAATTTTATAATTTCATACACCCCTTCCAACTATTAAAGTATGCGTTGTCCCGAAACACCACTCTTTTACTTTTTCTAAGTTTAGATGAATAAAATATAACAGATCCTGATAACTGCAAATGCAATGCACACCAACACGAACAACCAAAATACTGCCATATAATAAAGCAACATTAAATCGCCGTTATTTTTAACATAGTCATAGAGTTCCTTCGTTAATATAAAAAATACGGAAGAACTATACCCAACACACCTAGCACTTCTATTCCTGCTCCTTTATGTGGCTTTATTATAATCTGGTCTTCTTTTACAATCATCCTCTTATATTCTCAGAGTATCACGTTTTCCTTTATAAAGAAAGCCTAAATCTTCCCTATGGATTGCGTTCTGTTTTTTCATATCGTTTATATAAAGAAGTTTTCCTGTTGAATTTGCCTGTTTCCTCAGGTATTGCATCTACCTTGAAATGTCTTGTTCTGCTTATATAACGTGAAACGGCGGGAATCCCCGCCGCTTCACATAATCATACCAATATCTCTATTTCTTCTTATAC
>URHH01000082.1 GCA_900547615.1 uncultured Blautia sp. | reverse complement strand
TCAAGAACTGGACGCAGATATTTTCTGCCTGCAGGAAACAAAATGCCAGCAGGGGCAGGTAAAGCTGGAACTGCCCGGATATTATCAGTACTGGAATTATGCAAACAGAAAAGGATATTCCGGAACTGCCATTTTTACAAAGAAAGAGCCGATTTCTGTTTTTAACGGAATGGGCATTGAGGAGCATGACAAAGAGGGAAGAGTGATCACTCTGGAATTTGAAGATTTTTACATGGTTACCGTATACACACCAAATTCTCAGAGTGAGCTTCGCCGTCTGGAATACAGAATGCAGTGGGAAAAAGATTTTCTTTCCTATCTTTTAAATCTGCAGGAGAAAAAGCCTGTGATCGTCTGTGGAGACTTAAATGTGGCACATAAAGATATTGATCTGAAAAATCCAAAAACAAACAGAAACAATCCGGGTTTTACAGACGAAGAGAGAGCTTGCTTTTCCACGATGCTGGAAAGTGGTTTTGTGGATACGTTCCGTTATTTTTATCCGGACCTTGAGGGCGCGTATTCCTGGTGGTCCTATCGCTTTAAGGCAAGAGAGAAAAACGCAGGCTGGAGAATTGACTATTTTCTTGTTTCGCCCGTTCTTGCGTCAAAACTTGACGATGCGAAGATACACAGCGGGATAATGGGATCGGATCACTGTCCGGTAGAACTTACAATAAATATGGAAAATAACTGAGAGGAGGGAAAAATATGTTGGTAACAGAGAAGGGAAATCCGTTTCTTCTGGGGGCAAACCGTACAGCAGAAGGATATAACTTTGCTCTTGATGTACCCGAAGGAGAGACAGTAAAACTTCTTCTTTATAAAAAAGGAGGAAAGGTTCCAAAATATATTCTTCCTTTTCCGGAAGAAGAGAAAATGGGAAGAATCTGTGCAATGGAAGTCAAAGGGATTTCCGGGGAAACATATGAATATAATTACGAGATTGACGGAAAAATATACCAGGATCCCTTTGCATACTGTATCAAGGGGAAAAAGCATTTCGGGGAGCGGACAGAAAATGTGCATAAGATGCGCTGCGGATTTCTCCCGGAAGAAAAATATTCCTGGGAGGGCGATAAGCCGCCGGGAATTTCCTATGAAAATATGGTGCTTTATAAGCTCCATGTAAGAGGATATACAAAGCTTGCGCCAAATCTGGGGAGAAAAAAAGGAACCTTTGCCGGTCTTACGGAAATGATCCCTTACTGGAAAGAGCTTGGCGTCAATACGCTGGAGCTGATGCCTGCGTATGAATTTCCGGAAGTTCCCTCTGTAAAACAGGAGGGAGAAAAAGAATATATCACAGACAGAAAAGAAAACAGCCGGGTGAATTACTGGGGATATGCGTCAGGATATTATCTTTCCCCGAAACGGGCATACTGTACAGCGGATAATGTGCAGAATGAGGTAAGAGATTTTATAAAAGCCCTTCATAAAGCAGGTATGGAATGTATCATGGAATTTTATTTCCCGGGGGAAACAAATCCGTTTGCTGCTCTTCGCGCTCTGCAGTTCTGGAAAACTTATTATCACATAGACGGTTTTCATATCCAGGGAGAAGGCGTTCCTGCAGAGCTGATTTTAAGGGATGGGATTCTTTCCGATACGAAGATTATGATAGAAGGATACGATTTTTCCGGATTTTATGGGGGAAAAGAACCGAAGAAGCGCGTTCTTGCAGAATACAACCGTTCTTTTCTTGAGGATATGCGCCGGTTTTTAAAAAGCGACGAGGGAATGACAGAAGGGGCGCTCTGGCATGTTCGAAAAAACAGCGGTTTTCACGGCGTGGTAAATTTTATGACATGTCAGGACGGCTTTACCCTTCATGATCTTGTAAGCTACAATTATAAGCACAACGAGGAAAACGGAGAAAATAACGAGGACGGCAGCAGCTATAATTATTCCTGGAATTGTGGGATCGAGGGAAATACAAGAAAGCTTGCTGTACGCCAGATGCGGGAACGTCAGATGCGAAACGCTTTTCTCATGATGATTTTAAGTCAGGGAACGCCAATGATCTATGCAGGAGATGAGACGGGAAATTCACAGGAGGGAAATAATAACGCATGGTGTCAGGACAATCCTGTAGGTTGGACAGACTGGAAAGGCTTAAAAAGAAACGCTTCTCTTTTTGCGTTTGTAAAAAATGCGCTTGCGTTTCGGGCGGATCACCCCATTCTTCATATGTCAAGGGAATTAAAGGGAACAGATTACCTTGCAAAGGGGTTTCCGGATATATCCTTCCACGGAGAGCGGGCATGGTATGTAAGCTATGAAAATACAAGCCGCCTTTTTGGGGTAATGTATTACAGCGCCTATGAAGAGGAAGGGAAAGACGAGTTTATTTATGTGGGGTATAACTTCCACTGGGAAGAAAGAAGCCTGGCTCTTCCCAATCTTCCGGAGGGCTATTCCTGGAAAAAAGTGGCAGATACGGGAGATTTAAAAGAGGGCGGGAAATTTCTTCCGTCAGAGGAAGAATATAAGAAGGCAGTAACGGCAGCGCCCCGCACAATCGTAGTCTTGACGGGCAGACAGGAGGAACAGACAAAATGAAGGCATGGAGCCATTTTAAAACAATTACAAAGCATAAACTGATGGTTATGAAATACTGTTTTCGCGTAGGGCTTTACAAACAGGGACTCCTTCACGATCTGTCAAAGTATTCTCCAACAGAATTTCTTGTAGGCTGCAAATATTATCAGGGAGACAGAAGCCCCAATAATGCGGAGAGAGAAGCGACTGGCGTTTCCACTTCCTGGCTTCATCATAAAGGAAGAAACCGCCATCATTTTGAACACTGGGTAGATTATTCTCTTGACGGAGAGCATGTGATCATGGGTGCGCAGATGCCAAGAAAGTACGTGGCGGAGATGATCATGGACAGGATCAGCGCCTGCAGAACGTATATGGGCGATGCCTACACACAGGAGAAACCCCTGGAGTATTACAGAAAGGGAAAAGATTCTCTCTGGTTTATCCACCCTCAGACAAAGCGGGAGCTGGAAGGGCTTCTTCGCATTTTAAACGATTACGGGGAAGATACGGTAATCTGGTATATAAAAAATGTATATCTTCGAAAGGGAAGAAAACGAAGGAGAAAACTTCGGGGTATCATTTTCAGGTAAAATATGTTATGATAGTACCAGTTTGAAAATAAAGGAGAAGGTGCTGTTTCATGAAAAAATACGATTATTTAATTGTCGGCGCAGGTCTTTTCGGTGCAGTATTTGCCCATGAGGCAACCCGCTGCGGCAAAACCTGTCTCGTCATCGACAGAAGAGATCATATCGGAGGAAATATTTATACAGAAGAGGTGGAGGGCATTCAGGTACACCGTTACGGCGCGCATATTTTCCACACCTCAAGAAAACACGTATGGGAGTATATCAATCAGTTTACGGAATTTAATCATTTTATTAACTCCCCAATCGCCATTTATAAGGACGAGCTCTACAATATGCCGTTTAATATGAATACCTTTCATCAGCTGTGGGGAGTGAAAACTCCTGCGGAAGCACAGGCAAAGGTACAGGAGCAGATTGCAAGAATGCACATTACACACCCGCGCAATCTGGAAGAGCAGGCGCTTGCCCTTGTCGGACAGGACGTATATGAAAAGCTTGTGGAAGGCTACACAAGAAAACAGTGGGGAAGAGAATGTAAGGATCTTCCGGCGTTTATCATTAAACGTCTTCCTCTTCGCTACACATATGACAACAATTACTTTAAAGATCCGTATCAGGGTATTCCGAAAGGCGGATATACAAGAATCATCAAAAAGCTTCTGGAAGGCGTGCAGGTCTGCTTAAATACGGACTTCTTTGATAACAAAGAAGAGCTTTCCGCTCAGGCAGACAAGGTTCTTTTTACCGGTATGATCGATCAGTATTACGATTACTGCTACGGTGAGCTGGAATACCGTTCTCTCCGTTTTGAGACAGAGACTCTTGATATGGCAAATTATCAGGGTAATGCAGTTGTCAATTATACAGATTACGAAGTGCCGTACACAAGAATTATTGAGCATAAGCATTTTGATTTCGGAACACAGCCAAAGACAGTTATCACAAGAGAGTATCCTGCAAAATGGGAAAAAGGAGAGGAGCCTTACTATCCGGTAAACGACCCGAAAAACACAGATCTCTTTGCACAGTATGAGCGTCTTGCCATGAAGGAAAAGAACGTGATCTTCGGCGGACGTCTCGGTATGTACAGATATATGGATATGGATCAGGTGATCGAGGAAGCGCTCTCTCTTGCGGAGACAGAGCTTACTTACGAGAAGCCGTGACAGGAGGACAGATGGATACACCAACAATCGCACAATACTACAGAGAGCATGACCCTCTGAAAAGAAAACAGCTTCTGGACGCTTCCATTGCCCAGGGAGAAGAGCCGGAGAATAATGAAATCCGCAAAAAAATCTGGGAGCTCCGCTATAAAGATAAGGCAGAGACAGGCGGGGACGCCAGGGCAGACGGCTTTCTGGCACTGTGGATGATCCTGGAATTTAACAGGAATGCGGGAAATAAATTCTTCGGTGCAAGAGGCGCGAAAAAAGATATAGAAAAACAGCTCAAAAAGCTTCATTTTCAGGAATTTGCAAATGGAGGCGAGTGGGAGAGAGAGCTGTTATACAGAGAGTGCTGTCATCTTGTAAAAACATATATGGAGCTCTGTGAGTCCGATAAATCTTATACAAGTATGCTCTGCGGCATTATGAGTATGAGCGATGATAAGGCGAAAGCAAAGCTGCAGAAGGATATGTATGAGACTGCCATTATCCTTCCTGCTTCTCTTGGCATGGAAAAGGAGCTGGAGCTGGTCGTGAAGGCTGCAAAAGAAATGTATGAGCTTCATTTTCCCGGAGAAGGCGGACTGGAATAAAAATGTAATATGGTATCAAACCGCCCTGCCGGAATTCCGGCGGGGCGTTCAAGAATAGGAGGCAACCATGAAAACAGAAAATCTTACAGCATATGAAGTGGTAAAAGAAGAGAACCTTACGGACATTCATTCCAAAGGAACCTTTCTCCGCCACAAAAAAACAGGAGCAAGGGTTCTTCTGATTGAAAACGAAGATGAAAATAAAGTATTTAATATTGCATTCCGCACACCGCCTAAGGACAGCACAGGCGTGGCGCATATTCTGGAGCACAGCGTTCTCTGCGGGTCCAGGGAATTTCCTTTAAAAGATCCTTTTGTAGAGCTTGTAAAGGGTTCTCTTAATACCTTTTTAAATGCTATGACATATCCGGATAAAACCTGCTATCCTGTGGCAAGCTGCAACGACCAGGATTTTCAGAATCTGATGCACGTATATCTGGACGCTGTTTTTTATCCGAATATTTATAAAAAGGAAGAAATTTTCCGGCAGGAGGGCTGGAACTACCATCTGGAAAAGCCGGAAGGACCTCTGGAATATAATGGCGTGGTTTATAATGAGATGAAAGGCGCTTTCTCCTCACCGGACGAGGTTCTGGAAAGAGAGATTATGAATTCTCTTTTCCCGGATACGCCATACGGCTGTGAGTCCGGCGGAAATCCGGAAAATGTTCCGGAGCTGACATATGAGGGATTTCTTGATTTCCACAGAAAATATTATCATCCGTCAAACAGTTTTATTTATCTTTACGGAAACATGGATATGGAGGAAAAACTGGATTTCATTGATAAACATTACCTTTCCTCTTTTGATACGCTCTCTGTAGATTCTGAGATCCCGGCGCAGGAAGCTTTTTCCTCCTGTAAGGATATTACGATTCCTTACCCTGTATCTGAGCAGGAGGGCGAGGAGGACAATACGTATCTTTCCTACAATATGGTGGCAGGAACAGCCACAGACAATCTGAAATGTATGGCGTTTGAGATTCTGGACTATGCACTTTTAAGTGCGCCGGGCGCGCCCCTTAAAAAAGCCCTTCTCGATGCAAAAATCGGAAAAGATATTTACGGTTCTTTTGATGACGGAATCTTACAGCCTTATTTTACAGTAGTAGCAAAGGGCGCAAATGCAGATAAAAAAGAAGAATTTGTTTCTGTGATCCGAAACGTTCTTACGGATATTGTGAAAAACGGAATCGACAAAAAGGCAGTGGAAGCAGGCATCAACTACATGGAATTTCGCTACAGAGAGGCTGACTTTTCTTCCTATCCAAAGGGGCTGATGTACAGCCTTGATATTCTCGGAGACTGGCTCTATGATGATGACAAGCCGTTTGCCCAGGTGCAGCAGCTTTCTGTGTTTGAAACTCTGAAAAAAGCAGTTTACGAGGGATATTTTGAGGACCTGATCCAGAAATACCTTCTTGATAATCCGCACGGCTCTGTTCTCACTCTTGTGCCGGAAAAAGGTCTTCAGGCAGAGAGAGAAAAAGCCCTGGCAGAAAAACTGGAAGCGTACAGAAAGAGCCTTTCTCCGGAAGAACTTCAGAACATGGTGGAGAAAACAAAAGCTCTGGAAGCGTACCAGGAAGAGGAGGAAGAGCCGGAGGCGCTTTCCTGTATTCCTATGTTAAAAAGAGAGGACATCAAAAAAGAAGCGGCACATCTTACAAATGAAGAGCTTGACCTGGACGGAAGCCTCTTCTTATATCACGATGTATGCACAAATGGAATCGGTTATCTTGACCTTCTTTTTGAGTTTGGAACGCTTACAAGAGAAGAAACTCATTATCTGGGACTTTTAAAATCTGTTCTCGGATATGTAGATACAGAACACTATACCTACGGAGAGCTGTTTAACGAAATCAATGCAAACACAGGCGGCATTTACAGCGGTGTGGAAGTTTTTGACAACGAAAATGCGAAGGATGGTTTCCGCGCCATGTTCTCTGTCCGCGGCAAGGCGCTGTACCCGAAGATGGATTCCCTTTTCGCTATGATTCGCGAGATCCTGGAAACCTCAAAGCTTGAGGATACCGGACGCCTCTATGAAATTGTGGCACAGGTAAAATCAAGGGCACAGGCAAATCTTGTAAGCGCAGGACATTCCACAGCCGTTCTCCGGGGCGCTTCCTATGCTTCTCCTATGGCGGCTTTCCAGGACGAGATGGCAGGTGTCGGCTATTATCATTTTATTGAAAAGCTGGAAAAAGAATTTGACGAGAGAAAAGAAGAGCTTGTTTCTTCTCTGAAAAAGCTTATGAAACGGATTCTCCGTCCGGAATATTTCCATGTAAGCTACACGGGAGAAAGGGAATCTCTGGAAAATGTAAAATCTCTCTGTAAAGAGTTAAAGAAGCATCTCTGTAAAGAACAGGCGGAAACCTTCGGAGAGGCAATTATCTGCCAGAAGAAAAACGAGGGATTAAAAACCTCCGGACAGGTGCAGTATGTGGCGCAGACCGGAAATTTCTGCAAAAAAGGACTTTCCTACACAGGAGCTCTTGATATTTTAAAGGTGGCGTTAAGCTACGATTATCTCTGGATGAATCTTCGTGTAAAAGGCGGAGCATACGGCTGTATGAGCGGATTTAAGAGAAACGGAGAAAGCTATTTTGTTTCTTACCGCGATCCGCATCTTGGACGCACCCTTGATGTGTTTAAAGGCATTCCGGAGTATATCCGTACCTTTCAGGCTGACGAGAGAGAAATGACAAAATACATCATCGGAACCATCAGCGGAAAGGATGTGCCAAGAACGCCGCAGATGCAGGGAAATCTTTCCAAAACAGCGTATTTTTGTGATGTGACAGAAGAAATGCTTCAGAAAGAAAGAGACGAGATCTTAAATGCCACAGTGGAGGATATTCACAATCTGGCTCCCCTTGTAGAAGCTGTTCTTTCAGATGAGCAGATTTGCGTTGTAGGAAGCGAGAGCAAGATAGAAGAAGCAAAAGAAACATTTAAAGAAGTGAAAAATTTAATTACCTGTTGAGAAAGCGGTTGTTTCTGTCAGCCGTAAATGAAAGGAAAATCAATGAACGAAAATTTTAAATCAGGCTTTGTGGCGATTATCGGACGTCCAAACGTAGGAAAATCCACCTTAATGAATCATCTGATCGGACAGAAGATTGCCATTACCTCCAAAAAGCCTCAGACAACAAGAAACAGGATCCAGACGGTTTATACAGACGAGACAGGACAGATCGTGTTCCTTGATACACCGGGAATCCACAAGGCAAAAAATAAGCTCGGGGAATATATGGTACAGGTTGCAGAGCGAACCCTGAAAGAAGTAGACGCCATCATGTGGCTTGTAGAACCGACTACTTTTATCGGTGCAGGGGAGCGCCATATTGCAGAGCAGCTTCAGGGAATCGGTGTTCCGGTAATTTTGATCATCAACAAAATTGATACAGTATCAAGAGAAGAAATCCTTCCTGCCATTGATACTTACCGGAAAATCTGTGACTTTGCGGAAATCATTCCCTGCTCTGCACTTCGCGGTCAGAATACAGACGATATTATAAACTGCATTTTCAAATATCTTCCGTACGGACCGATGTTCTATGATGAGGACACGATCACAGATCAGCCACAGAGACAGATTGTGGCGGAGATTATACGGGAGAAGGCGCTTCATGCTCTGGACGAGGAAATTCCTCATGGAATCGCAGTTGCAGTTGACCGTATGAAGAACCGCCCCGGAAAAGGGAAGCTGATCGATATTGACGCGACCATTATCTGTGAAAAAGACTCTCATAAGGGAATTATTATCGGAAAACAGGGGGCTATGCTAAAAAAAATCGGCAGCAATGCAAGATTTGAGCTGGAGCGTATGCTGGAAGCAAAAGTCAACTTAAAGCTCTGGGTAAAAGTAAAAAAAGACTGGCGTGACAGTGATTTTCTGATCAAGAATTTCGGGTATGACAAAAAGGAAATCTGAGTATGAGTGATCTGATTACCGTACAGGGAGTGGTGCTTTCTGCCATGCCTGTTGGGGATTACGATAAGCGCATCGTTCTTCTTACAAGAGAGAGAGGGAAAATTGCTGCTTTTGCAAAAGGGGCAAGGAGACAGAACAGCCCCTTTATGGCAGCAGCAAATCCCTTTGTATTTGGAAATTTTACTCTGTTTGAGGGAAGAAGCAGTTTTAATTTAAACCAGGTCAGCGTGACTCACCATTTTGTGGAGCTTGCGGGGGAGCAGCCGGGAATTTATTACGGTTATTATTTTTTAGAGCTTGCAGATTATTTCGGCCATGAAGGTACGGACGAGAGGGAGATGATGAACCTTCTCTATGTGACCGTAAAAGCCCTTTTAAATAAAAATATCAGCAACCGTCTTGTGCGCTGCGTATATGAGCTTCGCACGATGGCAGTACAGGGATTGATGCCGGAGCTTTTAAACTGTGCAGTCTGCGGGAGAGAGCTTACAGAAAAAGAAGAGCTGTTTTTTTCTCAGGAGGCTCACGGCATTATCGGAAAAGAGTGCCTTGGAAAGGTTTCCGATTCCAGGCGCCTTTCCCCTGCCGCCCGTTATGCCATGATTTATATGGTGAGCGCGCCTATGGGAAAACTTTATACTTTCACTGTAACAGATGAGGTGCTGGGTGAACTGGAACATCACATTCACCGGTATGTTTATCAGAATACAGACAAAAAATTTAAAAGTCTGGACATTTTGGAGATGATGTGCTGAAAAGCGGTATTGAAAAAGAAGAAAGATGCTAGTATAATATAGGCATTGAAAAAATTTTAGGAGAGATGACATGGAAAAAACAATGGACAAAATCGTAGCTCTGGCGAAAGCGAGAGGCTTTGTGTACCCGGGCTCTGAAATTTACGGAGGTCTGGCAAATACATGGGACTACGGAAATCTTGGTGTAGAACTGAAGAATAATGTAAAACGCGCATGGTGGCAGAAATTTATTCAGGAATCCCCTTATAATGTGGGTGTGGACTGTGCTATTTTAATGAATCCTCAGACATGGGTGGCATCTGGACATCTTGGCGGATTTTCTGACCCGCTTATGGACTGCCGCGAATGTCATGAGCGTTTCCGCGCAGACAAGCTGATCGAGGACTTCTGTGCAGAACACGACATTGCCATTGAAGGCAGCGTAGATTCCTGGTCTCAGGAACAGATGGCAGATTTTATCAGAGAGCATGAAATTCCATGCCCTACCTGCGGCAAACACAACTTTACAGATATTCGTCAGTTCAACCTGATGTTCAAAACATTTCAGGGTGTAACGGAAGATGCAAAGAACACAGTATATTTAAGACCGGAAACAGCGCAGGGTATTTTTGTAAACTTTAAAAACGTACAGAGAACTTCCCGTAAGAAAATCCCGTTCGGAATCGGACAGATCGGAAAATCCTTCCGTAATGAGATCACACCTGGAAACTTTACGTTCCGCACACGCGAGTTCGAGCAGATGGAGCTTGAGTTCTTCTGCGAGCCGGGAACAGACCTTGACTGGTTTGCATACTGGAAACAGTTCTGCCTTGACTGGTTAAGCTCTCTCGGCTTAAAAGAAGGGGAAATCCGTTACCGCGACCATTCTCCGGAAGAACTGTGCTTCTACAGTAAAGCAACGACAGACGTAGAATTTTTATTCCCGTTTGGCTGGGGCGAACTCTGGGGAATCGCAGACAGAACCGATTATGACCTGACGCAGCATCAGAATGTATCCGGACAGGACCTCACATATTTTGATGATGAAAAGAAAGAAAAATACGTTCCATATGTAATTGAGCCGTCCCTCGGCGCAGACCGTATGGTGCTTGCTTTCCTTTGCAGCGCATACGATGAAGAAGTTCTGGACGCAGAGAAAAATGACGTGCGCACGGTGCTTCGTTTCCACCCTGTACTTGCGCCTGTTAAAATCGGCGTGCTTCCTCTTTCCAAGAAGCTGAACGAGGGCGCTGAAAAAGTTTACCAGCAGCTTTCAAAGAAGTATAACTGTGAGTATGACGACCGTGGAAATATTGGAAAACGTTACAGAAGACAGGACGAGATCGGTACTCCG
>URHH01000081.1 GCA_900547615.1 uncultured Blautia sp. | reverse complement strand
ATGGAGGCAAAAGAGGCGGGAAAAATCGGACACATCGGTCTGACAGCACATTCTACAGCCGTATTTGAGCGCGCTCTTTCCCTTGACTGGGTGGAAACTATCATGTTCCCGTATAACATTGTAGAAAGCCAGGGGGAGGATCTGATCTCCAGATGCAAAGAAAAAAATATCGGATTTATTGATATGAAACCTCTTGCAGGAGGAGCCATCGAAAATGCAGGGCTTGCCCTTCGTTATGTATGCGCCAATCCCAATGTGACAGTGGTGATACCGGGAATGGCAGAGGAGCGGGAGCTGGAAGAAAACTTACGCGCCTGCTGTGATACTTCTCCGTTAAGCAGTGAGGAGCAGGAGGAAATGCACAAGATAAGGAAGGCGCTTGGAACAAATTTCTGCCGCCGCTGCAATTACTGTGCGCCGTGCACAGTTGGTATTAATATCCCAAGCGTATTTCTCTTTGCCGGATACCTGGAAAGATACGATCTGGGAGACTGGGCAAGAGAGCGGTACAGCACCCTTCCTGTAAAAGCTTCCGCCTGTGTTAAATGCGGGGAATGCGAGACAAGATGTCCTTACCATCTTCCTATTCGAAAAATGCTTGAAAATGCCGCTTCAAAATTTGGAGAATAAATATCCGGTGAAAGAATAAGGAAACAGAACCGATTATAAAATACAGGGAAACGGATTTGTTCCGGTATACCAGGCAGATGATGTCTGATATACCGGATTTTTGCGTCATGGAGATTTTTTTAAAATAAAATGTTAAAATAAAATGAAACCATTTTGGGATCTGCAGTGTCTAATAGTTAGAAGCGCAGATAACAAGCTTTAGACCGGTCGGACAGAAGGGAGTACCCTATGACAGAGTTATTAATACGAAAGGCAAAAAAAGGCGATAAAGACGCGTTCTGCCGTCTGATGGACCTTCAGATGCAGAGCATGTATAAAGTTGCCAGAGCCTATCTGAAAAATGATGAAGATGCTGCAGATGCAATACAGGAAACAATTTTATCCTGTTTCCAGAAAATAGGAACGCTGGAACAAAATCGTTATTTTAAAACGTGGCTGATCCGTATCCTGATAAATAAATGTAAAGATATACTTCAGACGAAGAGTCTTATGCTGTATACGGACAGTTTGCCGGAAACACCGGTGTATGAAGAAGATTTTGAGATGGTGGAGTGGAATCACGTACTTGCACCGCTGGACGAAAAGTACAGAACTGTTCTCCTTCTATATTATATGGAAGGGTTTAACACAAGAGAAATTGGGGAAATCCTGAACATGAAAGAGGGAACGGTAAAGACGAGGCTTGCCAGGGGAAGACAAAAGGTTGCGGAGCAGTATCAGTACAAGGTAAAAGAATCTTATGCAGAGCCGGCTTTTGCAAAAGCAGCGGCAGGTGCAGGAAGCAGGAGGCAGAAATGAGATTAGATGACAGAGAAAAAGAAATCCGGAGAGAATTAAAAAAAGAAGTGGAAATTCCGGAGGCTGTAAAAAATAAAGCACAGGAGGCATATTGCATGATTAAAAACAATGAGGTTCATCAGGAGAAAAAAGAGAAAAATCCATACAGATGGATGTCCATAGCAGCAAAAGCAGCAGGAAGTACGGCGGCAGTTCTTGCGGTAGGCTTTGTAGTATGTGCCGCAAATCCCGTTATGGCAAGGGAGCTTCCTGTTGTAGGAGGGATTTTTGCAGAGCTGCAGGATAAAGTAAGCTTTTTCGGTAATTTTGCAGATAAAGCAGAGACGCTGGCAGAGCCGGAGACAACAAAAGAAGAGACACAGGAAGTCAGCGAAACAGTAGATGCAAAAGAACCGGGAACTGCAGACGGCGCTTATACAAAAACAAACGATGGTCTGACGATCCGTTTTTCTGAGGTATACGCAGACAGCCAGACAATCTATCTCACAATGGAAGCAAAAAGTGAAGAACCGTTCCCGGATACGATGATGTCCGAGGGAGAAAACGGGGAGATGCCTGTATTATCTATGAATTATACAAGGGATTATGACTTTTTAAAGGAACTGCCTGAGGGATATGAATATCCGGAGATTTTAAAAGGAGTGAATTCCACACAGCTGGAAGGAGAATATCTGGACGAAAATACATATGTCTGCATTCTCCGTATTGACCTTAAAAATGATATGATAGACGACTCTCAGTATATGAAAAAATACGACGAGATGGTACAGGGTGTGCTGGACGAAATGGGAGTTTCGATGGATGACTTAAATGACGAGACAGACGAGGGATACGCGCTTCTTGAAGAATTTAATGATAAAGTAATGGCGCGTGCAGGAAGCCTGGAAAGTGAAAGAAAAGAGATTCCTGTTCCGGAAAGCTTTACGCTTCACTTAAACATCGAAAAAATCATTGGAGACAAGGCAGAGCCGGAATACTGGGACAGCGGATACACAGGAGAAGAGCTTGCGGCTATGTCAGATGAAGAATGGCAGAAAGTAATGTCACAGGAACCGCAGGAATATCATGAATATCCAAATGAGCATATGAATTTCTGGTATGAGGGAGGATGGGAATTTGATATTCCGGTTACTATTGATGACAGTGAGACAGAGGTAATAGAAATTAACGAGACAAATGAAAACGGAATCGGGCTGAAATCTGTGACAAAGACACCGTATGAAATTTCAGTGGAAACGCTTTATGAGGAAGGTTCCAATTCTGACTGCTTCATGGTAGCCCTTGACGCAAATGGAAACAAGCTTCCATATATTACTTCTGATGGCAGAACAGACCGTTATGCTATTCAGGACAGAGATGTGTCCACGATCGACGTTTATATTCTGGATTATGTGCAGTATATGGACGAGCTGAAAGGACCGGAACGATACAATAACAATGAGAATAAACCGGAGGAAGAAAAGTGGAGCACACTTCTTGCAGCAAATGCAAAATATCATAAGACCATACAGCTTGGAGATACAGAAAAATAGAGGGGATTGAAAAAAAGACGCTGGAAACAGCGTCTTTTTTTATAGAAAAGCTGGAAAAGGGACTTGAACCCTCGACCCCTTCATTACGAGTGAAGTGCTCTACCGACTGAGCTATTCCAGCCTGTGTCGGACACAAGTAATATTATAGCGTATTTTTGAAAAATTGCAAGCATAAAAAAATAATATTTGCAAAATCACGCTTTTATGCTATTATAAAGCAGGATACCTGACTAAAATACCCGGAATAATTTCCGGAGGGAAGAAATGGATAAAATAGAAGAAAAAATTATAAATATCATAGAAGAACACAAAGAAGAAATCAAAGCCTTTGCCCGCGATATAGAGGCGCATCCGGAGCCGGGATTTTGTGAGAAACGAACATCTGAACAGGTGGCAAAAGCATTTCGAAAAATCGGGCTTACTACGAGAGAGCATCTTGCAGTGACCGGTGTCTGCGGCTCTCTTTCAAAAAAAGAGGGGGCAGAAATCACTGTTTTAGGAGAGATGGACGCCATCGGCTGCAGGAATCATGAAAAGGCAGACAAAGAAAATGGAACGGCACACGCCTGCGGTCATCACGCTCAGCTTGCGGCAATGCTTGGCGCAGCCATCGCCCTTTCTGATGAGAAAGTAAGAGATTCTCTTTACGGAAACGTCTCTTTTTTTGCAGTTCCGGCAGAGGAATATATAGACAGCAGGAAACGAAAGAGGCTTCAGAAAGAGGGAGTCGGTTTTCCGGCTTCCGGGAAGAGCGAACTTATCCGCACAGGGGAGTTTGGCAGTACAGACATTGTGCTTACCACACATGTACATATGGTTCCGGTAAAAGAAGATTTTTACCTTGGAAATCCCGCCTGCAACGGGTTTGCGGCAGAACAGGTAACTGTCCGGGGAAAAGCTTCTCATGCGGCGATCGCGCCCTGGGACGGAGTCAATGCTTTAAGCATTACCACAAGCGCCATGTCTATGATGGGGCTTATGCGGGAAACTTTCCGGGAGGAAGACCATGTGCGCCTTCACAATGTGATCCGAAAAGCAGGGGACGTGATCAACAGTGTTCCCGACGAAGCCGTTGTGGAGACGAAGGTGCGCGCTGCTTCTCTTGAGAAAATCCGGGAAATCCAGGAAATGGTGAACCGGGCGTACGACGGCGCTGCCTACGCGTTTGGCGGAAGAGCAGAAAAAGAGCTGCTTCAGGGGTATATGCCGGTACGGTACAGAGCAGCAGATCAGGTGATGGTGGGGGCAGCAGAAAGCCTGGGACATTCTTTTCGTACTGTGAAGAGAGAGGATTTTAATAACGCCTGTACAGATGTAGGAGATATGAGCCATCTTTTTCCGGTTTTGAATTTTACCTTCGGAGGATTTAAGGGCGCTCTTCACAGCCAGGATTTCTGTATTACAGATGAAGAGCTTGCGTATATCGAATCAGGAAAGCTTCTGGCGCTTACTGTATACCGCCTTTTAAGAAACCGGGGAGAAGAGGCGGAAAAAATCATAAAAGAGTATGTGCCTGTTTTTGACAGAGAAAGCTATTGTGAATATATAAAACAGCATTATCATATATAAAGGAGGCAGAAATGGGCGAATATTCATTGGAATTAAAAAATATAAAGAAAAGCTTTACAGGGGAAGAAAGTGTGCTTCAGGGAATCAGCCTTTCAATCGCAGGGGGAGAATTTATTACGCTTCTCGGCTCTTCCGGCTGCGGAAAGACAACGACTCTCCGCATTATTGCAGGACTGGAATCCCCGGATGAGGGACAGGTTTTTCTTGACGGGAAAGATGTGACGGATCTTGAGCCCAATGACAGGGACGTAAATACGGTTTTTCAGAATTATGCCCTGTTTCCCCATATGAATGTAGAAGAAAATGTGGGATACGGACTGAAGCTGAAAAAAGTTTCCAAAGGAGAAATTAAGAAAAAGGTTTCCCATATGCTGGAACTTGTACAGCTTTCGGGATATGAAAAACGTAAGCCGTCTGAGCTTTCCGGAGGACAGAAACAGAGAGTTGCCATTGCGAGGGCGCTTGTAAATAATCCTAAAGTCCTTCTTCTGGACGAGCCTTTAGGAGCCCTTGACCTTCAGCTTCGCCGCGCCATGCAGCATGAGCTGAAACGGCTTCAGAAAAAACTGGGGATTACGTTTGTGTATATCACCCACGATCAGGAGGAAGCGATCAATATGTCGGACCGCATTGCTGTTATGAACGAAGGAAGATTTGAACAGATCGGAACTCCTGATGAAATTTATAATCACCCGAAAACAAGCTATGTGGCAACTTTTGTGGGCAATGCAAATATTTTAAAAGGAAAAGTGGAAAGCCAGACGGGAGAGCAGGCGCTTCTTTCTCTGGGAGGAGGAAAAGTCCTTGTGAACACAGAGGGGGAGAAACTCCTGGAGGGAGAGGAAGTCACCCTTGCGGTAAGAAGCGAAAACATTCTTCTCGATGAAGAATGCGGCTGCGGTATGGAGGCAGAGGTAGAAGAAAAAACATTTGCAGGCGGTCAGCTCCGCATGGTGCTTTCTCTTCCGGGAGGAGAAAAAGTGGTGGCAAGCCGGTACGGAATTGACGCAAATGTAAAAGTAGGGCAGAAGGTATGCTGGAGATTTGAATCTGCAGATGCAGTTCTTGTAGACCGGGAGGAGGCACTCCATGAAAAGTAAAACAGGGAAAAAACGGACTTCTGTTTTTATGATACTGCCGTTGTATCTGTTTACCATTGTATTTGTTGCCTGTCCGCTTATTTATGTGCTGATGTTAAGCTTTACGCCGCAGGAGGGCGGATTTGCCTTTACCCTGGAAAACTACAGGCGGATTTTAGAGCCGGTATATCTTGATACATTTGTACAGTCTTTTCAGCTTGCAGTGACAAGTACGCTTATTATCTGTGTGATCGGTTATCCTTTCGGGTATTTTATGGCAAGGCTGCCGAAAGAGAAAAAAGAAAAGGCAATGCTGTTTCTCATGCTGCCTTTCTGGGTTAATTCCCTCATCCGTCTTTACGGCTGGATCATCATTCTTCAGAAGAAGGGAATACTGAATTATATACTGGAAAAACTGGGGATCATAGATGAGCCTTTGAAGATTTTGTACAGTTATCCTGCCATCGTGATCGGCATGGTGTATGTGCTTCTTCCTTTTATGGCGCTGTCCGTATATTCCAGTGCAGAAAAGCTGGACTGGTCTCTTGTGGAAGCAGCCAGAGACCTTGGGGCGTCAAAAACGCAGGCATTTTTCCATATTATATTAAAGCTTACTTTCCCTGGACTGCTGTCCGGAATTATTTTAACCTTTATTCCTTCTATGGGACTGTTTTTTATTGCAGATATTCTGGGAGGAAATAAGATTGTTCTTGTGGGAAGCCTGATTCAGGAGCAGATGACAAGAGGAAATAACTGGCCGTTTGCGGCAGCTCTTGCTGTGATCCTTATGCTTCTTACAACTGCTATGATCATGGCATACAGAAAGATTACAAATGCAAAGGAACTGGAGGGAATCGGATGAAAAAAAACTCAAAATTTTCAGGCTTTTACCTGGGACTTATCTTTTTTCTCATGTATCTGCCGGTTGCAGTTGTAGTAATTTTTTCTTTTAACGAATCAAAGCTTCCTGTAGCATTCACCGGTTTTTCCCTGAAATGGTATGAGGAACTGTTTCGGGACAGCGCCATGATGGAGGCGCTTGGAAACAGCCTGATCCTGGGGGTTTTGAGCTGTCTTTGCGCGGCAGTGATCGGGACGCTTGGAGCAGTGGGGCTTTTTAAAATTAACTGGAAAACAAAAGGGGCTCTGGAATACGTATCCATTCTTCCTCTTATGATTCCGGAAATTATTCTTGGAATGGTGCTTATGGCATTTTTCTATATGCTGGGGCTTCCCTTTGGAATGCTCACCCTTTTGATCGGACATACGGTATTTTGTGTCCCCTATATTTTAATGGAAGTAAAAGCTCGTCTTGTGGGAATGGACCCGTCTCTTGAGGAGGCGGCACGTGACCTGGGGGCAGGTCCTTTCCGGGCATTTTGGGATATTACCCTTCCCCTTGTTATGCCGGCTGTGGTATCCGGTTCTTTACTTGCATTTGCCATGTCAATGGACGATGTGGTGATCAGTATTTTTGTAAACGGTCCGCGGATTTCCACTCTGCCGATCAAGGTGTACACGCAGATGAAAACAGGAGTAACGCCTGAAATCAATGCGCTCTGTACTCTGATGCTGGCAGCGACCCTGCTTGTACTTTTCATATATACTATGATAAAAAAACATGGAAAAAGGAGAATAAAAAAATGAAAATGAAGAAAATAGCAGCAGTTTTAACAACAACCGCCCTCGGCGTATCTCTTCTCGCAGGCTGCGGAGGAAAGAAAGCAGAGGAACTTGTACTTTTTACCTGGGAGGGAATGTTCCCGCAGGAAATTTTAGATGGATTTGAAAAAGAAACAGGAATTAAAGTGGTATACTCAAACTTTGATACAGATGAAACAATGCTTGAGAAACTTTCCCAGGCAAAAGGCGGAGATTACGATGTGGTGATCGCAGATGATTATATCATTGAAAAGGCAGTGGAGCAGGAGCTTGTAAAGAAGCTGGACAAAGAGAAAATCAAGAATTTTGATAACATCAATCCGCTGTATCAGGGACAGTTTTATGATGAAAACAACGAATATACCGTTCCTTACGGCTCCGGAATCCCTCTTATTGTATACGATCCTTCTCAGGTGGATATAGAGATCAAGGGTTACAGCGATCTTTGGGATCCGTCTCTTGAGGACAGCATTGCACTTGTGGCAAATTACCGCGTAATCTGCGGAATCACACAGATGTCTATGGGAGAGAGCATGAATGAGGAAGATCCGGAAGTGATCGCAAAAACAGGAGAGCGTTTAAAAGAGCTTGCGCCAAATGTCCGCATGATCCAGGACGACAATACACAGAATGCCCTCTTAAACGGAGAGGCAAGCGTGGGATTTCTCTACACATCACAGGTAACGGCAGCCCTTGCGGAAAATCCAGATTTAAAGGTGGTTTATCCGGAGGAAGGTCTTGGATTCGGAATTATGAATATGTTTATTCCGAGCAATGCGCCGTCTGAAGACGCGGCATATAAATTTATTGATTACATTCTGGAGCCGGAAAATGCGGCAGAGTGCTTCAATTATATTGGATATTACAGCACAAATAAGGCGGCAGACGAGATGGTAAATCCAAACCTTGTTGTTCCGGAAGATGTGACAAAGGGAGAGATCGTACAGAATGTAAGCCAGGAGGCAGAGGAAGCCTACAGCAAGGCATGGACAGAATTTAAAGCAGCCTGCGATTAAGGAACACAGGAGAAGGCACAGGGGAGAACAAATGAAGATTTTTAAAGGAAGCGCAACTTTTTCAGGAATTGCCATAGGCAGAATCCTGTATTATCACAGGGAAATCAGCCAGGTGAGACAGTGCTTTGTAAGCAATGTGAAAAAGGAGACTGCGGATTTTGAAAAAGCACGGCAAAAAGTAGCAGAGGAGCTTCAGACCTTATACGGGGAAGAAAGCCATGTAAAAAGAAGGCAGACAGCTCTGCTGGAAAAAGGAAGCTTTGTTCGGGCAGTAAAAAGTATGATCGAGACAGAGAAAGTAAGCGCTGCTTACGCAGTTGCAACAACAAGAGACGAGCTTTCCCAGACGTTTCGGAATCTGGAAGAGCCTGCGGTAAAGGAGAGGATTGAAGATGTGAGAGAGCTTTCCGAGCGGCTGATCGCCGTTCTGGGAGGACTTTCTACGACAATCTTTCTTGGGGAAAAGCCGGTCATTCTTGCTGCGGAAACTTTAAGCCCCGGAGAAATTCTGGAAATGGAAAAGGAAAAGCTCCTCGCGGTTGTTACCCATCAGGGTTCGGAGATTTCTCATGCCTCCATTATGGCGAAAACAATCGGGATTCCCGCTCTTGTAGATGTAGAGATAGAGGAAGACTGGGACGGACTTCTCGCAGTTGTGGACGGTTATACGGGAATGCTTTACCTGGATCCTGATGAGGAACTTTTAATGGAATATAAGGCGAGGCTGAAGGCGGAGCAGGAAGAAAAGGAAGAGCTTTTAAAGCTGAAAAACAAAGAGGCGGTGACTCTTGACGGACACAGGATTTCCCTCTATGCCAATATTGCGAATCTGGACGACTTAAACAGCGTGCTTTTTTACGGAGCAGAGGGGATCGGACTGTTAAGGAGTGAGTTTCAATATCTGGGAAGAGAGAATTATCCAAGAGAAAACGAGCTGTTCCGCGCTTATAAAAAAGTGGCGGAAACAATGGATAAGCGCCTTGTGGTGATCCGTACCGCAGATCTGGGAGCAGATAAGCAGGCTGCCTATATGGATATTCCGGAGGAGACGAACCCCATTATGGGAAACAGGGGAATCCGCCTCTGCCTTGACAGAAAGAGAATGTTTAAGGCGCAGCTTCGCGCCATTTACAGAGCGAGCGCCTATGGAAATCTGGCAGTGATGTATCCCATGATCAGTTCTCTTGAAGAACTGGACGAGATCGAGCGGATCACAGAGCAGGTAAAAGCAGGGCTTCGCGAAAAGGGAATCGCCTACAAGGACATTCCCGTAAGCGTGATGATCGAGACTCCGGCTGCCGTGATGATGAGCCGGGAAATTGCACAGAGAGTGGATTTTTTAAGTCTCGGAACAAACGATCTGGCACAGTATACTCTTGCAATGGACAGGCAGAACCCACTTTTAAAAGAAAAGTATAACGACCACAATCCTGCCATTTTAAAAATGATCCAGATGGTGACAGAGAATGCGCATGAAGAAAAGAAAAAGGTATTTATCTGCGGAGAGCTGGCAGCAGATACGGCTCTTACAGAGACCTTCCTTAAAATGGGAGTGGACGGTCTTTCCGTTGTGCCAGCCTGCATTCTTCCAGTGAGAAAAGCAGTAAGAAAAAGCCGGAGAGAAAAGAAATGAAAGAAGAGAAAAATAAAAAAAGCATCGTCGTTCTTCTTCCCTGCGAAGACTATAATAAGGAAGCTGTATATGAAAAGCTGAAAGAAGGGATGGCTCTTCTTGGCGGAATGGAGCAGTTCGTCTCAAAAGAGGAGAAAATCCTGTTAAAACCGAATCTTCTGAAAAAAGCAGAGCTAGAGCGGGCTGTCATTACTCACCCTTCTGTAGTTGGAGGGCTTGTCCGTATTTTAAGGGAAGAGGGATATAAAAATCTTGCGCTTTCTGATTCCTGTGGAACAGGGACTGCCAGTAAAGTAATAAAAGGCACAGGTATGGATGAGGTGCTGGAAAAATATCATGTTCCTGTGATCGATTATAAAGAGGGCGTGCGCGTTCCGTTTTCCGGGGGAACCCAGGCAAAGGAATTTATCCTTCCCCCTGAGCTTTTGGAGGCGGACAGCGTGATTTCCATAAGTAAAATGAAAACCCATGCGCTTGAGCGGATCACGGGGGCTGTAAAAAACAGTTACGGATTTGTATACGGTCTTCACAAGGCAAAAGGTCATACGCAATATCCAAGTGCAGACAGCTTTGCAAGAATGCTCGTTGATCTGAATAAATGTGTGAAGCCAAAGCTTTACATTATGGACGGAATTACCGCGATGGAAGGAAACGGACCGGGTTCCGGTGATCCGGTATCTATGAAAGTCATGCTGCTGTCCACTGACCCGGTAGCTCTCGACAGCGTATTCTGCCATCTTGTTTCCCTTGAGCCTTCCCTTGTTCCTACAAATTATCATGGAGAAAAAATGGGACTTGGTACATACAGGGAAGAAAATATCAGGATTTTGACACCAGACGGAGAGATGACCTGCTCCCAGGCGGCGAAAGTATACGGAAAACCGGATTTTCAGGTGGACAGGACACCGGTAAGACGGAATAAGTGGACGAAGCTTGCAAAAACGCTCCGCATTTTTCAGAAGAAGCCGTACATTGTGGAAAGCAGGTGTATTTCCTGCGGAGTCTGTGTAAAAAGCTGCCCTGTTCCGGGCAAGGCGGTAGACTTTAAAAATGGAAAGGGAAAACCGCCGGTATATGATTATAAAAAGTGCATCCGCTGTTTCTGTTGTCAGGAAATGTGTCCGGAAAAAGCGATTCAGGTAAAATAAAAAAATTTTTGTGCATATTTTACCATATATCCTTTGTATAAAGCTTGAGTTTCCGCAAACTGTAATTGAAAAATGAATATGGCTACCCAGAGTGCCAA
>URHH01000080.1 GCA_900547615.1 uncultured Blautia sp. | reverse complement strand
TGACAATACTGGGAATTGCGGCGGGTTTTCTTTCCGCCTGTTTTCTGGCAGCAGGAAAAGGGTATAAAAGAAGTATGATTTTTTCAGCAGCAGGTCTTATTATAAGCATATTGCCGATGGTACAGGTACTTATTATGCGGTTTCAGGGTCTTGCAGTGAAAATATCAGGGGACTTCAGTCTGCTTTTTGCTGTCGGAGTGCTTCTGAATGCAGGCACATGGACAGCCGCCTGGAAGAAAAGAAACAAATAGTCTTAATGCAAAAAGGAATGCCCGCAAAGAGCATTCCTTTTTAAAAGTATATATTTTTATTCAATTACCTGGATCCAGCCTTTTGGCGCTTCAATCCGTCCCATCTGAATGCCGGTGAGCGTCTCATATAATTTCTTTGTAACAGGTCCCATCTCTGTCATGCCGCTTGGGAAGCAGATTTCTTTTCCGTGGTCTACGATTTTTCCAACCGGGGAAATGACAGCGGCAGTTCCGCAAAGACCGCATTCTGCAAAATCCTGTACTTCGTCAAGATAAATTTCTCGCTCCTCTGCCTCCAGACCAAGATAATCTTTTGCAACCTGGATCAGAGAGCGGCGGGTAATAGATGGAAGGATACTGTCAGATTTTGGTGTGACAACTTTTCCGTCTTTTGTTACAAAAAGGAAGTTGGCGCCTCCTGTCTCCTCTACTTTTGTGCGAGTCTGCGGGTCAAGATACATATTTTCGTCGAATCCCTGATTATGTGCGTCTACAATAGCATGCATACTCATTGCATAATTAAGGCCTGCTTTGATATGCCCTGTTCCACGGGGAGCAGCGCGGTCAAAATCGCTGACGCGGATTGTAAGAGGTTTTACACCGCCTTTAAAGTAAGGTCCAACCGGGGTGGTGAATACACGAAACTGGTACTCATCAGCCGGTTTTACGCCGATAACAGGATTTGTTCCGAATTGATAAGGACGGATATAAAGCGTTGCGCCGGATCCGTAAGGGGGAACATAGGCAGCATTTGCCTTTACAGTCTGAACAACTGCGTCAATAAAGCGTTCCTTTGGAAAAACAGGCATCTCCAGTCTTTTTGCGGAAGCCTCCATACGCTCTGCATTTAAGTCCGGACGGAAGGTGACAATGCGTCCGTCTTCTGTTGTATAAGCTTTCATTCCTTCAAATACAGTCTGTGCGTATTGAAGAACGCCGGCACATTCATTAATGGTTACCATAGGGTCTTCTGTGAGAACTCCTTCGTCCCATGCGCCGTTTTTAAAATTGGAAACAAAACGGTAATCGGTATTTACATATCCGAAGCCCAGGTTTGCCCAGTCAATATTCTTTTTTTCCATAATAATTTCCTCCGTTTTATCTGATGCTTCACTTGTTTACTATTGTAAAACTTTTACTTATTAACTTCAATGGAAAAATTGTATTTTTTTAGAAAACAGTAAAAAAATATTTGGAATTTCCGGGGTGCTTGTTTTTAAAACGGGATTTCGTTATAATAAGGCTATTAAAATAAGGTGGAGTTGACGAAGATGGATCATAAAGAAAGAAAACCGGGAGATCAGTTAAAGGCAATGCTTATGACGGTTACGGGAGGAATCCTTGGAAGCGGAATGGGACTTGGAGTTCTTGTTCTGGCACTCTGGGGAGCGTTGGGACACAGAAACAGTATGTGGATTGGCGGAATGATCCTTATGCTGGCGGGTACTGCTGCGGGAATTGTTCTGTTTATTCTGGGCATGAAAAGGCAGAAAAAGTTGAAGGAGGAGGACGAAAATGTACAGAGATAATACAAAGGTAATTCAGATTGGAGACAGAAAAATCGGAGGGGGAAATCCCATTCTGATCCAGTCTATGACAAATACAAAAACAGAGGACGTACAGGCGACAGTGGAGCAGATTCTGGCGCTGGAAGCAGCAGGGTGCGAGATTATCCGCTGTGCAGTTCCTACGATGGAAGCGGCAAAGGCGCTTGGGGAAATTAAAAAACAGATACATATTCCTCTTGTTGCAGATATTCATTTTGATTACAGACTTGCCATTGCTTCTATGGAAAACGGCGCAGATAAAATCCGCATCAACCCGGGAAATATCGGAAGCACAGAGCGGATTAAAGCCGTAGTCGATGTGGCGAAGGAGAGAAATATTCCCATTCGTGTCGGTGTAAACAGCGGCTCGCTTGAAAAAGAGCTTGTGGAAAAATATCACGGCGTAACGGCGGAAGGGCTTGTGGAGAGCGCGCTTGATAAAGTAAAAATTATTGAGGAGCTGGGATATGACAATCTTGTGATCAGTATTAAATCCTCAGATGTTTTAATGTGCGCAAAAGCACATGAGCTGATTGCGGAAAAGACGAATTATCCGCTTCATGTGGGAATTACAGAGGCAGGCACTCTTTATTCCGGAAATATCAAATCGGCAGTGGGGCTTGGCATGATCCTTTCTCAGGGAATCGGAGATACGATCCGTGTTTCTCTTACAGGAGCGCCTCTTGAGGAAATCAAATCTGCAAAACGGATTTTAAAGACACTGGGACTTCGAAAAGGAGGAATCGAGGTGGTTTCCTGTCCTACATGCGGAAGAACGCAGATCGACCTGATCGGTCTTGCAAATCAGGTAGAGACAATGGTGCAGGATATTCCTCTGGATATTAAGGTGGCAGTGATGGGCTGCGTAGTAAACGGACCGGGAGAAGCAAAGGAAGCAGATATAGGAATTGCAGGCGGCAAGGGTGTGGGACTTCTGATTAAAAAGGGAGAAATTGTAAAGAAAGTGCCGGAATCCGAGCTTCTTGATACCCTGCGGACCGAGCTTCTTGCCTGGAAGTAAAGGAAGAATCATTTATGGAAAAAGACTTTTTTGATGTATTTCCTCATTTAAAGGTAAACGAAAAGCTGGAAGAGCTTCTTGACATGGTGTCTGTCACAAAGGTATCCTGCAATCCGGCAAAGACCCATATCCGCGTCTATGTGAAAAGCGAGAGATGGATCCACAAAAAACACCTTTTTGAGCTGGAAAAAGAGATTGAAAGACAGTGCTTTCCGGGAATTGCGATTACGGTAACTGTCATTGAAAAGTTTATTCTTTCCAGGCAGTATACGCCGAAGAATTTTCTGGAAGCATATAGGGGAAGCATGGAGCTTGAGCTGCGCAATTACAATATGCTGGAGTACAATCTCTTTAAGCGTTCGCACATAGAATTTCCGGATGATAACATTCTTCGCATGGTGCTTCCTGACTCTGTGATAGCCAGGGAAAAAAGTGAGATCCTTGTAGAATATCTGCACAAAGTGTTTTGCGAGAGATGCGGAATGGATTTGAAAGTGGAGATGGAATTTGAGGAGACAGAGGAGAGCAAATATCGAAAAAATGCAGTTCTTCAAATCCAGCAGGAAGTGGAAAATGTACTGAAAAATGCAGGAGTGCGTGCCCAGGAAAAAGCGGAAGAGGAAGAAAAGAAAAAGGAAAAATCTTCCGGAAAAGATGGCAAAAAGGAAAAGAATGCCGGCAGTCCGGAGAAAAAGACTTTCGAAAAGAAGGCACAAAAAGGAGATTTTCGCGGAGGCTTTCGCCGGGACAGCAATCCGGACGTTATCTATGGAAGAGATTTTGAGGGAGAGGCAATTCCTCTGGAATCTATCACAGGAGAAATGGGAGAAGTTATTATCAGGGGACAGGTTCTTGATGTGGAGGCAAGGGAAATACGAAATGAAAAGACTATTCTCATTTTCCCTGTCACAGATTTTACAGATACCATTGTAGTAAAAATGTTTCTTCGAAACGAACAGGTTCCGGAAGTGACGGAGCACGTAAAAAAGAAAGCGTTTTTAAAGCTCAGAGGTGTTACTACCATTGACCGTTTTGACAGTGAGCTTACAATTGGTTCTATCTGGGGAATTAAGAAAATCGCAGATTTTACAACAACAAGAATGGACACCAGCCCTCAGAAAAGAGTAGAGCTCCACTGCCATACAAAAATGAGTGATATGGACGGAGTCACGGATGCAAAGGCTCTTGTAAAGAGGGCATATGAGTGGGGGCATAAGGCAATTGCCATTACAGACCACGGAGTGGTGCAGTCTTTCCCGGAAGCCAATCACTGTTTTGATGCATGGGGAGGCTGTGTTCCGAAAGAATCTGATTTTAAAGTGCTGTATGGGATGGAGGCGTACCTTGTTGATGATTTAAAAGGAATGGTTACAAACGGAAAAGGGCAGAAGCTTTCCGATGCCTTTGTTGTCTTTGATATAGAGACAACAGGATTTTCTCCTCTTACCTGTAAAATTATAGAAATCGGTGCAGTCCGTGTAGAAAACGGTGAAATTACAGAAAGATTTTCCACTTTCGTAAATCCGAAAGTTCCGATTCCTTTCCGGATCGAGCAGCTTACAAGCATAAATGACGGAATGGTGATGGATGCGCCTGTGATTGAGGAGGTTCTGCCGGAGTTTATAGACTTCTGTAAGGGCGCAGTTATGGTGGCACATAATGCAGATTTCGATATGAGCTTTATTATAGAGAATTGTAAACGACAGGGAATATCTACGGATTTTACATATGTGGATACAGTAGGAATGGCTCGTTTTCTTCTTCCTGCCTTAAACCGTTTCAAGCTGGATACGGTAGCAAAGGCGGTGGGCGTTTCACTGGAAAATCATCACAGAGCGGTGGACGATGCGGCATGTACTGCGGAAATCTTTGTGAGATTTGTAAAAATGTGTGCAGAGCGTGATATTTATGACGTGGAGGAACTGAACCGCCAGGGCGCTGTTTCTTCCGATACGATTAAAAAGCTCCCTACCTATCATGCCATTATTCTTGTAAAAAATGAGACGGGAAGAATCAATCTTTATAAACTGGTAAGTCAGTCTCATTTGAAATATTACCACAGACGTCCCCGCGTGCCGAAAAGCGTATTTGAGAAGTACAGGGAAGGGCTGATCATCGGAAGTGCCTGCGAGGCAGGAGAACTCTATCAGGCAATTCTTCGAAATGCACCGGAACAGGAAATTGCACGACTCGTAAATTTTTATGATTATCTGGAAATCCAGCCTCTTGGAAACAATCAGTTTATGATTGCGGATGAGAGAAACGATATGGTGCATTCCGAAGAGGACTTAAAGGAGATAAACAGAAATATTGTAAAGCTTGGAGAGCAGTTTAAAAAGCCGGTTGTCGCCACCTGTGACGTACATTTTATGGATCCTCAGGACGAGGTTTACAGAAGAATTATTATGGCCGGAAACGGATTTTCCGATGCAGATAATCAGGCTCCGCTCTATCTTAGAACCACAGAGGAAATGCTGGAGGAATTTGCGTATCTGGGAAGCGAAAAGGCGGAGGAAGTCGTCATTACGAATACAAATAAAATCGCAGATATGATTGAGAAAATTTCGCCGATCCATCCGGATAAATTCCCTCCTGTTATCGAAAATTCTGATCAGGATTTAAGGAATATATGTTACGATAAGGCGCATGAAATTTATGGAGATCCTCTTCCGAAGATTGTAGAAGACAGATTGGAGCGAGAATTGCACTCCATTATTTCAAATGGGTATGCCGTAATGTATATTATTGCCCAGAAACTTGTATGGAAATCAAATGAGGACGGCTATCTTGTGGGCTCCCGTGGTTCTGTAGGTTCTTCTTTTGCGGCAACCATGTCGGGAATTACGGAGGTAAATCCCCTACCGCCTCATTATATCTGCCCCAAGTGCAAGTACAGCGAATTTGATACGCCGGAAGTAAAAAAATATGCCGGAATGGCAGGATGCGATATGCCGGATAAAATCTGCCCGGTATGCGGAGAGAAACTGTATAAAGAAGGATTCGATATTCCGTTTGAAACGTTCCTTGGCTTTAAAGGAGATAAGGAGCCGGATATTGACCTTAACTTTTCCGGAGAATATCAGGGAAATGCACACCGCTATACAGAGGTTATTTTCGGAAAAGGACAGACTTTTAAGGCGGGAACCATCGGTACGCTTGCAGAAAAAACAGCCTTCGGTTATGTGAAGAATTATTTTGAGGAGCGCGGCGTCCATAAACGCTACTGCGAGATCAACCGGATTGTCCAGGGCTGTACGGGAGTGCGCCGTACAACAGGGCAGCACCCGGGAGGAATCATTGTTCTTCCAAAGGGGGAGGAAATTGAGAAATTCACCCCTGTACAGCACCCGGCAAACGATGTAAACAGCGATATTATTACGACGCACTTTGATTATCATTCCATCGATGGAAACCTGTTAAAGCTTGATATACTGGGACACGATGATCCTACCATGATCCGAATGCTGGAGGATCTGACAGGAATCAGCGCAAGGACGGTTCCCCTTGATCAGAAGGACGTTATGTCTCTGTTTGCCAGCACAAAAGCGCTTAAAATTTCACCGGAGGATATTGGCGGCTGCAAGCTTGGCTGTCTTGGAATCCCGGAGTTTGGAACCGATTTTGCCATGCAGATGTTAATTGATACAAAGCCCCAATACTTTTCCGACCTTGTGCGTATTGCAGGGCTTTCCCACGGAACGGACGTATGGCTTGGCAATGCGCAGGTTTTAATCCAGGAAGGAAAAGCCACCATTTCCACAGCAATCTGTACACGAGACGATATTATGATTTATCTTATTGGAAAAGGCGTGGAGAGCGGTCTTGCCTTTACCATTATGGAAAGTGTCCGTAAGGGAAAAGGGCTTCGTGATGAGTGGATTGAAACCATGAAGGAGCATGATGTTCCTGACTGGTATATCTGGTCATGTAAGCTGATTAAATATATGTTCCCGAAGGCACATGCGGCAGCTTACGTTATGATGGCATATCGCATTGCCTGGTATAAGGTGTTTCAGCCCCTTGCATATTATGCTTCATATTTCAGCATACGCGCCACTGCTTTTTCCTACGAGCTTATGTGCATGGGAAAGGACAGACTGGAATTTTATATGGAAGAAATCAGGAAAAAAGGAGACGCGGCGTCAAAAAAAGAGCAGGATACTTTAAAAGATATGCGTATTGTACAGGAAATGTATGCCCGTGGCTTTGAGTTTCTGCCCATTGATCTATATACGGCAAAGGCGCATCGCTTCCAGATCATTGACGGAAAGCTGATGCCCTCTCTTGATACCATAGATGGTCTTGGAGACAAGGCGGCAGATGCAGTTGTGGAGGCGGCAAAACAGGGAAAATTCCTGTCAAAAGACGACTTCCGCGACAGGACAAAGGTAAGTAAAACCGTTATTGATCTGATGGACGATCTGCATTTATTCGGAGATATTCCACAGTCAAATCAGATGTCACTTTTTGACTTTACAGGCTGACAGAACAGGAGGACTTATGAAAGAAGAACTGCGGTATTTAGAACGTCTGGCGGAGCTTTATCCAAGTATTGGAAAGGCTTCTACAGAGATTATCAATCTTCAGTCAATTTTAAATCTGCCAAAAGGAACGGAGCATTTTCTCTCTGACATTCACGGAGAATACGAGGCATTTTCCCATGTGCTCCGAAACGGCTCCGGCGCTGTGCGGAAAAAAATAGACGATGTTTTCGGACACACCTTAAGCAATCAGGATAAGCGGGCAATCGCTACGTTGATTTACTATCCGAAAGAAAAAATCGCCCTTGTAAAAAAGACAGAGGAGGATATGGAAAACTGGTATAAGATTACCCTGTACCGTCTTATTGAAATCTGTAAAACAACGGCTTCCAAGTATACGCGCTCCAAGGTTCGAAAAGCCCTTCCACCGGATTATGCCTATGTGATTGAAGAGCTGATCACAGAGAAGGTGGAGGTTCTTGATAAAGAAGCGTATTATGATTCCATTGTAAATACCATTATTCAGATTGGCAGAGCAGAGAACTTTATTATTGCCCTAGCAGAACTGATCCAGCGCCTTGTTGTGGATCATCTCCACATTCTGGGAGATATTTACGACAGAGGACCAGGACCTCATTTTATTATGGACAGGATTATGGAATACCATTCTCTTGACATTCAGTGGGGAAATCACGATGTTGTGTGGATGGGAGCGGCAGCAGGAGAGAGAGCATGCATTGCCACAGTGATCCGAAACAGTCTTCGATATGGAAATCTTGATATTCTGGAAGATGGATACGGGATTAATATGATGCCTCTTGCCACTTTTGCAATGGAGGCATATAAAGACGATTCCTGTCAGTTTTTCCCAGTAAAGGGAGACGAGGACGGATACAGCTCACTGGAAAAAGAGCTTGGACGGAAAATGCACAAGGCAATCTCCATCATGCAGTTTAAGCTGGAAGGACAGCTTCTTATAAGAAATCCGGGATACCATATGGAGGACAGGTGCCTTCTTCACAGGATTGATTACGATAAGGGGGAGATCACTATGGCGGACGGGACAGTGTATCCTCTTCGTGATAATGTATTTCCCACAGTAAATCCAGAGGAGCCGTACGCGCTTACAGACGGGGAGCAGGAGGTTATGGAGCGCATGGAGTGGGCGTTTCGAAACTGTACAAGGCTTCAGGATCATGTGCGCCTTCTTCTTGATAAAGGCGGCTTATACAAGGTTTATAACGGAAATCTTCTGTTTCACGGAAGCATTCCTTTAAATGAGGACGGAAGTCTTAAGGAAGTGGAAGTTTACGGAGAAACATATAAGGGAAAACAGCTTTATGATGTACTGGAGTCCTATGTGAGAAGAGCCTTTTATTCTCTGGAGGAGAGTGAGCTTCAGAAAAGCAGGGATATTCTCTGGTATATCTGGGCAGCTCCCAATTCTCCGCTTTTCGGAAAAGATAAGATGGCAACCTTCGAGGGGTATTTTATTGCAGATAAAGAAGCAAAAAAAGAGAAAAAGAATGCGTACTACCGCATTCTGGAAAATCAGGAGGTTGTGGGCAGTATGCTCCGCGAGTTCGGGCTTGATCCGGAGAGAGGACATATTATAAACGGTCATGTGCCGGTGCACCAGAGCGAGGGAGAAAGTCCTGTAAAATGCGAGGGACGCGTCATTGTAATAGACGGCGGTTTTTCCGAGGCGTACAGAAAAGTAACGGGAATCGCAGGTTATACCCTGATTTATAATTCCTACGGACTGATGCTCTGCGCCCATGAGCCGTTTTCCTCTGCGGAGGAAGCAGTTTCCAAAGAGAGCGATATTGTGTCAAACCGTGTAGCTGTGCGTTATACGTCACAGAGACAGCTTGTGGGCGATACGGATACAGGAAAAGCTTTAAAAGTGAGAATCGAAGAGCTGAAAGCCCTTCTTGAGGCATACAGAAAAGGCATCATAAAAGAAAAAGTGAAAAATGTCTTTACTTATTAAAATGTGTTCTATATAATTGTAGCGTATGATTATCACCCTCCCACAGGGAGGAAACACAAAAAAAGGAGACAAAAAAATGGGTGGAATTTTTGGAGTAGCTTCAAAATCCAGCTGCGTTCTGGATTTATTTTTTGGTATTGATTATCATTCTCATCTTGGGACAAGAAGGGGTGGAATGGCAGTTTACGATGAAAAAAAAGGGTTTGACCGCGCCATTCACAACATTGAGAACTCTCCCTTCCGTACAAAATTCGACAGAGATGTAGCAGAGCTTGAGGGAAATCTGGGAATCGGCTGTATTTCCGACAATGAGCCTCAGCCGCTTCTTGTTCGTTCCCATCTGGGAAATTTTGCCATTACAACAGTTGGAAAAATCAACAATATGGACGAGCTGATCGCGCATTCCTTTAAAAACGGCAGCACGCATTTTCTGGAGATGAGCGGAGGAAGCGTAAACCCCACAGAGATGGTTGCTTCTCTGATCAATCAGAAAGGAAATATGATCGAGGGAATCCGCTACGCGCAGGATATGATCGAAGGCTCCATGACTATGCTGATCCTTACGCCGAAGGGACTGATCGCGGCGAGAGATAAGCTTGGAAGAACACCACTTATTATCGGACAGAAGGAAGATGCCTGCTGTGTATCTTTTGAAAGTTTTGCATATGTAAATCTTGGATATGAAGATGTGAAAGAACTCGGACCGGGAGAAATTGTGGCAGTGACGCCGGAAGGTGTGGAAACTCTTCAGAAACCGGGAGAGAAAATGCGTATTTGTTCTTTCTTATGGGTATACTATGGATACCCGACCTCTACATATGAGGGCGTAAATGTAGAGACAATGCGTTATAAATGCGGCGATATACTGGCACAGAGAGACATGGGAGAAGTAAATCCTGATATTGTGGCAGGTGTTCCGGATTCCGGTATCGCACATGCCATTGGATATGCAAACCGTTCCGGCGTTCCGTTTGCCCGCCCGTTCATCAAATATACGCCGACCTGGCCGCGTTCCTTTATGCCTACACAGCAGAGCCAGAGAAATCTGATCGCAAAAATGAAGTTGATACCTGTTCATCGCCTCATTAAAGATAAGAGTCTTCTTATGATCGACGATTCCATTGTGCGCGGAACACAGCTTCGCGAGACATCAGAGTTTCTTTACAGCAACGGCGCAAAAGAGGTACATATCCGTCCGGCGTGTCCGCCGCTTCTTTTCGGCTGTAAGTACCTGAATTTTTCACGTTCCAAGTCAGAGCTGGATCTGATCACAAGAAGAACGATTTTAAAGAGAGAGGGAGAAAATGTAGACGCCAAAACGCTGGCAGATTATGCAAATCCTGATTCCACCAATTATAAGGAGATGCTGGAGGATATTCGTCAAGAATTAAACTTTACCTCTCTGAAATATCATCGCCTTGACGATCTTGTAAAATCTATTGATATTGAACCGTGTAAATTGTGTACATACTGCTGGAGCGGAAAGGAATAATTACAGAAAATAAGAGTCAAACCAGTATAATGAAAACAGAGGTGATACTGTATGAAAAGAAAAAAAGATAGATTAAAAATACTTCTTATAATATCAATAGCACTGTTTCTGATACTGGGAATATCGGCAGTTGCCATAAGCGGTTATAAAAAACATGTAGTAGCAGAAAAAGAAAAGCAGGAAATGCTGGAGATTTTGAAAAAAGTGCCAAAGGCAACACCGACTCCGGCAGCTACTGCAACACCGACTCCGGAACCGACTGCAACGCCGACTCCTACGCCGGTGATCACTATGCGGGCAACCTTTAATCCCGACGATTACTGGGATATGTGGTATAGCGCAGATGGGCTGGCAAGCCTTAATATTTATAATATCAGCAGTAAAAGCGTTTCGTTTTCTTTCAGCCCGGCAAACA
>URHH01000079.1 GCA_900547615.1 uncultured Blautia sp. | reverse complement strand
GTTAAAATAACCGGCCCCCAGGCACAGGATATTACCTCTCCGCCAGCCGTTGTAGTCGAAGAATCTACAAGTACCATTCTTTATGCAAAAAATATGGACCAGCCCCTTTACCCTTCCAGCGCTGTAAAAATCATGACTTGTCTTGTAGCTCTGGAAAACAGCAGCCTCGATGAGCAGGTTACTATGACAGAAACCGGCGTTGCGGAAGTTACAGACGGAAGCGCCAATATTTCCTCCCAGCTTGGGGAAGTATTTACAATGGAACAATGTCTCTACGCTATTATGGTCGGTTCCGCCAATGATATTGCCCTTCAGGTTGCAGAACACGTAGGCGGCTCTGTGGAAGCCTTTGTCCAGAAAATGAATGAAAAGGCAAAAGAGGTCGGCTGTAAGGATACCGTATTTACAAACCCTACCGGACTTCCTGACGAAAACCAGCACACAACTGCCCACGACCTTGCAAGAATCACAAGAGCAGCCATGCAGAATGACACGCTGCGCACCATTTCTTCATCTGTCTCCTACACCATTCCCGCCACAAACCTTTCGGGAGGGGACAGGGTACTTACAAGCAATTTTACCATGACAAAACCGGAAGATCCGGCTTACTACCAGGGCTGTCTCGGTGGAAAAGAGGGATTTACCCAGGCATCGGGAAGTGTTCTTGCCACTGCTGCAAATCGAAACGGTATGACCCTGATTTGTGTTGTATTAAACGGAGCTTCCGGTCAAACAGATGACGAAGCCATTGCCCTTCTTGATTACGGATTTAATAATTTCAAGAAAGTTTCTCTTGGAAACAACGATTTCAGTATTGTATCCGGCGGAACTGTAATCATTCCTTCCAACGCTTCTGCCTCAGATTTAAAAACAACAGATCAAAAGCAGGACGATGGTACTTTAAAACGAAAATATTTCTTCGGAAATGACAAACAGGTGGGAAGTGCAAAAGTGGAAGTACGGGATACAAACGCCAATAAGCAGGCGCTTGCCGAAAGCGAAAAACATCTTGAGGAAGCGCAGGACTTTTCCAATGTCCACACCAATTTCCCTTACTATCTCATCGGAGGAATCGGAATAATCCTTTTGGCACTTTTAATCTGGGCAATCGTAAAAGTTGTAAAATCATAAAAAACAGCCTGACAAATACAAAAAGAAGCGGATTAAAACTCCCGCTTCTTTTTTGTTTTCCGGCGTTTCTGCCGGCTATGGCAGCGCCTTTGTACGCTTTCTTCTGTATACAATAAGAAATGAAAAATATGTATTCTCGTTCTTTCCTTGATGTACGTTTATTTTATCAGATTTTATTCTTCGAAACAATGAAAACCGTCCCAAAAATTCTATCTATTTTCGACGGAAACTCAATATTTCTTCACTATCACCAAATAAAACGACAGCTTACAGCACCTCATTCAAAACAGAAAGTCCATATTCTGCAAGCGCATGGTCTTCCTCTCCTGTACCGCCACTCACTCCGAGTCCTCCGATAATGGTATCTCCCACTTTCAGTGGAACACCACCGCCGAAAATTACAATTTTTCCACCGTCCATCTTATCTACGCCGTAGAATGTCTGTCCCGGCTGCGCAAGAACAGACAGTTCTTTTGTGGACATTTTTACTGCCACAGAAGTATATGCTTTTTTCATCGCCACATCGAAACTTACAAGAAAAGCTCCATCCATCACATGGACAGCAATCGGGTTTCCATCTGGTCCGCACACGGCGATAACTGCCTTTTTCCCCTGGCGCACCGCTTCTTTTTCAATTTTTTCAATGAGACGCTTTGCACTTTCCAGAGTAATTCTTCCCTGAATGCCCATGCGTTTCATGACTTCCTGAATCACAGCCTCGCTCACGGAGGTATTTCTGTTTTCTTCCATGCGCTTCTCACTTTCTTCCCTGTTTTTCTGCTCTGTCCCTGCGGCTTCTTCCGCTTTTCCGCTATTTTTTGCGTCCTCCCATCTTGCAAGCACATAGAGATAATCTGCAAGACGGTTCATATACTTCTTTGCGCCTGTATCTGCTCCGAATTTCACGCCAACAGATGCAAGCGCCCTCTCCGCTCTTCTTGCAACTGTACGCGCCACATCGGTCTCTGCAGAAAGGCGTGTTCCTCCCGGAAGAATAAATTTCTTAGGACGGTCAAAAAGTCCTTCCATTCTGTCAATCTCTTCCTCCAGAAGCTGTGTTTTATCATCATTTATATGATATTCTCTGTTATAAGGATCTGCCACACCTGCCATGACAGTAATCAGAGTTTCCTGTATTTTCTCCAGCATACGAATGGTCTCTCCATCAGTAAGCAGAGTTTTTACAACTCCTATATGACTTGTAAGTTCATCAATTGTTCCTACAAGCCCAATTCTGTCATCTGACTTGGAGACGTTTTTTGTACGGACAAGATCAGTTGTTCCCTTATCTCCGTTTTTTGTATAAATATTCATAATGGTTCATCTCCTGTGACTGGTTTAAAAGGCATCTTTTTAATTGCTCTTGCACTGTTTGCCCCGAGATTCCGACACTGCCAGAATCGTGGTTTGCAAAGCTCAAATATATTATGTCCTTTGGGCAGGCGCTGCATCTGCATGGCAAGACTGGTACCATATATCCCAATCCCGCATCCCAGCATAGATTCTTTTGCGGCCTCGTATGCCAGATCATCAAGCTCTCCCTTACGGGGAAGCACCTGATACAGCACACCTTCTTCCTCAATCCCTGCGCATACCTCCCGAAGAAGGTCTTCATCGGGTTCGCGGCTGTATATTATAATTGTGGGTTTGTTTACAACCATCTATCTGCACCTGCTCCTTTTTCTTTTATAATCAGCAATCTCCCAGATACGAGAGAAGAAGACCTGTAGCCACTGCATTTCTCGGCCCTTCCTGTCCGCGGATATTTCCCCGTCCGCAGACAATTCTGTACTCGGAAAGAGCTTCCATCAGCATTTCCGGTATTTCAAAATCTTCTGCTGAACCACCTACAAGAACAACATTCGATATTTTTCGTAAATCATTTTCCGGAGCCACTGTTTTAAGAGCCCGGACTGCATTTCTCACAAATACCTTTTTCTTTGCCTCCCGGCGAACTTCAAGAATTCGCTCCATAGGAATATCCTCTTCGATTTTCAGCATTTCTCCGGGAGCAAGAAGAACAACATGTCCATAATATCTGGGATCAATGGATTCCTCAAAAAACTGCATGGCTCCATTTTCCAGACGGAGATGAAACAGGCTTTCCACCTTGCCCATAGGATACTTCTTAATCTGCTCTGCTGTCACTCTGCTCTTTAAACCAAGTTCTGTCTGAATCAACATGGAAACGAGCTCACCTGCACCAGCCTGGTGCGTCGTACGAACAGTTCCGTCTGCCTCCAGCACTGCTGCATCTGTAGAGCCTCCGCCCATATCAAGAATGGCAAGAGGAAGCTTTGTTCCCGGCGTCGTCATTGCTCCAACAGAAGCCATCACCGCCTCCACTCCGGCCACAACCGCTTTTACAGAAAGCTCCTTCTCAAGATGCTCTGCAATCTGCTGCATGGGAAGATGCTGTGTTTTAACCATTGCTGCAATTCCCACTGCTTTTTCCATACAGGTTTCTCCCGCAAGAGAGCCGGAAATTTCCACAGGAGCCAGAGTATCTACCGCCAGAATATCGGTAATGCGAATATCCTCTTCCCCTGTTTTAGCTACATCTTCCATACTGGTTTTAATCCGCCGAAGCATATTTCCCACATTTGTGTCTCTCTGTCCGTCAATATCCCGGATTTCTCCTGCATTCAGAAGTGTTTCCATAATAATGTCCGCTCCTGCGTCAATATCAACTGACAGCTCCCTGCTTCCGTGGAATGTGATTTCTCCTGCTGGAAGGACATTTTCTTTCATATTTCCGTGCGGCGTCTTAATAACGACTGCGCTTCTCTTTCCCACAAGACTTTTTGCAATAGGAGTAACTGACTTTGTTTCCTCTGCGTCAAGTCCCAGAAGAGTTGCAATTCCATATGGGTTAGAAAGCATACGAATACCGTTTCCCGGAAGAGCCACTTCGATTGCCGCAAGTTTTCCTTCCGGTATTTTATGAATATGACGTACCTCGTCCACAATGGGAATCTGGCGGCTCAGCCTGTTCTCTACAAGAACCGCCTCGTCTGCCTGAAGAATCAGTCCTTTGATGGAAAGCTCCGGGATATGCTGATTCAGTCTTGCCGCAACCTCCTCATAGGAAAACTTATTTGCTGCAGCCACAATATAAGGCACACCCGGTTTTCCTTTCCAGATGTTTTCCAGAAAAATAAGCTCTCCTACTGCTTCCCCTGCACCTGCAGGAGTGGAAGGATTGTGTCCTATCATAGAAGATTCCGTAATAATGGTTTCTGTAATCGTCTCCATTGCCGTATCCCCGATAACAGGCGCCGCCTCATTTAAGCGCACAAAATTTAAAGCACTTAAAGGAAGATGGATTTTGTCCATTGCTTCCTCAAGAGCCGCTTTAATTCCCAGAACATTTGGGAGAGTTCCCTTTGTTCCAGTTGTCATTCGGGATGCACTGGAAAGAAAACGGAAGGCTCCGTTTTCCTCTGTGCCGCCGATACATACTTCCTATATCAACACCAGCAATTAATTTCAAAGAAGAATTCCCCTTTTTTCATAAATTTCCGCTGCCTCCAGCACAAGCTTTGCACAGTTGGGGGCATGGTATTTTTCAAGAAGCTCCTGTGCCATAAGAAGCAGCTCTCTTTTTGTAGAGCGGTTTGGCCGAAGCTTATTGTACATATTTAAAATTACATCATCAGGAACATTTACAAGCTCGGAGGCGCGCTCAAAATTCGCCTGCATCTGTGGATTGTCCGCCTCTTTTGCAACCTGTCCCTGTCTCTTCAGCATCTCTGAAGAAATTTTAATATCTTCAGCAGTAACATTGCCTCTTTTTACCTCTTCGAGGGTAATCTGGGAAAGTTTCTTCCCTGTTTTGGAAGCAATGCTCTCTGCCTCATTTTGACCTAAAGGATAATTGCTCATTTTGCGCCCTCCCATACTATCATGCCTTTTTCCGGTTGAAGCTGTTCCGTCTCAATAATGTGCATAAGAGCAGCCTTGACCTGAAATTTTGCACGTACCATCGGGTCGTTTGTACATTCAATCGGTGTCACTTTTTCCCCTTTTACATACTTCGCTGCATTTCTGCCGATTTTTCGATATGTATCAAGGTCCATAAGAGGCGCCTGCGGGAAAAGTTCCAGGTTTGACAGAGGATATAAATCCTTCTGATGAATAACGGTTGTTCCTTTTGACTGGATGCCGATTCCGATTCCGGAACCGGAAAGCTTTGCAGCCTGAAGAGCCATAAAACATACATCTGAAGTATCCAGGATTTTTACAACACGTGAGGTCATTCCCTCCTCCTCGATTCCCGCCTGTACGTTTCTCAAAACTTCCTCAAGAGGAATTCCGCAGATGGTAGCGCGGATTTCCGTCTGAAAAGCAGCTCCCACCCCGATCACAATTTCCTTCGGGTCTGTTCCCTGAGGCGCTTTTTCAGCTCCTTCGTAGGAATGCATAGGGCGCATTCTTGTTTTTCCTGCAAGGGTTTCCCCTTCGCTGTTATGGGGCTGCGGCTGGTTTCCCTGCAACTGCTCCACAACGGCTTTTGTTATGGCCTGTATCAGTTGTTCATTTAATTCCATTGTACAGCCTCCTAAAAATCATTTGCGTTAATTCTGTGAGGAATTGCTTTAATTTCCTCCCAGCGTTTGCCTGTCACACGGTATCCTGTTCCAGGTCCCATATAATCGTTTGGAGTATTTACACCGGACATTACCTGGAAATGTTCATCCAAAATCGCCGCCGTGTGCATATAATCTCCGATCACACGCTGTTTCAGCATATTCAGAATATTTTCTGCAAGTACTGTAAATCCGCTTTCTGCAAGAGCTTTTACAACATCAATGCCGGTAATTCCCTGTTTCATCATATCATCTGCTGCCATGAGGTCAGATGCCACATCTCGCTTTAAGGTATCTTTGCTTCCGTGTGCATATGTCACAGTTTCTACCTGCTCGTCTGTCACCTCTGTAAGACCGAGATATTTAAAGACAGCCTGCACTGCTTTTCCTGCCTCCCGGCGAACCCGGATCACCTCCTCCTCTGTTACAGGACGAAGACCGCCGTCTACCTGCATATCTCTCTGAAGTACATTGTAGTCGTCAAAATCTTCTGCGTCAAAGTTGGAGCCGGCAAACATATTGTCGTAGTTCGGCTCTGCCGCATATCCTGAGAAGATAAAGTCTGTACCAGGCATAAACTGAAGCATAGTACGCGCAGTACGGCGCATATCAGAATTGGAAAAGCTCTGGTCATTTGAAGATGCACATTCCAGTCCGAGAAGAGCCGCTACAAGATTTTCTCCGATAATCTCACGAATACCGGAAGGAACACTGGCAGTTACTCCTACACAGCTTACAGAACCATTCTGGATTCCCTGAGAACCTGCTCCCTTTGTTACATAAAGACAGCGGCATTCCAGATAAAGCATAGATTTCTTTTCGCTGCTTCCCATTAATACCTCTGAACCGGAGCCGGAGGTAAAGCGAACCTTCAATCCTCTTGATGCATATGCTGAATTTAAAAACGCTTTGGAATATGGTGTATCATCTCCATCTACGAATACTTTTTCTGTTCCGTATACGGAAAGTGTCTCTGCATAAGTTGTAAGACCTCGGATACCAAGCTCAAGCTCTGTTGCCTCTTCTGCTGAGCACTGTGTCAGAACGCCTGGGCGTCCCACCTGAGAGCCGATCAGAAGAGCCATTGCGCTCATTGGTGCATAGCGTGCCACACCCATCGTTGTTTCTTCTTCGCTGAATCCGCGGAGAGCACCCTCTGCAGCATCAGCTGCAATCTGCACCGGATCATCTTTTAAGTTTGTAATATGAGCCTGGTTTCCCGGGATTTTTCTGGCACGCATTTTCTGCATACCCATCATCATTTCCACTACATTTAAGTAGTTGATGACTTCCACCATTTTTGCCGGGGTAATCCCTGATACAATTTCAAGAATTTCTTTTCTTGATGTATGAATGTCCACAATCTTTCTTGCAATTTCCAGAGAAGGAATTGCCATAGAAGCCTCTGCTCTGTCTGTCCGGATTGCGTAATCTGCAATAAACTGATCAAGAAAATCGAAATCTTCTCTTTTCTTTCCGTCCAGTTCTGTGATCACTCCATTTTCCACTCTGACAGAAGGCTCCGGATCATATGGGCTTTTCATTGCCACAAAACCCATCTCCGGCCATTCATCTATAAAACCATCTTTATTTACAGCTCTTTTATCAAGAGCTTCAATTCGTTTTGATCTTTTCATATTTTCTACCTTTATCGCTGAATTATAAAATCCCGTTTCCGCTTTTCGAGATTATTCAGTGCTCCGCTTTTTAATACAGCCCGGCAGAATTGCCGGGCTGCCTGTCACCCTAGAATGACCACAACTTTGTATAGATTTTTACAATATCTTCCTTAGTCGGAACTCTTGGGTTATTCACTGTGCAGGCATCTGCCAGTGCTGCGTCTGCCATTTTGTCAATTGCCGCAAAATACGCATCAGGAGTGATTGTTCCAAGCTCCTGTATTGTAAGCGGAATGTTCATTTCTTTCTGCATAAACTGAATCCAGTTTACAAGAGAACGAACCGTCATTACTTTATTGTAATTACTCAGTCCCAGAATATGGGCAATATTCGCATATCTCTTCACAGCCGGAAGATATTCCTTCTGACTCTTGCTATGCTTATTAATATCTGCATTAAATTCCACAATATGAGGAAGAAGCATGGCATTTGCACGTCCGTGCGGAATGTGGAACATAGCTCCCAGCTGATGTGCCATGCTGTGTGTAATTCCAAGACCTGCCGTGTTAAAGGAAAGACCTGCAAGACAGGATGCCACGTGCATTTTCTGACGGGCATGCATATCGCTTCCATCCAGATATGCACGAAGAAGGAATACACCACAGATTTCAATTGCTTTTTCTGCAAGTGCAGAAGAAAACTCATTATGTGCTGTACTTACATAAGATTCCAGTGCATGGGTGAATACGTCCATACCTGTATCTGCTGTAATAGCAGGCGGAACACTTTTTACAAGTTCTGCATCAAGGATTGCTTCGTCCGGTGTCAGACTTTCTGCTACGAGAGGATACTTCACATGTGCATCTGTGTCATTTACAACTGCAAAAGAAGTAACTTCTGAACCTGTTCCGCTTGTTGTAGGTACTGCAATAAGACCTACTTTTCCATAATTGTTTATTTTTAATGCAAATTCCCGGATTGCTTTGGAAGAATCAATTGCCGATCCTCCTCCTACTGCTACAATTGCCTCCGGCTGATACTGAAGGAACTTCTGTACGCCTGTTGCAATTTTCTCCACAGGTGCATCGGGAACTACATCACAGAAAATATCAAACTCAATTCCTGCACTTTCCAGAGGTGCAGTAATCAGGTCTATCATTTTACTCTGTACAACAAAAGGGTCTGTAATTACAAGAACCCTTTTATATGGAATTTCTTTCAGTCGTTCCAGAGCATTCGTGCCAAAATGGATGGCAGTTTTCATTTCAAAGGTATTCATATCAACTGCTTCCTTTCTTTCGCTTCAGACAGAATACAGGCATTCCACTCCCAGTTCCTGGAAATATTTCAGCCACTTTTCAGAAGGTCTTCTGTCTGTCACTACTACGTTTACATCCTGCATACTTCCACCTACGGAAAATGCAGTCTGGTCAAACTTTGTACTGTCCACTACAAGAATCTTCTTTCTTCCAGAAGCCATCATGGCTTTCTTGGCATAGGCGAAGGATTCCTGAGATTCCATGATTCCCCATTCTCTGTCGAGAGCCTTGCAGGAAAAAATTGCTTTATCCACAAAATAGGAACGGATCGCTTCCTCTGTTCTTGAACCAAGGAATGCAAGATATCCGTCCTTCATCACTCCTCCAGTGGAAATAATATTCCAACCGGAAACATCTGAAAGCTCCAGAAGGATTTCCATAGAATTGGTTATCACAGTCAGCCGTTCTTTATCCTTTAATGCTTTTGCCACAAAAACAGCCGTTGTGCTGGCATCCAGAAAAATATGGTCTCCCTCGCTTACAAGAGAAGCGACAATTTCAGCCATTTTCTGTTTGCCTGTCACATTCTGGTTTTTACGGACATTAAATGGGAGGTCAATGCTGAAATCTTCGTTGATCACGGCTCCACCATAACTTTTTATGGCAAGCCCTTCCTTTTCCAGCTTATCCAAATCGCGTCTTATAGTCTCTTCCGAAACACTGTAAAGCTGACTCAGTTCGCTGACTACAACTCTTTTTTCTTCCTGAAGTTTTTCAAGAATCAGATTTCGTCTTTCTAAAGCCAGCATGATACCTGCCTCCTTAAAAGTGTCTTTTTATTTTTAAAGGAGACTGTCCATCATGCGTTTATCCGGATGGGCAATTACGGAAGAATCCAGATACATACCCTTAGATGCCACAAATTCCTTTGCTCTTTCAATAGAAGCCTCTACTGCGGAAACCTCTCCTGTGAGGAGCATGTAGGATTTTCCGCACATACCTTTTGCAATACGAAGCTCGATCAGGTCTACGATCGCTGTTTTCGCAGCCTGGTCTGCTGCCTCGATGATAGACGCCGCATCGTATGTTTCCAGAATACCGAGAGCGCTTATGGACTCCACATGTGTTGTTCCGTAAATTGCCGGGAAAATAGATTCATGGGGATTTCCCAGCACGAAGCTGTCGATACATTTATCTTCATATGTTGTGACTGCTGTATCTACCGCAGCCTTGACCGCACTTAAATCGCCGGTAATAATTGCAATATATTTACCCGGACACACGGTCTGTGCCTCCACGATCTCTACTTCAGATGTTTTTACCATAGCATCTGCAGCAGTAATACCGGTGGCTGTAGTTTTAAATTCAATCATTCCGATTGCTTTACTCATAATCTGTACGTCCTTTCTACTTTGCTGCAATTACAACATGGCGGTCTGTCACTTCTGTTACTTTACCGCAGATTGTTGCATGAATGCCTACGCTGAGCCCCTGTGTCGGCTCTGCGATCATCTGCCCTCTTGTAACTTCGTCGCCAACCTTTACAATGGCTTTTGCAGGCGCTCCGATATGCTGACTTAAAAGGATCTTAACCTTCGGTACTGCCACAAGTGTCTCGTCCATAGGAGCGTCTTTGTCATATTTTGTAAGACCAAGGCGAGCCATCAGGCGCTCTTCCGGCACTTTGCGATACTCTCTCGCTTCTGTGATCGGTGCAGGCTGCACACCCTGTGGCGGTTTCACACCGGCTTTTCGAAGTCCCGCTTTCATATCAGCAAGGAGCGTTCTGGGCGCAAGACTCTGCGGGCAGGAATACATCTCGCATACGCCGCAGGAACTGCAGAAAGATGCGTCAATATACGGATTCAGATCACGGAAATCTCCGTTTGACGCTGCCCTCATGAAACGAGCCGGATCGATCGGATGTCCCAGACCGTTTCTCGGGCAGAGATCCGTACATGTATTACACTGACAACAGATGGACGCTGCTCTCTTTAAATCTATAGAAGAAGTCCTCTGCTTCTTTGCCACAATCACATGATCTTTCGGAAGAACAAGAATTGCGTTAGTCGTCTTTGTCACAGGCTCTGAGCCGCTTCCGATACGTCCCATCATCGGACCGCCGATAAAGTACACAGGGTCTTTTATGGTTACGTTTCCTGCCTGAGCCACTACATCGTCCATTGTGCAGCCAAGAGGAACTCGGACAGTAACCGGATTGCTTACTTCCGCTACGACAGATACGTATTTATCTGTGACAGGCTTCTGTTTCTCCACTGCGCGATAGATATTGTAAATTGTCTCTACGTTAAATACGGCAACTCCCTGTTCAATCGGAAGTCCGCCCGGTCTTACTACTCTGCCTGTGGCTTCGTAAATAAGAACCACCTCATCTCCCATTGGATACACTTCATCAAGAAGATGGATCCTCATTTTGGGAAATTCTTCAATGTGCTGCTGTAAGGCAGCTACTGTCTGTACATAAGATTTTTTGATTCCAATAATGGCCTCAGAAGCGCCTACTGTCTCTGCCACCATATTGAAAGTCTTCATAATTTCATATGCGTGTTTTTCCAATAACTGTCTATGCAGCTTCAGTAAAGGTT
>URHH01000078.1 GCA_900547615.1 uncultured Blautia sp. | reverse complement strand
CCGTCAGAACCTTCTCGGTAAACGAGTTGACTATTCCGGACGTTCCGTTATCGTCGTAGGACCGGAACTTAAAATTTACCAGTGCGGTCTTCCGAAAGAAATGGCGATCGAGCTGTTTAAACCTTTCGTTATGAAAGAGCTTGTTGCAAACGGAACATCACACAACATTAAAAATGCAAAGAAAATGGTTGAAAAGCTTGAGCCGCAGGTATGGGATGTGCTCGAAGATGTTATTAAAGAGCATCCTGTTATGTTAAATCGTGCACCTACACTTCACCGTCTTGGTATTCAGGCATTTGAGCCGATTCTTGTAGAAGGTAAGGCAATTAAACTTCATCCGCTTGTTTGTACTGCGTTTAACGCCGACTTCGACGGTGACCAGATGGCGGTTCACCTTCCGCTTTCTGTGGAAGCACAGGCAGAGTGCCGTTTCCTTCTGCTTTCACCGAACAACCTTCTGAAACCTTCTGATGGTGGTCCTGTAGCCGTTCCTTCACAGGATATGGTCCTTGGTATTTACTACCTGACACAGGAAAGACCTGGATATAAGGGAGAAGGTAAATTCTTTAAGAGTGTGAACGAGGCAATTCTTGCATACGAGAATAAAGTCATCACACTGCAGACAAGAATCAACGTGCGCTGCACAAAGACAATGCCAGATGGCAGTGTTCTTACAGGAACTGTACAGTCTACACTGGGAAGATTCCTTTTCAATGAAATCCTTCCGCAGGATCTGGGATTTGTAGACAGAAGCATTCCGGGAAATGAGCTTCTTCTTGAGGTTGACTTCCTGGTAGGTAAAAAACAGTTAAAACAGATTCTTGAAAAAGTAATTAATACACACGGAGCTACAAAGACAGCAGAAGTTCTTGATGCTATTAAGGCAACAGGTTACAAGTATTCTACAAGAGCAGCAATGACCGTATCTATTTCCGATATGACAGTGCCGCCTCAGAAGCCGGAAATGATTAAGCAGGCACAGGATACTGTAGACCTTATCACAAAGAACTACAAACGTGGTCTTATTACAGAGGAAGAGCGTTATAAAGAAGTTGTAGATACATGGAAAAAGACTGACGATGAGCTTACAAAAGCCCTTCTTACAGGTCTTGACAAGTACAACAACATCTTCATGATGGCTGACTCCGGAGCCCGTGGTTCTGATAAACAGATTAAACAGCTTGCCGGTATGCGTGGTTTGATGGCAGATACAACAGGTCACACAATCGAGCTTCCTATTAAGTCAAACTTCCGTGAAGGTCTTGACGTACTGGAATACTTCATGTCTGCTCATGGAGCGCGAAAAGGTATGTCCGATACAGCTCTTCGTACAGCCGACTCCGGTTACCTGACACGTCGTCTTGTAGACGTTTCTCAGGACTTAATTGTACGTGAGATGGACTGCTGTGAAGACAGAGACGAAATCTCCGGTATGTGGGTAAAAGGCTTCATGGACGGCAAGGAAGAAATCGAAAGCCTTCAGGAGCGTATCACAGGTCGTTTCTCCTGTGAGACAATTAAGAATAAAGACGGAGAAATCCTTGTAAAAGCAAATCACATGATTACGCCGAAACGTGCAGCCCGTATTATGAGCGAGGGTGTAAACAACGAAGACGGCGGAGCAATTGATAAAGTAAAAATCCGTACTATCCTTTCCTGTAAATGTAAAGTTGGTGTCTGCGCAAAATGTTACGGTGCAAACATGGCGACAGGAGAGCCGGTACAGGTAGGAGAATCCGTAGGTATTATTGCAGCTCAGTCCATCGGTGAGCCTGGTACACAGCTTACAATGCGTACCTTCCATAACGGTGGTGTTGCCGGCGGCGATATTACACAGGGTCTTCCTCGTGTCGAGGAGCTTTTTGAGGCAAGAAAGCCGAAAGGTCTTGCTATCATTACAGAGATTAAGGGTATTGCAACTCTTAATGATACAAAGAAAAAACGTGAGATTATCGTAACGGACCAGGAGACGGGCGATTCCAAGACTTATCTCATTCCTTACGGTTCACGTATTAAGGTTATGGACGGACAGCTTCTTGAAGCAGGTGACGAGCTGACAGAAGGTAGCGTAAATCCGCACGATATTTTAAGAATCAAGGGCGTTCGTGCCGTACAGGATTATATGATTCGCGAGGTACAGCGTGTATACCGTCTGCAGGGTGTAGAAATCAACGATAAGCATATCGAGGTTATTGTGCGTCAGATGCTGAAGAAGATTCGTATCGAAGAAAACGGAGATACAGATTTCCTTCCGGGAACACTTGTCAACGTTCTGGATTACGATGAAGCAAATGAAAAGCTTATTGCAGAAGGCAAAGAGCCTGCAGAAGGAAAACAGGTTATGCTTGGTATCACAAAGGCATCTCTTGCAACAGATTCCTTCCTGTCAGCAGCATCCTTCCAGGAGACAACAAAAGTCCTGACAGAAGCAGCAATCAAGGGTAAAGTTGATAATCTTATCGGTCTGAAAGAAAACGTACTGATTGGTAAACTGATTCCTGCCGGAACAGGTATGAAGCGTTATGGCGAGATTAAGCTTGACACAGGAATGCCCGAAGAGACAGAAGAAGTTGAAGAAGACGTTACAGAGGAAGAAGAGAAAGAAAATCTTGCTCTTGATAAAGAAGAAACTGCAGAAGAGGCTGTAGAAACTGCTGAAGCAGAAGATGCAGACGAAGAAGCAGAAGATTTTGATACAGAAGAATAACAGAAAAGATAAAAGTCCCCTGCCGGGTTTTGGCAGGGGATTTTTGTTAAATTATTGAAAAATACAGAAGCAACTACCATTTGTGTTAAAATTCAAGTATAATGAGTACACTCGAAGAAAATCAAAGCAAAGGAGGGATTGAAGTGGAAAGAGAACTTCCGGTGTCTGTATGGCCTGAATGGAAAATTACTGAAAAAATAGGCGAAGGTTCTTTTGGAAAAGTATATAAGGCACAGAGGACAGAAAAAGGGCATTCTTTTTATTCTGCGATTAAGATCATCACCATTCCTTCCAGTAAAAGCGAACTGAACAGTGTACGTTCGGAAACAGAAAATGAGAACTCTGCAAGAGAGTATTTTGAAAATATAGTGGAAGAGTGTATTCAGGAAGTAAGCACAATGGAATATTTCCGGGGAAATTCCCACATTGTTTCTGTGGAAGATTTTAAGGTGGTGGAGTATCTTGATGAAATAGGCTGGGATATTTCCATTCGAATGGAATATCTCACAAGTTTTACAGATTACTGTGCAGGCAGAAATCTGACAGAGAGAGAAACTATGAAGCTGGGTATCGATCTCTGTAAAGCGTTGGAATACTGCCAGCAGTTAAATATTATCCATCGTGATATTAAGCCGGAAAATATTTTTGTCTCCAGATTTGGAGATTTTAAGCTGGGAGATTTCGGGATTGCAAGGGAACTGGAAAAGACAATGAGCAGTCTTTCCAAAAAGGGAACGTATTCTTATATGGCGCCGGAGATGTACAAGGGAGAGCATTATGACAAAAGTGTAGACATTTATTCACTTGGAATTGTGCTGTACAAGATTATGAATAAAAACAGGCTGCCTTTTTTAAATCTGGAAAAGCAGCTGATCACATACCGGGATAAAGAAACTGCATTGAACAGAAGAATGTCAGGGGAAAAGCTGCCTTTGCCGGCAGAGGCAGGGAAGGAATTCGGAGAAATGATATGCAGGGCGTGTGCTTATGAACCGTCCGGCAGATACGGTTCTCCGGAAGCGTTCCGAAAAGACCTGGAAGCTTTGTATGAAGGCAGGAGAAAAGTTTCTTCTGTGAAAGAACGCGTTCCGGAAAGGACGGTAGCTGCAGAAAAAGAAATTTCTCAGAAGCCAATGGATTTAAGCGGTGTTCCTTATGAGAGGAGAACAAAGGCAAGCGAGAGAAGACAGAAAGCAAAAAGGAAAGCGCGCCGCAGGGTTCTTACAGTCAGCGCAGTTGTCCTTTCAGGAGTTGTGGTTTTGGGCGTATATCTTAAAAATCTTTTTGAGGTTACTGTGCGCCGCCAGACAGAAAAAATAGTAAAATCTCTTACAGATGAAGAATATCATGGAGCGATTACGGGAGAAGATTTTGCTTCTTCCATAGACACGATCAAAGAGAGAGCAACTACCATTGTAAACGAACTTCCCTCTTATGAAACAGAGGGAGACGAGGGAAGCAGGCTGCGTTATTATAATGATGACGGGGAAATTATGAAAGTTCTGGTATACCCCTCTCTTTCGGAAGATGGGAAATATGAAGAATATTATTACTGGAACGGCGCGCTGTTTTTCGCTTACATATGGGAAGATGATACGTCTGAACTTTATTATTACAGGGATGGAATACTGATCCGCTGGATTGATGAGGCGGGAACGTGTCATGATAATGAGATTGATAATCCGGAATATGTGGAACGGGGCGACAAGTATTGGAGCAATTCCATTGAACAGCTTCAGTAAACAGGAGTGCAAAGTATGACATACGAGATAGAATATGCCTATACGTCCCATGTGGGAAAAATACGGGCAAATAACGAGGACAATTTCTGGTGCTGTGGAGAAAGTCTTCCGGCACAGAATTTTGGGACGAGCGGGATTTTTTCAGGAAGCGCCCCTCAGAAATCTCTCCCTGTTCTGGCGGTATTTGACGGAATGGGCGGCGAGAGCTGTGGGGAAATTGCAGCGGAGACGGCTGCCAGGGAGTTTGGAAGATTTTATGGAGAAAACAGAGAAAAGCTGAAAAAATTTCCTGAGGAATTTCTGGAAGATGTATGCGACAGCATGAATTGGGAAGTTGTCCGCTATGGAGAAGAAAACCGCGTTGGTTCAATGGGAACAACGGCTGCTCTGGTGGCTTTTTCCAGAGATGGCGTTTATGTGGGAAATCTGGGAGACAGCAGAGTGTACTACTCAGAAGAAAATAAATTTCAGCAGGTTTCTGTAGACCATGTAATCGGCAGAAACTTTCTGGGGAAACCGCCTTTGACGCAGTATCTTGGAATTATGGAAGAAGGACTGATACTGGAACCCTGTATTACAAAACTTCCTTATGTGGGAGGAAGCCGTTATCTCCTCTGTTCAGATGGTATGACAGATATGCTTTCAGATGGAGAAATTGCGGATATTCTTACAAGAGAGATTTCTCTTGAGGAGACGGTTTCCGTTCTTCTTGAGAGGGTTCTGGAAAAAGGCGGAAGAGACAATGTAACAATTATTCTGTGTGAGATCAAAGAGACAGAGAAAGGGTTCTGGAGTAGATGGAAGAAACGCTCCAGACAGGATAAGTTGGAGGGAACGCAGCATGAGGAACAGAATGAATGACCTGGATTTTGAACAGACAGTAGCGTTTGACTCTGTCAAGGATTTTGAATTTACAAGAAAGGCGGCTCAGAAATTCCGCCAGGTAGTAAGTCTTGAGTCCTTTGAGGACGAGGATGCAGATGTGATCTTTCACTATCTTTATAAAGAGATGGAGCTTGTTTCCTTCGGAGATCATCTGAAACGGTATATTTATGAGAGGGCAGGAATAGAAGAACCTTATGGAGAAGTGCCGCAGGAAATGTACCGGGAAATTGTGGTGGACTCTTTTAAGGAAACGTACACTCCAAAGTCTATGAGCCCTACCTCTACAAAACTGAGTTCGCTTGTAAATAACTGGCTGAATCAGGTGTCTGTAAAAAGAGAGACAGTTTTTCTTCTTGGCTTCGGACTCAGAATGACAGTAGAAGATGTGTCTGATTTTCTTACAAGGGTGCTGAGAGAGCAGGATTTTGATTTCCACAATCCCGAAGAAGTGATTTATTGGTATTGTTATACAAACCAGTTTGGTTATTATAAGGCGGAAGAATATAAGGAAAAATACAAGGAACTTGTTCCCTGGAAAAAGAAACCGGGGGAGGTTGTGTTTGGAAGAGATTTTACCATTGACACAGAAGAGAAGCTTCTGAAATATCTTGCCTATTTAAAAGGGGGATACGAGGATCCAAAATCAGAAAAAAGCCAGGCGTTTCAGGAATTTACTCGCCTTCTTCAGGAGGCAAAGGAAATTATTGCTTCCATGTACTCTAAGGACGAAGAAGAGCGGGGAAGGGAAAAAGTGTGGACAGCGGAGAACATTACGCCTTCTGATGTGGAAAAAGTAATATGCAGCGGAATCCCTATTAATAATATGGGTAATTTAAAGAAAATGTCTGCGTCCATTCTTGCAAAGCATTTCAGTCAGAAGAGATTCAGCAGACAGAGAATTACAAATATTTTAAACCATAAGTTCCCGGTGGAACGTTTTGACCTGATCACTCTTGAATTTTTTGTGGTATCCCAGAAAATGCAGGAAGAAGATCCGTATGCAAGATACCAGTGTTTTCTTACAAAAATCCAGGAGATCCTGAACAGATGCGGAATGGGAGAAATATACATTGTCAATCCTTATGAATGTTTTCTCCTTATGTGTCTTTTGACAGACTGCCCCCTCGCTGTTTTTTCCGAGATATGGGAAAAATCCTACGAGGAGGGAGAAGAATCAGTGTAAAACAGCATATGCCGCAGTCTCAAAAAGTCCGCACAAAACCATGACGAGGATGGGGTTCATTTTAAACTTTCGCAGCATAACAAGTGCAGCGGCAAAGTAAAGTACCATGCGGAAGGAAATATTTTCCGGTGCAAAGGAAATGACCCCGTTTATAAAGAAAGCAGAGACAAGAATAGAAACTCCTGCTTTTGCGATCATGGCGACAACAGCCGGGCGAAGGGAAGCCAGAGTTCCCTGCAAAACAGAGAGATTGCGGTATTTTGTATAAATATAAGCAAGCCCTGTCACAAAAATACAGGAGGGGAGAATACAGCCAAAAGTTGCCACGATTGCTCCCGGTATTCCTGCAATCTGCGTTCCTACGAAGGTTGCGGCGTTTACTGCAATGGGCCCGGGCGTCATTTCCGCAATGGTCACAAGGTTGGAAAAGGAATCCATAGTAAGCCAGGAATGCTGTATGACAACCTGTTCCTGAATAAGCGGCATTGCCGCATAGCCTCCGCCGAAGCTGAATGCTCCGATCTGCAGGAAACTTAAAAATAGCTGTAGGTAGATCATGATTTTCTCCTTTCTGAGAGGACAGTGCGCACAGCTCCAAACGCTGCCACAGCCAGGATAATGTAAATCACATTGACTTTAAAGAACCAGCAGAGAATGAAGCTTACAATCATAATTACAATCTGGATCCAGTCTTTTTTCTTCACAATATTACTTCCCATATCATATACAACAGAAACGATCACAGCGCCCACACCTGCTGTCATGCCGTTTAACATGGCGCGGATATACGGATTTGTAATAAAAAAATCGTAAATTACGGAAATCAGAGACAAAATGATCATAGGGGGAAGGATTGCGCCCAGGACGGAAACAAGAACACCGGGAATGCCTCCAAGCTTATACCCTACGACAATAGCGCCGTTGACTGCGATTGCTCCGGGAGAGGACTGGGCAATGGCAACGAGATCCAGCATTTCTTCCTCGTCGATCCAGTGGTATTCGTCTACAAATTTATTTTTCAGAAGAGTGACGATCACGTAACCTCCTCCAAAAGTAAAGGCGCTTAAATATAAGGTTGAAAAGAACAGTTTTTTCAGAATGGTACTTTTTTTCTCTTTCATTTTTCTCCTCCTTTGTCTTGAAGTATAAACGCTTTCTATATATAATTCAAATAGTATAATTAAATAATTAAACATAGGCAAATTAATATGTGAAAAAGACAGAATCGTAAAGTACAAGGCGTGCGGCAACGCATCGGCAGAAGGAGAAGGGAAATATGACGTTAAGACATTTCAGGATTTTTGCGGCAGTTTACAGGGAAATGAGCATAACAAAGGCTGCGGAAAAATTATACATGACGCAGCCGAGCGTGAGCCTTGCTGTCAGGGAGATGGAAGAGCATTATCAGGTACGGCTTTTTAACAGGATCAACCGGAGGATTTTTCCCACAGAAAAAGGTACGGCTCTTTACGGATATGCAAGACAGATTCTGGAGCTTATGGAGGAGACGGAAGGAGTTATGCGCACTTCCGCAGCGCCGTTAAAACTGCATATTGGTTCCAGTATTACAATCGGGAATACGATTTTGCCCCAGGTGATCCGGAAATTTCAGGAAAAATACAGGGAATGTGAGGTTCAGGTTACGGTTCAAAATTCCAGGAATATTGTACAGGCTGTTGTAAAAAACGAGCAGGATATAGGGCTTGTGGAAGATAAGACAGGAAGCAGCCAGCTTGAGGAGGTTCCTTTCTGTTCTGATGAGTTTTCCTTTGTCTGTGGAAAAAAACATCCTCTGGCAGAAAGGCAGAAAGTAACGCTTGAGGAAATTGCAGAGTATCCTTTTTTTATGAGAGAGCCGGGGAGCGCCAGCAGAGAAGCATTTGACAGCCTTATGAAAATCCGTCAGTTAAAGTACCGCATTCTCTGGGAAAGCATGAGCAATCAGGCGCTCATTCACGGAATTAAAAATCTGGACGGGATTTCCGTTCTTCCCAAAAGGATTTTACAGGAAGAGATAAAAAAAGAGACGGTTAAGCTCCTTCCTGTTTATCCGAAGGAGTTTAACCGCCAGTTCTCTCTTATTTACCATAAGAGGAAGAAAATGCCGGAAGCATTTCAGTATTTAATTGAGATTCTGATGGAGCAGGAGTAGATCTTAAATCTCATTATAATATCCGTAGATCAATCGGCTCAGGTAAGCGATGTTTTCTTGGGCTTTTCCTGCATCTGTGAGATTTTCTGACATAAAGCATACCACAAGGTCGATGTCGTTTGCTGTGTCATAAATAATTCCCGCATCGTTTTCCACAGTGGCAAGTTCGCCAGTTTTGTTGGCTACATGAACGCCCTCCGGCATCTGCGCCGGGATTTTGTTTGTGCGCGTCTGAAGCTTTAACAGGTGGTACATTGCCTCTGCATTTTTCAATGTAGATTCTGTTGGGATATTGCTGCAGAGCTGGTAAATTTCCCTGAGAAAAGCGCCGCAGTCTTTCACGGAGGTATAGTTATCGCCGTTTTCCGTTCCTTCCTCCAGCATTCGTCCCATAGAGGTATCGGTGTAGCCGTGCGCCTGACAGAACTGATTTACCACATTTTTTCCGGCCTCATTATCACCGCCTCCCAGGTATCCCACAAGAGTGTTGGCGGCAGCGTTGTCGCTTACTGTGATCATAGCGTTCAGATTGCTTTCCAGAGCTTCATTTCCGTACTGTTCTGCAAGTGCGTCATAATTTTCATATACAGCTCCCATAATAAACAGCTTGATCAGGCTGGCTGCCTGCATTTTTGTGCTGTTTACAGAGCCTTCGGAGCCTTTCGCAAGATTGCACACATAGACAGACCAGTTTCCATTATCCTGGGGAAGAAGCGTGGTGATCTGGGAAAGAAGGCTGTCCAGGCTTTCGTCTGTATTATCTGTGAAGGAATTGCCTGAGGAAGGAGAGAGCATTCCCTCTTCCTGCGGCGCGCTGTTTTGTGAGTCATTATTCTGTTCGCTATTTTGATCCTGCGAAGCAGCACCGGCAGCAGCCTCCTGCGCTTCCAGCTTTTTAAGTTCTTTTGCCTGCTGTTTTAAACTGGCGGCAGAATCGCTGATTTCTTTTACAGTATTCTGCATTTCATTTACCTTTGCCTGAAGAGCGGTAAGGCGGTTGAGACTTAAAAAAGTCAGAATGCCAAGGGCTGCAAGTGCAGCAACGAGAACCGCAATTACAATATAAAGAAAAACGGGTTTCTTTTGTCTGGGGGTGTTGTCATCCATAAAGAGCCTCCTTTGTATTTTGAAAATTTTTATTACAGAGGATTCACAGTGTTTTTCGTTTCCACCGCAAATCAAGAAAATCTGCCAAGGATTTGCTTGTGGAAGCGAAAAATTCATGTGAAATTTACTGTAAAATAAAATTGATATAAAATCAAAAAGTCGTTGTGCAGTTACAAAACTGGTGGAAACAAATATAATCGTGAACTTGTTATTTTTATTAATTCTGAAAATAAGCGTCGATCCCATCTGCAATACCCTGTACCATTGTCTGGCGGAATGCAGGGTCATTCATTTTTGTATCATCATGTTCATTTGTCATAAATCCCATTTCCAGAATCGTCACAGGAACTTTACTCCAGTTGATTCCGGTCATATTATCGTAATACTGCACGCCAAGATTGGAAAATCCGGTTGCACTGCAGTATGCATCAATGATGCACTGGGACAGACGGTTTGATTCCTCATAAAGCTGAGGGACAAAAGGATTCTGAGAAGAAGGGGACATGGTAAGCGCCCCTGAAGCTGTGTGGCTGTCCTCCCCGTTTGCGTGGATCCGCACATAAATTTCAGCGCCTTTTGAGGCGGCAAGTTCTGCACGCTCTTTGTTGCTGATCGCTGTTTCATTATCTGTTCTCGTCATCACAACCTGATAGCCTCTCTTTGTAAGTTCATCTCTTAAAAGAAGAGAAATATCAAGGTTCAGGGAATATTCCGGTACACCTGTGTAAGTACCTTGTGTTCCTGTAGAAGCTTTTGCTTTCATTTCGGAAGAACCGGGACCAAGAGGCTCTGTAGCGCTCATGTCAACATTTTCGCTCTGATGCCCCGGATCGATTCCTACAATATGTCCGTTTGCGGCGTCCGGGCTGGTAAGGTTGTCCTGCCCTTCCTCACTGAAAACAGAAGGTTTTGCGTTTTCGCTGCTTTTACCTGCCTGAGGAGCGCGTTCACGCTCTTTTTCCTGATTTCGTGTTTCTTCTTTTTGCTTCTGATATTTTATGGCTGCTTTTTTACTGTCCACTATTTTGGTAAAAACATCTTCTGCCTGTTTGATTTCTTCACGATTTTTTGTAAGATACTCCTCGGGAGCTTCAAGCTGCTTCTGCGTGGAATCCAGTTGTTTATACGTTGTAGAACTGAAAAAAATCAAAAAACCAATACAGAGAAGCCCTGTAAAAAACAGAAGCAGAGAAGAAGGAGAAGGTTTTTTGTTCATAATGGCTCCTTTCTGTGTGAATAATATAGTCTCATTATAATAAGGGAAAAGAAAAAAAGCAAGGATTCGCAGAAAATGGCTTGACAGCCCCAAAATTACGGGCTATAATAATCTGGCGTGCGAATGTAACGTAATTTTTTTGTGCGCATTCAAATGATAATAGCAACCGCAAGGCCCCATAAGAAACTTATGGAGAAATAAATCGGGAGGTGAAATGGAATGCCAACATTCAACCAGTTAGTA
>URHH01000077.1 GCA_900547615.1 uncultured Blautia sp. | reverse complement strand
CAACTCCTACATGCCCCCAGCAGTAAAAAGAATGAAGCATACTCATTGCTTTTTCTTTATTGTCGGAAGGGCAGGATTCCACAACAGGGCTTACCAGAACCTCCAGAAGCCCTCCGCCGATGGCATACACCATCACGGAAATAAGGATTCCCGCAAAAGGCGGCATCACCTCCGGCAGGACAGTCAAAAGAAGAAGCCCGGCTGCCGACATTATATGCGCAATGACCATTGACGCCCTGTAGCCGATTTTATCCACAAATCCGATGGACAAAAGATCCACAAGAAGCTGTACACCAAAATTAAAGGTTACAAGTGCCGTAATCTGTGATAAGGGAATATCATAGCTCCTTTGAAAAGTCAGAAATAAAAGCGGAACAAAATTGTTCACGATCGCCTGTACAATATAGCCGGTAAAACAGGCGGTCATTGTTTTGTTGTACTTGTTTTTCATAGTAGTCTCCTGGTATTTATTTGTCCTCAGAATTATAACTCTTTTTTTCCGGTTTTGCCATAAAAACTCCCTGTAAATCCTTTATAATTTCCCCCTCCGTACTGCCGAATTAATATTACCTTTGCATACGCAAGATTCACTCTTCTATAATTTCCCAGTATCCGCTAAACCCACGCCCTACAAAATGTACATTATCCATTGCTTTTATATGACGCTTTACTGTTTTGGCACTCACACCTAATGCAATTGCCATTTTTTCAGTACTTATCTTATTATTTTTTCGTATTAAACTCATTATTTGCTTATCCAGGACATCTTGAGGGACATCTTGAGGGACATCTTGAGGGACATCTTGAGGGACATCATAATTCAGATTCGGCATAATCACCGTAAACTGATACCTGTCTGATCTGAATGATGGTTTTTTATCCTTTGCGTAATTCACTTGAACTTCATATCCACTGATGATTTTTCCGAATCCGCTGCCTTTCCGCTCCATATACCCGAGCCTGTTAAGCACATCTGCAAGAACCGGATTTCTTCTGGTTGACGGAACTGTAAGTGGGTCTCTTTCCTGAATAACAGAACCGTCCGCCATTCCTCCTGGAGAATAAATCTCCATACGGTCATCATATATGTCAATATGAACCTCGCTTCCATTGACAAGGTAATCTCTGTGAGCCAATGCATTAATCAATGCTTCATGATAGCTGCGCTCTACATATTCCGGCATCTCTTCTCTGGAATTCGAAGTTTTCCTCCACATCATTTTTGCATTTCGCTTAATAAATGCCTCTCCATTTTCAATCAGGGAAAGAACGCTTCCTTCATACTCCGCATCATCAATAGCATCTAATATCCCGTTACTTTTATTCAACCCATTCCACCTTGTACAAAATAGTCTTGACCATCGAATCGGGCTCTCATCTGCAATTAATGCTCCTGCGTTTGTTAAATATCCTTGCTCATTTGCCATTCCAAAAGAAATCAAGTCTTTCTCATCAAAACTGTTTCCCGTCCACTTCTTATATCTCTCCCGAAGTTTTGAGAATGCGTAATCATCTACTTTATAGGCGGAAATCTGTGAATCATAAGAAGTATTCCTGCCACGTAAAACTAATCTTTTTAATTCAGTTGCAGTTGCTTTCACACTTTCGTTTCCCACACGCACATAAGCTTCCAACACACCATCTCCTGAATAATAATATGGTGTCTCATCTCCCTTAAAAATATCTAATACAACCAATATATTTTCGTTTTCCTCTTCAAATCGTAGCCGGAATTCCGGAATCGGATCCAGTCGTGTCTTAATAATCTCACTGATTTTCTCTGCATCACCACTCGGATCTTCCAGACCAACAATCTGTCCATCATTGGTTATTCCAAAAATCAATGCACCGCCAAAGGTATTCGCAAATGCACTCACACTTTTGCACCAGCTCTTTGGTTTACGTGCTTCTAAAATAAGTTTTTTATCATATTCTGTTGCTTCACCAATCAATTTCCCAATATCCATATTCAACATCCGCCTTCTTGTTATATAGTTTACGTCAAAAACATTCTTCTATACAATAAATAATTCCATGCCCCGATACAGGTACAACAATCTTCGCCTGCCTCAGATTTGAAAGTAATTTATAATCTCCATAATTTATTGTTTTACAAATAAATTCAGTCCTTTTTCCATAAGAGCATTTTTAATGTCCACTTTTTCTTTTCGAATATCCACTTTTACAGCCTAAATATCTACTTTTTTATCATTTAAAAATCCTCTTATATGCAAATAACGACTGTGAATCTCGCTTTTCTCATATAAAAGCATATTTCTAAAAAAAGCCTCCAGATACTCTGTTGTTTCATGAATGCCTTTTTTCAGGTTCGTATAATTTGCACGAACAAGCGCATTTCAAAAACACCATGCATTTTCCGCAAATATATCATTCGTAACTGAAAATCCCAATGTTCTCAAATATTTGATAGAGAACACGGCTGTCGTTCTTGTATTTCCTTCTCCCAAAACATGAATTTGCCATCGTCCAGAAATAAAAACAGCAAGATGATGAATTATTTCACTCATCGATAATCCTTTGTAACTAAAATCTTTTTCCCGGTTTTGTAATATTATAGTCCCTCATCTTACCTGAATATGTATAAATTCCCTGAAATAATTTACGATAAATCGAATATATACTCATTAGGTGAAAACGTAAAGCTTTCTCTGAAAGTATCTCTGCAATTCGGGAAGATACTTTATCTGCTTCTTCCGTACGTTCGTCATTAGATAAATGTGCCGGTCTTTTCATAACACAGACTAATCTGATTTATATTGTGTAATCAACCTCTCAATTTCCTTATGCATCTGCTCTACCACATTATCCGGTCCAACAATTTTTATACTCTCACCAAGTGAGAATACCCAGCCTAAGAACTGTCTGCTGACATGTACATCTACATTTACTGTAAAGTGTTCATCATCTGTCTGTTCCTGCATAATTTGAGCAAGCCGATACAACTTGAACTTCTGATTACTTCCCTTCGGCACTTATCCCGTCTCCTTTCACCGAATGATACCTCAAGTATACCATAGACAGAATATCCATAGCGCATCTTTTTACACAAAACTCGTTGAAAAATAAACTATTTCCCGATTTTGTAATACACTGAATCTGTCATCTTTCATACTCCCCTCATTTCTCTGTAATAATCTGGAAATCACTTACATTTTTCTAATTTTTCTTCAACTTTTACTTTTCGATAATCCAAAAAATCACCAACCAGAATCAAGACTTCAGAAACACCTGACAGAATCAGTCCTGCTTTTGCAAGCAGACTGATTAAACCAACATTAGCCAATCTCTGGATATTTCTGTTTATTTTTCTATTCTCATAATATATTTTTCTCAACATATCTTTATTTTTCATTATACCTTTGCCTCCTCTTCTTTTACCAGACTCTTTTTACAAATTTTGCAGATTGTTTCTACTGGAGTAACTAATACCACCTTTGCATATGCCATATCTCCATTTTGTTTTTGACCGTAATAAATAGAAAAAGCCCTTTGAGAAAAGGATTTTTCCTCTCTCAAAAGGCAAATTAAAAAATTAGAATTAGTGATGACGCTATCCCTCTCCCAGATATACTTTGACGTACCATAAGAAGGAAAGGGTAAAACGCCTCGCAGGATATCACCGCCTGTGAGCTACAGATAGCTCAGATCCAGTATAGTCTCATTCCAAACTCATGGCTCATACGATCCGGATGTCCTTCAACTCTGGAAAGCAAAGTGCAGATATCCTGATATGTATTTTTTGCCACACATTTTCCATTTCTGTCAGAAAGAACAAGTATAAGATTCCATTTCTGCGCCTTTCCATAATTTTTCTCAAACACTTTTACCATAACACGGCTATCTGCCGGAACTTCTGCTGTAACAGTTCCCTTTTCCACCAATTCTCCGTTCAATGTCTCTGTAATCATCCATGTAAGTTCACATTCTCCAAGAGCTTCGTCTGTATCATTTACAATATACAGACTGTCTAAATAATCTTTGTGCTTTGCAAAAACACCTACAGGAGCATTGCTTTCCAGCATGGCCTGAAGACCCTTTTTGGGAATTCCCCACCAGTCATATAATCCATAGAAACTCTGAGGGCACAGATCAATAAACATGAACTGTACATATCCCGAACATGGTTCATATTTCTGAATCCTGTAATGCTCTGTATAATATTTCAGAAGCTTATACTGATATTCCTGAATCTTCGGGATATCATCCACCAGTTTTTCCAGACGATGATATACCGCCGGAACAGTTTTCAGATTTTCACTGCTGCCCGGTGCATCAAATCCGTACTCTGTATTCAGCTTTTCTGTCTGCTCATAAATATCTGCATATTCTCCACCGCATAAAGAACCCAGATAATTATGGCTGTCCCCGCTAAGCAGATCGTCTTCGCAGAAAGAACCCTTGATGATCGGTCTGCCCGGATCCATCTTCTGCACTTCCCTGTACAGAGCAGGTCCGGGATTTTCCTCCATGAATCTTCTCCTCACATTTCCGTCTGGATCAATACATCCCGGTTCATTCATAATGATCCAGCAGATCAGAGACGGATGATGCTTCAGAAGTTTTACATTTTCTCTGTAAACGTCTGCAAATCTCTGCGCCCATTCGTCTGTAGAGGGATGAGTCCAGTTGTACTCTGAATCCTGAAGAACTGCAATTCCCAACTCATCACACAGATTATAAAAAACTTCCTGCTCTGTATGGACATGTACCCGCACCAGATTAAATCCTGCCGCCTTTATATTAAGAAGATCTCTCAGATACCGTTCCCCTGTCATTGCAGAAATATAACAGTCCGGAAAATAAGATGTTCCTCTTATATACAGTTTCCTGTTATTAAGCCAGAATCTTGTTATTTTTTCATTACGCTCAATCTGAATGTCCCGAAAAGCAAAATTCGTTGTTCTGCTGCTCAGTATGTCTTTTCCCCTGCTTAACGTAAGTTCTGCCTGATACATCCAGGGATAACCATGATCCCATGTGGACCACAGTCTGACATCTTCCACTTTAAGCTCGCATTTAAAACCTGTCTCTGCTTTCTCTGCCATTATCTGAACAGTTTTTTCTGCCTTTATAAGACCGGACTCTTTTTCCCGGATCTTTACATTAAAATCATATGTCTCCCCGGATTTCAGACCTCGCGCTTCAGTTTCCACATATACGTCTGCTTTCCTTACATCCGGATCCAGTTCATACTTCAGATCTGTCTGATCTTCCAGAACACCTTCTTCTGTCAGGATCAGTTCCACTTTTCCGTAGATTCCTACAGGATTTACATCTCTCTGGATAAATGTATCAGAATGTTCGTAGGTACCTTTTACCATATTTCTTTTTACCAGGTGGGTTCTGGAATCCTGTGCATCCAGCTCCACCTCATCATCCCATGGAGAACTTACCTTTACAATGAGATAATTTTTCTTTCCAAAAACAAGCTTATCTTTTACATTAAAGAAAAATGGAGCGGAATATCCTTCATGCTCTCCAAGAAATTCTCCGTTAAGCCATACTTTTCCATAATAATCAACATTGGTAAATTTAAGGACAGCATCCGTAACTTTCTGATCCGGAACTTCAAACTCTGTTTTGTACCACCAGGGCGCCTGATTGAAATATCTCAGTTCACGCCCGAAATATGGCTGTCTGGCATAGATAAGCTGCAGATGTTTCAGTTCCTCCAGTTCTTCCCATTCAGACACCTGGGAACCTACGGAAGTATCCGCTTCCCTGGCAGCATAAAGCCCGGTCTTTTCCCCTGTATCATGAACATCCTGCAAAATTTTCCATCCTTGTTTTAATTCAATCCTTGTTTCCATTTCAGCCTCCTAACTCTTGACCGCACCTGCAGCCATACCTTCGATTATGTTTTTGTTAAGAATAAAATACACGATCAGTGTAGGCAGGATCGATATTACGATCGCCGCAAATGTACTTCCCCAGTCCACTCTTCCGAACTGCCCCACAAAGTCATTCAGGCCAATTGGCAGAGTTTTCATATCAGAAGATGAGATAAATGTATTGGCATATGTAAATTCGTTCCATACAAAAACAAAATTGTATGTAAGAACTGTCATTGTAGTATTTTTAGCCATAGGTACCACGATCTTGCGGAATGTGGTTCCCATTGTGGCACCGTCAATAACTGCTGCTTCCAGAAGAGAATCCGGCATAAATTTAAAAAATCCGGTGTAAAGATAGATACACATTGGAAGTCCGAACCCGATCTGCGGAAGCACCAGTGCCCAGTATGTATTTCTCAGTCCGATCCTGTTATAAATCTGGAACATGGGTATAAGGCAGGAAAAAATAGGCACCATCATTCCAAACAGGAAAAATGCCATCAGTGCATTGGCATATTTTACCTTTACCTTGCTGATCACAAACGCCACCGGACACCCCAGGACTACGATGCCAAGAAGTGTGAGAACTGCCACAACCGTACTGTTAAGAAAATATCTTGGAATGGATGAGATCGTCAGTGCGCTGATATAGTTTCCAAGATAAAATCCTGATGGCAGAGCATACTGTGCAGTATATGTCATTTCATCCGGTGTTTTCAGGCTGGAGCAGACAACCCAGAAAATAGGGTAGACCTGTATCATGACAAAAATAAGGATCACTACATAGAACACAGCACGAATAGCTATATTTTTTCTTGATTTTATCATTCTGACTCATCTCCTTTCGCCGATCCCAGGCATTTCTGTATAATCCCTACTGCTACCAGACATTCAATGACCAGAAAAACGGACAATGTACTTCCATAGCCAAAGTCAGCCGAATTAAAAGCAGTTTTATACATATAAGTTGCCACCATTTCTGTTGATCTGGATTTATTGTCAAGAATATAAAATACGTCAAAGGTTTTCAGACAGCCATTTACAAGCATTACAATGACAATGCTGAATATATTTTTCACCAGTGGAAGCTTAATATAACGATACTGTTGGAAAACATTGCAGCCATCCATTGTAGATGCCTCGATCACATCCTTTGATATGGATGCAAATGCGGAATAAAAAATGATCATATACAGACCACAGTATTTATATCCATCGATCAGGGTTATGGTTATCAACGCTGTATGGGGATTTGCCAGCAAAGCGATAGGTTCCATTCCCAGTTTTTCCATCACATAGCAAACCAGGCCCTGGGGCTGGACAGAAAGCATTTTGGAAAAAATCTGGCAGATCGCCATAGATGAAATGATACATGGAATAAAATAAATAACCCGCAGAATATTTCCACCCTTGGAAATATGTGTAAGCAAAATCGCCAGGATCAGTCCTGCACATAACTGGAACAGACTTCCCAGTACAACAAATTTAAGATTATTTACAACAGCCTCACGAAATGTCTCATCCTGAAACATCCTTACATAATTTTCCAGTCCGATAAACTTCATATCACTGATTCCATTCCAGGAAAAAAGGCTATAACCCATTGACCACAGAATCGGGATGATAACAGTAAGAATATATACAATCAGTGCAGGAAGAACAAATGGTAAAGGCTGGATTTTATTTCTGGGCTTCATATCCTCTCCCCTTTCATACGCAGATGCAGATAAAATTCCGCATCTGCGCATTCTATCAGTTATTCTTCAGTGTCAAAATAATCAGATGCATACTGTTCTACAGCTTTGTCCATGTTTTCACAGAACTCTTCAGGTGTTGATTCTCCCATTCCAAGGCTTGCCAGCTCTTTTCTGTAAACCTCGTTTGTAGAAGGATCCAGACGAACATCCCAGCACTGGGCAAAAGTGCCGCAGTTCTCAAGATCGCTTAAAATCTGCTGTGTAAGCTCCGGCAGCTTCTCCGGGTCACTTGGCATCATGGATGGAAGCATATTGAACTCATACATTGCCGTATCAGCAAAATTATCCCATACATAACTGATGAAATCTTTCATCTCATCACTCATGGAATCCTTGAGAATGGCAGTTCCGATTCCACAATTCGCATAGTAATCATTTTCTCCCGTAGCGGTTCCCTCGCTGTCTACAGGAAGCTTGAACATGGAAATGTCATCTTTAAGATTTCCCTCATCATCTACAAGATCCGGTGTATCCCATGTTCCGGTGTATAACATTGCCGCACCATTGTTCAGAAACAGATCCATCTGCGCGGTAGTATCTGAACTTGTCCATCCTTCACTGAAATACTGGGCTATATCCTGTGCATACTGGGCTGTTGCGATACCTGTCTCAGAATTAAATTTTTCTTTTCCCATTCTTGCATTGTCAATGAAGTCATTTCCTTCCAGTCTGAAAGCCTTAAATGCAGGATAACGCATGATCATGTCGTAATTTCCTGCGGATATCGGAGTCATTCCCGCATCTTTCAGCTTCTTGCACACATCCAGGAGATCTTCCAGTGTCTGGGGTGTTTCAGTAATTCCGGCTTTTTCAAACATGTCTTTGTGATACCAGAAATACTCTACATTTCCCTGCCAGGTCATAAGGTAATTGCTTCCGTCGCTGAGTTTCGGATAATCCAGTGCAATATCAAAGAACTTATCTTTGATACCCAGTTCATCATAAAGGTCATCCACACTATAGATCAGATCTTTTTTGCAAAGGCCTTCAAAAAATGCCTCCGGATCTGCATCAAACCAGTCTGGCAGTTCATTGCTGGATGCAAGGATCTTGATCTTCTGAAGATATGTTTCTCTGTCTGCAATAGACTCTACATTAAATTCAAAATCTGGGTGATCCTTTTTATAATCTTCCGCAAGCTTCTTCAGTGTTTTTAATGCTGCATCTGTTTCACCTCTGGCACTGATATAATTGATCACAAGTGGTTCGGAATCCTCTTTTTTATCTGCCCACACATTCATCATGCTGAATGAAGAGAGACACATCATTGTGGCAAGTGTAGCAGCCATCACTTTTTTTAATTTCATTTTCGTCCTCCTTTTGGTACATTTCTATTCATCCGGATTGAATATTCTGTTACGCTTTCCTTATCGATGAGCCTATTATATTAAATCCGCCCGGAAAAATACATGGAAAATCTTCGCTGTACTTGGAATATTTTCTCCAATCCTTTCCCAGCACTTGTGAAGATTTTTCCCTTATTATATAATGTAGTCAGTAAAAACAAGCTTCCTGTATAATTCAAAGTGTAAAGAGTAAATGATTTTACAAAAATAGATACCTAAGTAAACTGTCATTGCCAACCGGCCAGTTAGCAAATGAGCAGAATAAGGAAGGTATCTACAAATGAATTCTACACAAAATAAGAAGATTGAGCAAGTAAAAGAAACAACAATGATTGTTGGTATTGATGTTGGCAGTAAAAATCATTATTTCAGAGCTTTTAACTGGAGAGGCATAGAGCTTACCAGAAAGCCTGTGGTGTTTTCAAACTCTATGGAAAGGAACTTGAAGAGGCGCTGGCAGCCGGCAGAAATTTTCTCCAGAGGACTTGATTATATGGAGAGGGGGATTCCATGATAGAAAATCTTAAAAAAAAGGCGTTTCAATTATTTTCAGGAATCAGCCTGAAACGCAGGCTTTTTGTTACATATCTGCTGCTCAGTTCTCTGATACTCCTGCTTACTTCCGTCTTTTTTTATACTGCATCCAAAAAAGTACTGATCAAGCGTGCCGCACTTTCCAGTCAGCAACAGCTCTCCCTGATCACCAGCAACCTTGGAGAAAAAATCGACCATATATCTGACTATGCCATCACCCTTTCTATCAACAGCAATATTGCCGATGTTTTCCACAGTTCCCGAAAACGAACTGGAACATTTTCTGGTGAATTCCGAACTTACAAATCAGGCCCAGCGTATCATCGGACTTCACAAAAATATCTATACCTGGGATATCCTGGATACGGAAAACCACTGGTTTCACAGCAGTACCACAGAAACAGATCAGCTTGATTCCCTTCTGAATCCTGAAGTCCTTGACAGCCTTCAGACCAATCTGGCTTTTCAGTTTCTCGGACCTTTCCAGATAAGCGGGGAACCAACCTTTGTAGCCTTAAAAAGTATCACAAACATTGATAACACCAAATATCTGGGAGCCCTGGTCCTTCTGATCAAGGAAACGAATATTTCTTCTGCATTCCGCGACCTTCCGGACAGTTCTTCCAGAGATTTCTATGTTACCGATGAAAAAGGACAGATACTTTCCTCTTCTTCATACGGAGGGATTTATAAAGATTTCTCATCCTACACAAAAATCAGTTCAGAGAAATATAAAACCCTGACAGAAACCAATAGGCAAATTTTTTCCGTAGACGGCACTGACACTCTTTTTATCTGCAAATCCTATCCTGCTCTGAACTGGAATGTGATCAACCTGATTCCTCTGGAAAACCTGCCTCTGGATCATATGGTAATCCTGCACAACATTCTTCTGATCAGTATTGTGGTGTTCATTTTATCTGTACTTTTTTCCATATTATGTACAAGTACTGTCACTGCACCTATCCAGAGACTCGTGGGCAAAATGAAATCTGCTTCTGCCGGAAAACTGAATATTTCTGCCAGTTATTCTTCCAACGATGAACTTGCAGTTCTCTATAATCAGTTTAACCTTATGATGCAGAAGATTCAGACATTGCTTAACGATATCTATGAGGAACAAAATGCCAAACAGAAAATGGAAGTACGTCTCCTGCAATCCCAGATCAATCCCCATTTTCTTTACAATACTTTAAACACCATCAAGTCTCTCATAGAACTTGATATGAAAGATACCGCAGTAAAAGCAGTATCTGCCATGTCAGCTTTCTACAGAAACTCTCTTTCAAAGGGACAGTTTATCATTCCTCTACGCCAGGAGCTGCTTCTTACAGAACAGTATCTTTATATCCAGAATCTGCGATATATGGATTTTGTTGATTACGAAATCACCTATGATCCATCCTGGGAGGATCATGGAGCAGATATACCTAAACTGACCATCCAGCCGGTTATGGAAAATATTTTTGTCCACGGACTCACCAACCAGATGTGTTATATTCACTTAAACGTTTCTATCAGAAATGACACCATCTGTATTTCTGTTTCTGATAATGGTTCTGGTATCCCACCGAAAAAACTTGCTGAACTTAACCGTTCTATCAGGGACTTCAAAACTGCCCGACATTCTTTCGGGCTTCCAAGTATCAACCACAGGATTGCTCTTCTGTACGGAGAAAATTACGGACTTACCATTGAAAGTTCACCGGGAAAAGGCACCACTGTAACCATAACAATACCTGATAAAAAATCTGATTTAGGGGGAAATATAAAGTGAAAACACTTGTAATTATTGACGATGAAGTTTTTTTCAGAAAATCTCTGAGCAATTTTCTTGAAAAACAAAATATTTATGAGATTGCAGGGGAAGCCAATAACGGACA